>NZ_AMZS01000060.1:0-316870 GCF_000314615.1 Acinetobacter sp. WC-323
CTTCTTCTGAATTTTCAATTGTATCTGGTGTCGTAAAAAGGTCAGGATTCGTTTTAAAACACTGAACCGCTGGAGCTAATTTCCAGTCTTCAGGATGCTTAGCTGACATTTTTTCTTCATGTATCAGAAACTTACATGCTGAATATGGTTCAGTAGATCGATAAAAACCTGTCACCATAATTGGTTCATCAGTTTTTACACTTATATTAGGATTTAAATAATATTTAGGTAATATTGGAGGATACTCTATACCCACATTTCTTTTATATAGATCATTTTTTAATAGATCTTTATAGTCCCATTGCGAGTCATAGTAATCACTTGCAATAAAGGTATTATTAGCTCTTATTGATACAATATCCTGTTTAGCTTTATAAATAGCAGCCGAGCCTTTTTCAACATGATCCATCCAGTCATAGGGATAATCTCTCCATTGAGCAATAAGAGCATTACGAATGCCATTCATTCTTCTTAATATAGGCAAAAAGCCCTCTTTTAAGTCATCCAAGCCATCAACTAAATGATGGAGGACTCCTTTAAAATTTGGTAGTACGATGGTTCCCCACACATAGTCGGCTTGATGGGATGGATGTTGGGCACGATGATCGGGTGCTAAATGAGCACTATATTTGACTAATAATCCTTCAGCATATTGAATCAGCTCCTCCCATAACTTTACCGTTTTATAGTAATAATCATAAGAAAGAAATTGCTCTAATAAATAGATTTCCCTTGGAAATAGCTCTAGTTTATTTAAATCAATCATTTGAATTATATAAATCTCAAAATTTTAAATGCCCAGAAGGGCATATTAGTTATTCTTCACCATCAAAGATCCAATATTCCTCACCCCAGTCTTTATTATATTTCGGAATTAATGTTCCCTTAGTAAAATACAAGCGCTTCTCCTTTTGGCTAGATAAAATCCAATAACCTGTTCTTGGGCATAGCTCGCCACCTATAACTTTTAAATCAGGTGTAGCAAAAACATCTATCTCCTCTCCACCAATATCCTCAAACTCACCATCAACCAATTCAACAAAGTACCAACTACAGTCAAAGCCAGTAAATGCATTTCTTGCAATCAGCTCTGGGGCTAATCTTAATTGGGTGTCATAATCAAACTTTACATAACCAAAATCGTCATCTATTTTCTTCTTTTTAATATTTTCAATTGCGAATGTTCTTAGTTCTTCAGATGGAGTCCAGGCTGTATATTCATTAAACTTAGAAAATAACTTCTTACCTAAAGCATTTAATGTTTCACATTCTTCCAATTGCCCACCCTCAAAACCACTTTCATCACGGTAAGTCCAAGCAAATTGTGGTGTACCCAATTGATCGCCTACAGGGATATAAACGCCCGTCCTATAAATAGATTCCTCACTATTTATACGTATATCTGTATGAACTCTAAGCTTTGGGACTTTATGATCAAAAATTCCAAGCTCTTTAATCACTTCAAATAAACTATATAAAGTCCATGATCTTGGAGGCTTAACACAAGAATCATAATAACTACATAATCTATATAATTCATCAAAACGCATTTTAAAATCAGCTTCTTCTTCTTCTGACATCCAATTAGGTCGAAACTCGCCCAACATACGTGCTGTATTATATGCAGGTGTCCAACCATATTCATCTAATTTTGTTTCTTCAATTATTCTAATTAACCCTATTCTAAAATCGAGTAAAGATGGGAAAGCATAGGTACTCCAATTGGCTGAGGTATCACCCATTCCCCAACCTTCTTGCAATAGAACACGGTCACGATACTGCTGATCAGCCAAATCAATTACACCACCAGTATACTGAATCAAATCTTCCAGTTTGGTCAGCAACATTTCCAAATAAGGCCGTGAAGTAAAATAATATAACAAAGCAATTGATTGCTTTTGAAAACGAGTCAATTGCTGTTCTGTATTCTGCATTATAACAATCTCTTAATTTTATCTATTAATAACTTGTCCAGATATATTTGGAAGACCAATTCTGACATCTTTTAACTGCTCATCAAAATCCGTCATTCCCCAATTCGTATCATAAGGACCATGAAGATTCGGTTCTTTAATTTTGCTTCGAACTGCCTGATATTTCGCTTTCTCGGCTGGAGACAGACTATTATAAGCATCTCGACTTTTTGGGGATTTAAGCGATAAACGTCCGTAACTATCTATAGGGTAGTAGAAGGTATCATCATACTCTCCCTTTCTAAAAATAATCTGCTCCCAGCCCCCTTCTAAATGATAGGTTTCTTTTCTTAAAGCATCTTTTGTCTGACTTGAAGCTGGGCCTCGCCATACCTTAATAGATTGACCAACAGGAATATCGTAAATTACAAACTGCCCATTCGCATTCCAGTCTGGCCAAACCGCTAAATATTTTCGCCAAGCCGCTTTCGGATCAGGACTATTCTTAATTTTAACGAAGACTTCTTCTGTAACCCAACACTCACCAAACGCACCATTTGCAGGTGAAGTTACCCGGTATAATCTGGCAGGTCCTGAAATAATATCTGCAGATATTTTACTAAAAGATTCAATATTATAGTCAGCTAAAGAAGGATATCCTTCTTTGACTTTTTTATCTATATCACTTCTATAGTCACTAGGTCTCAATGGCTTATTTTTCATACTTCCTTTGCTTAACCAAGTTGGACGTGGCTTTTTAGTACGCATTAAAGTAATGGCACGCGCTTCCGGTAATGTACCTCTAAAGTGAACATTAGTAGTATTTCTCACTGCTGTTCTTTGTAGATATGACTCCATATCTAATCTATAAATAACTCTTGCTAAAGCATCATTAAGTGGTGCCAAAGCTTTTGCCAATGGGGCATCAGCAGCATTTCTAATTTTTCTCACAATAGCGACAGTATTTCTAATTTTATCTTTTAGACCAGGAATATATTTGGCCTTATTTGTTAAGTTATCCAATAGCTGAATTCCTCGGTCAAAAGCAGCCAACAACTCCTTTGCACTAAGCTTATTTTTTACTTTTATAATTTCATTCTTTAAATAAATAAGAATATCTACGTTCGGTAGATATTTTTTAATATAATCTTGTACTTGTTTTTTTCTTAAAAAAGTAATAACCCATGTCATAGCTGAATCGACAGCTTTAACAACGGCTTTGCCCCCGCTTCGCCTTACAAACAAGAAGAATATTTTTAGGACCCCTTTAACCAAACTCCCTAGGCTTGGAAATAAACCAATTAAAGTAAGTGCTAAAGCGACCCAAGCCCACTGATCTGAAATATCTTCATTTAACTTCTTACAATTTGCCACTAAATCACGGACATCACATATCTGATCCACAAATGGGATCATGGAAATTGCAGCATCAAATACAATTTGCCCTGTACTACGATTATCATTGAAGTCTCCTTCAATGGCTTCTACCATCCACTCCCATATACTTTTTTCCTCTTGAATATCTTTTTGTTCACCAGTCATCCAAGCCAATGCATCTCTAGCTTGCGTAGCATTAGGAATACTATTCGCCATTATTTACATCCCCATAACTACGGATTGATGAGTCGTCTTCAATTTCTAATAACTCTTCTAATGGATTGGCAATTTTTTCTTTACCTTCTTGAGTTTCATATACTACTTTTTTTATCGTTTCAGGTGGTACATTTTCATGCCTAGCAAATCCATTAGCATCTAGTTTTCCTGCTAATGTTGTTCCATTTTTGAAGAAAATTTTATAGCCATTATTTGCGATACCCTTTCTTGTTTCAGGGTCAAGATAATCTAATTCAATCCAATTTTTTATATCAGCGCCTGGTAAAGTTATTGGTGTTAACTGAACATTCGCCCCGCCCATAAACAAATGCTGCCCCGCCTTCACCTCAAACTTGCCACCTGTGGTCGGAAAAATCCCTGAGCCATTGAGCTTGATTTGCGAACCACCCGCTGTAATTACAATTTCTTTTGGACTGGTGATTTCTATACGATCTTCGGTCGAGATAATCTGGATGCCTTGCTTGGCCAGTAAATCCATACCCTCCGATTGGGCATGCGCTTCAAACTTACCTTTCGCAGCCACCTGCTTGATCCCATTCTGTGCCGCAAACAGACTAATTCGATTTTGCGCATGCGTAATCAGGTTCTTTTGCGTGCTCAGGTTAATGCTATCGCCCGCCAGCTGATTAATCTGTCCATCCGCAGAAACATGAATATCTTCATGGGTACTCAGGCCAATCCCCGCCGGTGAACTCAGTAGCAATAAAGCTTTATTAAATCTGGCAATTTTTGCTTCTATCTGTTCGGCAAATGCTTTCAATTGTTCAACCGATTCAATTTCGTCAGTCTGTTGGTTCTTGGCAACTTCGCTTAAGGCTTTGGCATTGCTTTGATTACCTTCAAGCTGCTGTTTGGCAGGTTGTGCATCAAGATGCTCGCCTTGCGCCTGATCCTGTTTCTGCGTACTCAGCAACAAACCTTGCCCTGCACGTAGGGCTCCCCATTGATCGGTACGCAGTTCAAAACCTTCACCACGGTCCTCACTTTCAGCCTTGTCCTTTGGGTGGCTCAGTTTACCGAGATTCAGCTGGCTGGCAGCATGACTGCTTTGTAGTTGTGCACTGATTTGTCCCGTGGTGTCATCAAAACGCAGTTGGTTAAAGCCTTCACCTTGATATTCCTTAGACTTGATTCCTGCCAGTTTCTTGGTATCTGGCAGCTTGCCGGCATTGTCAAACCTGGTTGGACTCCGTTTTGCTTCATTAATCCTCCCCACCACATAGGGACGATCAATATTGCCGTCAAAGAAGTTGATCACAACAATCTCACCGATACGTGGCAAGAAACGTGCACCATAACCTTCACCTGCCCACGGCGTCAGCACATCGATCCAGGCTGAATCGGTGTCGTTGTCGTTTGCCCCTGCACCACCATCGTGGCTATGGTCCTCTGTACGGGTAAACAGGAAGCGGACTTTAATGCGTCCCCATTCATCTACATGGATCTCATCACCACTCGGTCCCACCACGCGAGCGCGTTGTGGATGGGCTGCTGGTCGATGCTGCAAAGGGTTGTATTCTGGCACCAATGCCATATTACGGCGTTGTAGCGTCAGCTGATTTGCCTGACGTTCGTCGGCCTGTGCTGCACTCAAGCCTTTTAACGGCCAATGACTGTGCTGAAGTAAGGCATGAACCTGATCTGTCAGGTCCTTGGGTAAATTATTCTGGTTATAAAAGCGTTTTGAGGTAATTAAAAATTCTTTGTCTGCGCCCTGATGCTGATCAATTTCAGGATGTTCATTCAATTCAAACCAGTAACCGACCTGCGCATCCCGAACTGTCGAATTTGCAACAAACTGCTTGGCCTGAGCATCGTAGTATTGTCCTAAATTCTGATTCAGTTTTTCGATCTGGGCATTGCCTGCTTTGGTGGTGCCATCTTCACCATTCAGGTCCTGAATCCAGGCCGGTGAAAAATGCCATGCCTGTTCCAGCGCCAGTTGCTGGTTATCATGTTGGTCACTATGTTGATGCTTACTCTGAACACTACCCGCACCTTCTTCCTGTTCCAAAGCATCGGCCTGCCAACGTTGTACATGGACCGCGCCAGGTTGTAATGTACGCTGGGCGACGAATGCCGTGATACTGTCCTGTGTTTCCGTGGCGCTACTGCGATGAAAACGGATATGACGGCGATCCAAAGCGTTATATTGACTATTATCATCAATCAGTCTGAGTTTCTGGGCCTGAATCTGCTCACTTGAGCTGGCAACTTTTAACTGGGCTTCATCAATCAGCCAGTTAATCCCTTCACTCCGCATCAAACGGGTCAGAAAGTCATAATCGCTTTCATTACTCTGCATAATAAAAGGACGGACATCATAGTCTTTGCTAAGTCCGCTGACATCCAGAGTCAAACTGGCTGCAAATAACGGACTTTTAGACTGCCATTCCTTAAAGATGGTCTGGATGACATCTGGAACTGATTTGGCCATAAATACACGGCTATTACGTCGATGCGTCCATAAAGCTGTCGGGTCTTGTACGCCGAGTTTATACAGGGTGAGCGAACCATCGCTCGCACCAACATCAGCCTGGGTCACGATACCGGTGATACGGGTCAGTTCAGCGCGATCAGTCACAATATCAATGGCAACCTGACTGCCAATAAAACTTTTTAATGGAATGACGGCACTGGTCGAAAGACAGAGCAGTTGAAGCTCAATGCCCTGATTGAGCTGATGAGTGCCTTCTACATATTGTAAGAATACTTGATCATTTAAAGATGAGTTGGAGAACTGAGCATGGATCGCACGTTTTTGCGCGTTCAGCCCTAAAGTCTCTAAAGCTTGAAAGATATTTTTCAGCATCTTTTTATAGATTATTTAATAAAATTTCGCGCATTTTATAAACAGCATACATACTTGTCTATATTTTTAATGTTACGCCCTTACCAGCTTTTCTGCCCATGAACAAAATCATCTGAGAAAATAAAAACATAGCTCACTGTACGGATAAGTCTAAAAAATCAGGAATATTTTTTATTCAAAAATGAATCAACTTCACCTGTGCACTCAAGTGCAGTTGATTCAGATAAAATTAAATGCTTGCCTTAAAATAATATTCGCTTGGCATATCAATTACTTCCACACATAGCTGTAACGGTGATTGATTCTCTACTGGCAGATAGGTCTTTTGTTCCAGTATCGCCAATAAGATGCTGCCTAAATCCTGCTTTTGTGCCGCAGTTCTACCGCTGAGCAAATACAGCTTTAAATGGATATAGGCATCTTGCGTTTCGCCCATTCCAATCAAAAAGGCCTCATCTTTAAAAATACGCGACTTTACATCATTCGGGCTAAACAGCTGGGTTGCAATCAATGCCGAATTGACACTGCTGAGCAATGTGTGCTGATCCAGTTCGGTCAGATTGGCTGAATAGTTGGCAACGAGATGAGGCATGTTTGATTTGTCCTATTCAATAAACAGTAAAGCCAGACGAACCTGATCATAGGCCATACGCGGGCTGGTGGCTTCCACGATGGGACGCAACTTGATTGCACCATCATCGGTAAAATGTTCCGGATTTTTACGCTTATGCAAGCGTTTATAAATCTTGCGCACTTCTTCAACCACTTCATCACCAGGATTGGCCACCGAAATATCCAGCCCCTGCTCCTTATGCAGTCGCGCCAGATGATTGATAATCGTGGCAGGCGTTAAACCACGCTCATGCGCAATATCTTCAATTTCATAACCGCCTTCAAATAAAGCACGGGTTTCATCTAACGTCGCAGCAGCGTAATTCTGCTTGCCGCCTTTGGCAATTTTCTTCTCATTGCGTGCGATTTCAGTCGCGTTCAGCGTACCGCCACAATGACGAATAAAGGCATTGTGCTGGGTCGTGAGATCAATATTTTCAAAGTTGGCTTCCGCTTCGGCAGACAGTTCCTGAAAACGGCGATCAGCTTTAATGGCCAGACTATCCAGTTCCAGTGCCTGCTCATTAAAGCCCAATAATTTCAAACCTGTCAGTGACTTTAAGCGGGATAAAGCCACATAGCCCTGACCTTTCTCAAAGGTATGGCTTAAATTGATTTCTGCCGCTTCCAGCGTCATGCCTTGGCTTTTATGAATGGTAATGGCCCAAGCCAGACGTAAAGGAATCTGCTGATAACTGGCAATCACCTTACCTGCTTCATTTTCGATTGACCATGTTTCTGGCTCAACCAGGAAAGTGGTGCCATCGGTCAATTTGACTTTCGGCAAAATACCTTGCTTATCATCTTCTTCAAAGCCAATGACTTCGCCCAAGCTGCCATTGATATACCCCATATCAAAGTTATTTTTGACGAACATTACTTTGGCATGTTTTTTAAGGGTCAATTCTTCTGGCGCACGGACTGAGGATTTCAGGGTTTCAATTAACTTTTCATTACCGTCCAGCACTGCATTAAATTGATGACTTTCGTTGTCGATTTCATTGAGATGCTGATAGTTAATATTATCCACATCCATATTATGCGTGTACAACCGGGTAAAGGTTTCCCCAATATCATGCTGGCGTGACTGATGTAAGGCCGAGATATGATTGTCCTGAATACTTTGCGCCCGAATCGCATTCAGAATCTGGTTAAGAATCTCGTCATCCTGACGATGTTGTTCAGTTAAATAACAGACCCGGAATTTGGCTTCGACCCAGGCATCGGACATAAAACAGAATTTATCACGATTGTTTTCATCTTTTCTGCCCACAGGCGGTAACTGGAAGAAATCTCCAGCCACAATCACCTGAATGCCACCAAAGGCTTCATCACTTTCTTTAAAGTATTTTAAGACCTGATTCACCAGATTTAGCTGCTTGGCATGCAACATGGAAATCTCGTCAATAATCAGAACTTGGGCATTTTCCAAATGCTCTTTTAAATATTTACGCTCTTTCATACGCTTGAGATCATCATCACTCAAGCTGTCCTTAATCCCGATACCCGCCCAGGTATGAATCGTCATCCCGTTCATATGCGTTGCCGCAATACCGGTCGATGCGGTAATCGCAACCGGAACTTTACGTGCTTTTAAATAATGAATGTACTGATTAAGCGTATAGGTTTTTCCTGCACCAGCTGAACCCGTCAAAAAAACATTTTCCCCAGCTTTAAGTAACTTCAGTGCAGTCTCTTGTTTCATAATTTCTTCAGTCAAAAACAACAGCACATAGCTTAACGATTTTTTAGTAAAAATAAAAATGCAATCCAGTCCCAATCTGCGCTCTAACATGAAATGATGATCCGTGACTCAACTGCTGAGATCGTATATTTACGTTGACATCCAGAGGTTTTCATTTAAGGTATTTATTAATGAATTCAGACTTGATCTATAAAAATGACGACTTCAAATCTTTATACTTATCAGCCAGATATACTAGGTGAAGATTATCAGCAACTGACCTTGAATTTCGCTGATGATTATGATGGGAAAGTTGTAGCCACGCTGGTACGCAAGAAAGCTGCTCAGACCACAAAAAAAGCAGTTTTATATATTCATGGATTTGCCGATTATTTCTTTCAAAAAGAAATGGCAGAACAGTTTAACCAGCATGGTTATGATTTCTATGCACTGGACCTGAGAAAATATGGTCGTTCCAGACTGCCCCATCAGAAATTCTACTATGTACTTGATTTACGCGAATACGATGCCGAAATCAGCAAAGCCTTAGAAGTCATTGGTCAGGAAAATCATCAACAGGTGGTATTGGCTGGGCATTCGACTGGCGGCCTGATTGCGACACTTTATGCGGCACATTATCCGGATCACCGTCTAATTAAAGCGGTATGGGCCAACAGTCCATTTTATGATTTCTACAAAAGTACCCTCGAGAAAAAACTCGGCATTCCCTTGCTCAGTGAAGTTGGTAAAAGACTACCAAAGGCGAAGTTCCCAAGTGGTCTCAATCCATGGTACACCCCAAGCTTACATCAAGATTTCTATGGAGAATGGGATTTCAATTTAGACTGGAAACCGAAAACCATGCCCTTTGTGAATTTAAGCTTTGTGACCGCGATTCACGAAGCACAAAAAGAAATTCATCAAGGCGTGAGCTTAAGTGTTCCAACCTTGATCATGCACTCACATCAATCCAACAATCCGAGAAAATGGGATATTGATGCACAGCAGAGTGATGTCATTCTGGATGTCAAAGATATGACACAGAATGCCAAAAAAATGAAAGGTGATGTACAAACTCTAGCGATTCACAATGGTTTACATGACCTTGTGCTTTCAGCCCCACCGGTACGGGAAAAAGTCTATCAAGCACTGTTTGACTGGCTGGCAGAAAAAATTAAATAATCACATGAGCTTATGATGCTCAGCAGTCACGATAACGTCTGAGCATCTGCCTTGCAGTCAATAACTCCAAACAAACAGGCCATTCTACGAGCATATCTTTAAAATATGCGCTTCTTGCTACAACTTGAGACAGGATGAGGACATCTGCGGTATAAATGTTTTAAGATGCACAAGTTTCCTCTATCCATCCTTGGTACGCGATAATGGCAAAGTCCACCTTTATGAAAACCGTCAATGTGATTCAACATCTTGCCTTTGAAGATCTGGGTACTTTAGAAGATGTCTTTTATCAGCTCGGTTTTCGTGTACGGTATTTTGAAGCAGGTGTCGATGATCTCAGTCCGGCCCTGAATTATGAAGGCCTCACTGTAATCTTGGGTGGACCAATTGGGGTATATGAAACCGAAGATTATCCTTTTCTGCTCGATGAAATTGCCGGATTGAAACAACGCCTGAAAGCCAATAAACCCACCCTCGGCATTTGCTTAGGCGCACAATTGATTGCACATGCATTAGGTGCAAAAGTTTATGCAGGGCAGCAAAAGGAAATTGGCTGGAGTCAGCTAGAGATCAAAGCGGTTGCAAATAATCCGCTAGCATCACTTGAGCATGTAGAAGTATTGCACTGGCATGGTGATACCTTTGATTTACCTGAGCATGCAACATTACTGGCAAGTTCGGCAATCTATCCGAATCAGGCCTTTTCTGTCGGCAATAATATTCTGGCCTTACAATTCCATCTTGAAGTGGTCGGACAGAATTTTGAAAAATGGCTGATTGGCCATACCTGTGAAATACGTCATGCCGGATTATCTATCCCTCAACTCAGAGCAGATAATTTGGCATATGCCATGCAACTGGAACAACAGACTGCAAAAGTCGTGCAACACTTTTTAAATAACTTAGCAAACGCATAATTTTCAAAACCTCCCTAACCATACTCATTTCAAGTGCTTTAATTTTTAAAGCACTTCTTTTACGCCTAAAAATAAGAAAATATGAATTAGAACACATAAATAAATACACTTTAGACAGAAAATAAATACGTTTTGGGACAAATATAGCCCTATAAGAGCTGAAATATTGAAAGAAAATCTAATTCACTCTACTGTTCAAGGAATATGCAGTTATTGCCAAACGATTAATAATATTTTTGTGATTGAGAAAAATGGTTATATTAAAATTCATCAAAAGTTTTCATACGTTGAATACGTATTTAGTCTTGGCTTCCGTTTTACTCATTGTGCTATTGGTTTATTTCTACCAAGTCAATCCGCTTTAATCATGTCCAATTAAAAAGGGCCTAATCTATTTAGGCCCTTTTACTGTTACTTCTTGTCGGCTTTAAAGCTATCTTTCAAGTCAAGAATACGGTTAAACACCGGTTTTTCTGCTTGGTGATCATGCTGATCCGCCACAAAGTAACCTTCACGTTCAAACTGGAAACGATCTTCAGGTTTTGCTTGTGCCAAAGCAGGTTCAATCACGGCCTGAACCACTTTTAATGATTCTGGATTCAGATGAGCCAAAAAGTCATCATCAGCATCTGGTGCGGCTTCGTTAAACAAACGATCATAAATGCGAACTTCAGCCGGGACACCTTTGGTCGCAGAAACCCAATGAACCACACCTTTCACCTTACGACCTTCAGGATTCTTGCCTAAAGTTTCTGGATCAATCGAGCATTTAAGCTCAACCACTTCACCATTGGCATCTTTAATCACTTCATCACATTTGATCACATAGGCATGGCGTAAACGCACCTCACCCTCAGGAATCAGACGCTTAAAGCCTTTAGGCGGTACTTCTTCAAAATCTTTACGATCAATATAAAGTTCACGCGTTAACGGAATAATGCGTTCGCCCATATCCACGTTCGGATGACGTGCATGAGTAAGTTCCAATTCTTCAGGTAAGTTGGTAAGCGTAACTTTAAGTGGGTTCAATACTGCCATACCGCGTGCTGCAGCATTTTCCAATGACTGACGAATACAGAACTCAAGCATCGCCACATCGACAATACCATCGGTTTTTGAAACGCCAACACGCTTACAGAAATCACGCAAGCCTTCAGGGGTGAAACCTCGGCGACGCATCCCCACCACGGTTGGCATACGTGGATCATCCCAGCCGTGTACATAGTTGCCTTCAACCAGTTTACGCAATTTACGTTTAGAGGTAATGGTATAGTCGACATTTAAACGAGAAGACTCGTACTGACGTGGTACTGCCTGCGAATGAACTTTCTCGACAATCCAGTCATAGAATGGACGGTGGTCCTGAAACTCTAGGGTACAGAGTGAATGGGTAATGCCCTCAATTGCGTCTGACAATGGGTGAGCATAGTCATACATTGGATACATTTTCCATTTATCACCGGTTTGGTGATGCTCTGAATGCAATACACGATAAAGAATCGGATCACGCATATGCACATTCGGGCTGGCCATATCAATTTTGGCACGGAGTACAGCGCCGCCCTCTTGGATTTCACCATTACGCATTTGTTCAAAGCGTGCCAGGTTCTCAGCAATTGTTGCATCACGATAAGGTGAGTTTTTACCAGGTTCAACGAAATTACCGCGGTTTAGCTTGATTTCCTCTGGAGTTTGCAAATCCACATAGGCATCACCTTGTTCAATTAACTGAACGGCCCATGCATATAACTGATCAAAATAACCAGATGCATAACGTGGCTCGCCATCCCAGTTAAAGCCTAACCATTTTACGTCGTTGGCAATACCATCAACATATTCTTGTTCTTCAGCATCCGGGTTAGTATCGTCAAAACGCAAATTACATAAGCCATCGAATTCTTCAGCAATCCCAAAGTTCAAACAAATCGCTTTCACATGACCAATATGCAAGTAACCATTTGGCTCAGGCGGGAAACGTGTCACCACTTTTTGGGTACGACCTTCTTTTAAATCATCAGTAATGACTTGACGAACAAAATCTAAGCCTGCCTGTTGTTCTTGCTGCGCAGCATCGACAGAGGCTTGAGTATTCGGCGTCGGGGTCTTTGGCAGTTCTGAAACAACATCATTTGGCTTCATAGGGTGTAAATCACTTCTTACAGTTAAAAATGGGAAATAAAAACGCAATCTTTACTATTTATGAAAGATTTTAACGTTTTTTACTTGCCTTGTAGTTTACAGTTTGCTTATGCTTCTCTCAACCAAAAACCCATGGTCAATTTGCCCATGTTTAGGAGATTAATGTAATGAGTTTTCCTCAAGTCGAATTAAACACCAACAAAGGTCGTATTGTTCTTGAGCTTAACGCTGAAAAAGCACCAAAAACGGTTGCAAATTTCTTAGAATATGTACGTGACGGTTTCTATGACGGCGTAATTTTCCACCGTGTGATTGATGGTTTTATGATCCAGGGCGGTGGCATGGACGAAAACTTCAAAGAGAAAGCAACGCGTGATTCAATCGAAAACGAAGCTGACAACGGCTTAAGCAACGATGAAGGCACAATTGCAATGGCGCGTACTCAAGCTCCGCACTCTGCTTCTGCTCAATTCTTCATTAACGTTAAAAACAACTCGTTCTTGAACCACACGGGTAAAACAGCTCAAGGCTGGGGTTACGCTGTATTCGGTAAAGTCGTTGAAGGCATGGACGTTGTTGAAGCAATTAAAGGCGTTCGTACAGGTAACCGTGGTTACCACGCTGACGTTCCTTTAGAAAACGTTGTGATTGAATCTGCTAAAATTATTTCTGAATAATAATCTCTCCTGAGTAGCATCGCTACGCAGGTCCCTCTTTGTTAAAGAGGGATTTAGGGAGATTAAAAAGGATAAAAATGTGACCTATCTGTTTATCTCAGATTTACACTTGTCACCTGATCACCCTCGACTCGTTCGAGGGTTTTTGGCTTTACTGGACGAATACAAGAATAAAAATACCCAGCTCTATATTTTAGGTGACTGGTTTAATGCCTGGATTGGCGATGATTACACTGCACCGTGGCTGGATGAAATTGTCACTGCCCTACAATCCTTTTCTGCTGCTGGTAATCAGATTTACTTCCAAGTCGGTAATCGTGATTTTGCCTTAGGCCAAAAATTCTTGGACCAATTCAACGCTATTTTACTGCCCGATGTTTATACTCTGGAAATTCATCACATTAAATTTCGACTGGAACATGGCGATGCCTTATGTACCGATGATGTGGCTTACCAGCGTTTCCGCAAAGTGATTCGTAATCCAGTGTTATTAGGCCTAATAAAACGAACGCCGCTCAGTTTTAGGCAAAAACTTGCTAACGGTTTCCGTAAAAAAAGTAGTGCAACCAAACAGCTAAAAAGTTACGACATCATGGATGTGAATGCTCAAGCCGTAGAATCTGTGATTGAACAGGTTGATTATTTAATTCATGGTCATACTCATCGTCCTGAAATCCATCAACTGCAAAATAAGCAGCGTATTGTATTAGGCGACTGGCGTGAAGATACAGCCTGGATCTTAGAGCTCAATCCACAAGAAAATTATCAATTAGATTTTAAACAGTGGAATTATTAAGTATTTAACTAGCTTGGTTACTAAACTATCTATTTCTTATTTGTGTACTTTTTTAATGTTTAAATTCATTTCACTCCTCTCGTGATATTAGGCTTTAATCTTCTTACGCTTGATCAGCGTTTTAGTCATTCTGATCAAGCGCATATACGACTTAAACCGATATCAAAATCACATTTAGCTACTTTCAGCGGCAGTGAGATCAAGTAAAATAAATGAAACTTTTAATTGAGTGAATGACGGATGGATACCTTAGCTACAGCAAAAACACGTTATGCAACCAAAGCTTATGATGCAGAGAAAAAAATTCCAAAACAGCAGTTTGAAAAGCTTTTAGAAATTTTACGTTTCAGCCCTTCTTCTGTGAATATCCAGCCATGGCATTTTCTGATTGCTGAGACAGATGAAGCCAAACAACGTATCGCATCAGGCTTGACGGGCAACTATGTATATAACGCGGCCAAAGTGCTTCATTCTTCGCATACTTTAATCTTTTGTACCCGTACCGATATCTCGGCTGAGTATTTAGAACAGTTATTGCAACAGGATGATCTCAGTGGCCGTTTTAAAGATGAAACAGCCAAACAAGGTCAACGCACCACACGCGAAGGCTATGTCGAGTTTTATCGTAATGAACTGAAAAATCTGCCTGCCTGGATGGAAAATCAGACCTATCTGGCATTAGGACAATTACTTTTTGCTGCAGGTCTGGAAGGCATCGACGCCACCCCAATGGAAGGCTTTGATCGAGATACCATCAATAAGGAATTTGGATTAACCGAAAAGGGTCTAAAAGCCTCGGTCATCGTGGCCTTAGGTTATCGCAGTGACAGTGATTTTAATGCCAAACTGCCTAAATCACGTCTCCCTGATGACGTGATTTTCACAAGTTTATAAGCATTCAAAAAAGGGAGTATTGGTTACTCCCTTTTTACATCATGGCTTTTGCCAAACAAAGTACCGCAACAATACCACTAACCAAACCAATCCAGGTATAGGCCTGTAAACGTTCTTTAAAGAAGATTACACCACTCAATACACCTAATACCACCACCAGAATATTCATACCCGCAAAAACAATGGCAGGCGTTTCCTTGAACAGCATATGTGCCTTGACATATAAAGCGATATTGGCAAAATTCAGTACACCGAGCACTAAACCCGTGAAAATATTTTTAGGCTGCCAATTCGGCTGTGTAATCGCGATATATGCGATTGAAAGGATAAAAGCACCAATAAAGGCCAAGTTAAGCGTAACAGCCGATTGAAGCCCCAGACTACTGCTGTATTTAAGCAGCACATCAATTGCAGCATAACCCGCCCAGACACTGAATAAAAACAACGCAGATTTTAAATTGATGCCTTTACTGGCCTGCTCCGTAGCCTGACCAATAATAATGGCTAAGATTGCAATGATTCCCAAAACCACACCAATCAATTTGATCTGACTAAACTGTTCCCCAAAAATAAAATAAGCGGCGAGTAATGACAAAATCACCGCAAGTCGCTGCGCAATTTCTGTTTTAAGAATCCCTGCGAACTGCAATGATTTTGCCAGGCATAAAAAAATACTCGGCAATAGCACAGCAAGCACTAAAATCAGCCACCAGGGTGTGTGATTGAAAGAAATATGGGTAAGATCGGTTTTAAACCAGTAATAACATAAAATGCTTGCACTTAAATAATTCCATGCAATCATTTGAAAAACATCAAATCCCTTGGCTTTCAGGTATTTCAATACAATCGAGACGAGAACACTACAACATGCCGCAGCAACAATCATTTCCATAATATTTATTCTAACTTTTCAACACACAAAAAAATGCCAGTCGATTAAAAGACTGGCATTTTCTTAAAGATCATCGATCAATTAACGATTATTTTCGTCTTCTTGACCATCTTCAAATTTAGTTTCGCCATCAAAGCCACCTTGATGACCGCCGCCGAAGCCGCCTTGACCACCGAAGCCACCTTGACCACCGAAGCCGCTTTGACCGCCACCGAAGCCACCTTGACCACCGAAGCCACCTTGACCACCGAAGCCACCTTGACCACCGAAGCCACCTTGACCACCAAAGCCACCTTGACCGCCGAAGCCGCCAGTAGAACCTTGACCACCGAAGCCACCAGTAGCGCCTTGAGCCGGGAAGCCACCTGCAGCGCCTTGAGCACCAGCTGGACGTGGGTTACGCGCAGGAACAACTGTAGAAATCGCGTGTTTATAAACCATTTGGCTTACAGTGTTCTTCAATAAAACGACATATTGGTCAAATGACTCAATGTGTCCCTGCAATTTGATACCGTTTACAAGGAAAATAGAAACTGGAATACGTTCTTTACGGAGAGAATTTAAGAACGGATCTTGTAAAGTTTGACCTTTAGACATTTTTAACTCCAAAAAATTTTTAAATCAGCGCAAAAAAACTATCTTTATTTTTCAACTAAAAATTATTAAAAAGACAGCTTGCGAATTTTGCTTTATCCAAAGAAGTTTCGCAAGTCTTCTTTCGCCTGCTTTATCGTCACGTAAGTTTTAAAATCGTGTATTTCTTGCAAAGAACGTAACCAAGTGTATTGACGTTTTGCTAATTGCCTTGTAGCAAATAGCGCTTTGTTCTCCATTTCTACTTTATTTTCGAGACACAAGTCACTTTTTAATAAAAATTCTAAAGCTTGACGATAACCGACAGACCGCATTGATGGTAAATCCTCATTTAAATCGTATTTTTCAATCAACCCCTCTACTTCATTCAAAAAACCCATATCCCACATCTTGCGCAATCTTTGCTCAATGCGTTGATGTAATTCTAACCGATCTGGCATCAATGCGTAGTTATGAAATGTGTAACGATATGGTTGATTTTTAGGTTGTTCAGCTTGTAATTTTGTTATGGGTTGACCGGTAATTCGATACACTTCCAGTGCCCGAATAATCCGCTGTTTATCTGATACTTTAAACTTTTGTCCCGCCACAGGATCAACCGCAACCAGCTCATCATAAACCGCCTGCCAGCCTTCCTGCTCTGCTTTAGAACTGATTGCATCGCGTATACTTTGATCTGCATTCGGTAGATTATCAGCCAGCCCTTCCAGCAAAGACTTAAAGTACAGCATGGTTCCACCCACCAGAATCGGGGTCTTGCCACGCGCATGCATATCATCAATCAATGGACATACATCTTCCACAAATTGTGCTGCCGAATATACTTCTAATGGCGTAATAATATCGATTAAATGATGCGGATACTGCTCTTGCTCTTGTTTGGTCGGCTTGGCAGTACCAATGTCCATATCTTTATAAACTAAAGCCGAGTCCACCGAAATCAGCTCATAATTACCACGCTCGTAAAGTTCACATGCCAATGCGGTTTTACCACTTGCGGTAGGCCCCATTAAATTGATCACGGGCAATTGATTTGACATGTCAAACTACTCTCCTCGAGCAAATAATTTATCTAGTTGATGCAATGGAAACGCGCGCCAGGTTGGACGACCATGATTACATTGACTGGCGAATTCGGTCTGTTCCATTTGACGTAATAAGGCATTCATTTCTGACAGGCTCAATTGCCGATGGGCACGTACTGCCCCATGACAGGCCATGCCCGCCAAAAGCTCATCACGTTTTTGCAATAAACCTCTCGCCTCATCATTGGGGTCCAGATCATTTAATAATTCTGGAATCAGATTAGCAAAGTCAGCCTTGTGCAAAATCGCAGGAACACCACGTACAATTACCTGCTCATCGCCATACTGATCTATTTCCAGACCTAAACGTTGCAATTGTGACTGTAGATCTTCGATCCGCGTCGCCTGCATGCGGGTGATCGAAACCACCTTCGGAATCAGCAATTGCTGTGAGGTCCAGAACTCAGGCTTATCCCATGCCGATTTCATTTGTTGTAACAGAATCCGCTCATGAGCAGCATGCATGTCCACAATAATCAGGCCTTCCGTATTCTGAGCCAGAATGTAGATGCCATGTAGCTGTGCAATCGCAATACCTAACGGAAACTCATCTACTCGAGACGGTGTATTGTCTTCTTCAGTCGCAGTTTCAGACTCATCACGCAAAGGTGCCAAATAGGTTTTCAAGGCATTATTCAATTGTGCCGAACCGTTATATTTGGGTTGCTGAGTTTGGGCTGAATTGTACTGTACCGCCTGCGGGCGACTCTGATGAAAGTCGGTCAACAAATCGGTCGACACCTCGGCAGGCTGAGTGGCCTGTGGTGCAGCTTCTACAGCGGCACGATGTAAATTGAATTGTTCTTGGTATTTTGGCTGTGGTTGATAATTAAAATTATCATCTGCCCCATCTGTTTTCATGGCCTGTGCCAGATCAGCTGTTGCCGTCTGGAATTGCGACAAAGTTGCTTTGGCATAATGCCGGACAAACTCATGCACTTCACGCTGGTTCAGAAAACGGATTTCATGCTTGGTTGGATGCACATTGACATCAATATTTTCGGGATCAACTTCCAAAAATAACAGATAGGATGAATGTTGATGACCATGCAAAATACCGTCATAGGCCATACGTAAGGCATGCGAAATGGTCTTGTCCTTCACAATACGACCATTCACATACACATATTGCAAATCGGCCTGTGCCCGCGCATCGGATGGATGTCCTAGCCAGCCAGACAAACGCATTTTAATACTATCCGAATCAATCCAGTAGGCATTCTGGATAAATTGCTGTCCCAATAATTGTTGCACCCGCTGATATCGTAGTTCACCACTGTCCGCGATCGGCAGGTTTAAACGGATATTATCGTTATGTTCCAGTACAAATCGGATATCGAAATGGGTTAAAGCCAGACGACGCACAATTTCTTCAATATGATTATATTCTGTGGTCGGTTTTTTTAAGAATTTACGGCGTGCAGGCACATTAAAAAATAAATCCTGCACCCGAATATGCGTCCCTTTCTGGGCCGCCACCGCCTGAATCTGCTGATGATCAAATGCTGTCCCGTTCACTTCAACCTGATAGCCAACACCCTGCTCATCCTGACTGCTGGTCAAGGTCAAACGCGATACGGCTGCAATCGAAGCCAAGGCCTCGCCGCGAAAGCCCAGACTCACAATCGCATGTAAATCATCTGCAGTCTGAATTTTGCTGGTGGCGTGTCGCATCACGGCTAAAGGTAAATCTTCCGGATGAATTCCGTTACCATTATCAATGATTTCAATCAGGGTTGAACCACCCTGAGCAATCCGGATAATCAGTTCAGTTGCGCCCGCATCAATCGAGTTTTCTAATAATTCTTTGACCACTGATGAAGGACGTTCAATAACCTCACCCGCTGCAATCTGGTTGGCTAATGCAGCATCAAGGGTATGAATACGACGGGTTGAATCATGCGCCATTCAATTGTTCCTGCAAAATTTGAATTAAAGATTCTGATTCTGTAGTTAAGGTGACAGACCGGGTCAATTCATCCTCTGATTTTTGAATATCAATCACGATATCCGGCTTTGGAATCTCATCGCCACCTTTGGATGGCCATTCAAACAGAAATAAAGCATCGGGCGTTTCCAGATAATCACGAATCCCCATTAACTCCAATTCATAAGGATCATCCAGACGATAAAGATCGAAATGGAAAATTTCTTTACCCTGAATGGTATAGGGTTCAACCAGCGTATAGGTCGGACTTTTTACTGACCCTTTATGGCCGAGATTTTGTAAAAAATAACGGGTAAAGGTCGTCTTGCCAGCACCCAGATCACCAATCAAGTAAATAATGCCTGAATGCACATGCTGAGACAGGATGCGTGCAAACTGTTGGGTGTCTTGTTCATGATTTAAGTTAAATTTCACTGAATATGACATGGCAAATAAAACAAAATTGGGATGCTGGCTATGATAACATTGCCCTGCTTCAAAGCCTAATCAAAGCCATCGACTATTTACCTCAATAACCAATAACAGAGTTAAAAACGCACATGACAGATCAAAATATCACAGGTGAATGGCATCTTGTTGCAAGCACCTCAATCCAACCTGAATCACATCTTGAATTTCTTAAAGATGGCCCCGATCATAATGGCATTTCAAACTGGTTAAATGGCTTTGATGACAAACTTATAGAAGAAGCTCAAGAAACTTCGGGTTTGGTTCTATGTATAAAACAAGATGGCAGTTTTACTGAAGAAGTGACAGGAAACCCTAATGTTTATTGGTTTAATGACGAAGGTTGCTTAGTAGATGTCGCTCCTTTTAATGGCGTACTAGTAGAGACCGAACAAGGGTGTTACCTCAAACCTACAAATATCAATGAATGGGCAATTCCAATTGAAGAAGCCTATGGTGCTTGTGTACTCCGTTATGACGATGGAGATACAAAAATCACCGACCATCTAAGACGTGTAGGAGAATATCTAGTTCGAACCGTAAATGTCGTTACTGATGAAGCATATCTTGACCGTGTTCTGATTAAGTACAAACGAGACAGTTAATTTATTCTTCTTTTGACACACTCAAATTAGCACTTGAATTGAAACAAAAATTTAAGTGCTTTAACACCTCTATTTTTATATAAAAATGCAATCTGATGAAAACTTTCACTCCACCTCTCATTAATGGCGTCAGCGCGAGTAAAGTCTTTTTACCTCATGATCGTTGTGCAAATACCATTTTTGACTATCTCTGCCAGCATTTTCCTCATATCCAGCCCGAAGAATGGCAACAACGCTTTGCCGATGGGCTGATCTATGCAGCAGACGGCACAAAACTCGGTATCGACAGCATTTATACACCCAATACCCATATCTTTTATTATCGTTTTCTGGCAAACGAAATCCATGTGCCCTTTCAGCATGAAATTTTATTTGAAAATGAAGATTTGCTGGTGGTCGATAAACCGCACTTCCTCACCATGACGCCAACTGGACAATATGTCCAGGAAACACTTTTGGTAAGATTAAAAAAGCAGACAGGTTATGCTGAGCTCACTCCTATTCACCGACTGGATCGCGAAACGGCGGGTGTGGTTTTATTCTGCAAAACACCCGCAACCCGTGGCATTTATCAGCAGCTTTTTGCCGAACGCCAAGTTCAAAAGACCTATCACGCGATTGCTGCCTATCGAGCAGAACTCAACTTTCCGCAGAGCTTGCAATTGCATCTGGAAAAGGGAACGCCCTTTTACACCATGCAAATTAATCCTGATAACCCCCCGAATACGGAAACACTGATCGAGTTGCTGGAACATAACCAGCACCTTGCAAAATATCTGCTCAAACCGACAACTGGAAAGCAGCATCAACTACGCGTCCACCTCAACTCTCTTGGCATTCCCATCTTAAATGATCCGTTTTATCCAGTGGTCGCACATAAAACAGATGATGATTTCAGCCATCCATTACAGTTGTTGGCCAAGGAGATTCGTTTTGTTGATCCGGTGTTACAACAGCAAATGCACTTTAAATCAAATTTCGAACTGACATTGTAGATACACCGTAATGACAAAAATTCTATTTTTTCACCTCAAAAATATTGAAATTACATTGCAATGGTTTAAAATACATGACGATAACTAAAAATATGTGGTTACATTTTTTATGCGTAAAACAGAAGTTTATCAGGTTCGCCTCGATTCTCAGGAAAAGAAACAGGCTTTTGCCGTTTTTAAGCAGTTGGGTATCTCCCCTGCTCAAGCCGTTCGTCTTTTCTTTAAACAGGTTGTCCTGACCAAATCGATTCCTTTCGCAATTGAAAACCAGAACATTAATATGGAACAATTGCTTAAGTTACGTAAATCCAAAGCTGCTGCATCTGCCGAAAATCCGTCTGCGATCGAGATTGAGGATGATCATGAAGATCTATTCGAAGAGCTAAATGCACTATTGGGTGAAAGTGACAAAACTTAACAATGTTGCATTTATAAACAAGTTTTTATTTTTTAAGCTGAATTTTTTTCGCTATTCTGACAGTCCAAATAAAATTATAACTGTAAGGTAAGGATGGGCTGGAATGATTGTTAAGCGAGCCACAAAGGAAGATCTTCATCAACTTGCTGTCTTGTTTGACGAATACCGTCAATTCTACGGTGCATCATCAAATCTTGAACAATCCTATCAATTTCTCAAGCAACGTTTTGACAATAAAGAAAGTGTCATTTTCATTCATGTGAAAGACGATGTTATTACAGGTTTTGTTCTACTCTACCTTGCTTTTTCTTCGGTGGCCTGTGAAACCTATTATATTTTAGATGATGTTTATGTCACCCCAAGCTATCGCAAACAGGGTTCCGCCAAACAACTGATTGATACTGCCATCCTTTTTGCACGCCATGAAAATGCGCTACGGATTAGTCTGGAAACTCAAAAAAATAATTACCAATCCCATCGTCTCTATGAACACATGGGATTTATTCAGGACAGCGAATTTAAGACTTATCACTGCTTCTTGAAGTAATTAATCTTCTACCGCAATATTTTGACTCAACTGTTTTTGCTCAGCACTTAAATACATCCATTCACCTTCAGGCAGCTCAGGCAGTTCAAGTAAACCCACTTGATGTCGGTGTAATGCTTCCACCTTATTCCCTACGGCAGCCAGCATACGTTTGACTTGATGATAAACTCCTTGATGAATAGTCATGCTCAACTGATGTTCCGAAAATAATTTAACATCCGTTGCAGCAAAGATTCCTTTTTCATTTCGAAGTTCCACACCCTGCTGTAAGCCCTGAATTTGCTCAGGTGTGATCGGATCTGCAGTAGTGACATGATACACCTTAGGCACATGTTTACGCGGATGAGTCAAGGCTTGTAAATATTGCCCATCATCAGTCAAAAGTAACAGACCTGTCGTGTCCTGATCCAGCCGCCCCACACACTGAATGCCACGATGCAGTAAAATTTCAGGAAATAAACTGAATACACTTTTATGATGTGTGGCCTGATGTGAGCATTCATAGCCCTGCGGTTTATTCAAAACCAGATAAACATGCTCACGATATTGATATTCTTCACCAAACACCTGAAACAGCAACTGATCGGTATTGATATTCTGTTTGGGATTATCACACATCTGATGATCGATCTGGACAGAACCATTTTTAATTAACTGCTGGCAATACTTACGTGAACCAAAGCCTTGAGATTGCAAAATTTTTTCCAGCAGCATATCTAGATCCTAAACCAAACTTTTTCTATTGTACCTGATTAGCACACAGTCCGTTGTTCATTGCTTATTCATTCTTTATTTTTATAATTTATTCACAATTTCTTCACTTGTAATAGAACCCATACAAAACCCTCGTGAAATACTCTCAATCCAGATATTGCACTCCATAATTTCACTAAAAACTCTTGTTACATTTGTCCCAAGCAAAAAGAATACTGTCCAAAAGAATGGATAAGGAGTTTCATCATGAAAGCAAATATGTGGTTATGTAGCGTTATCTTGGCAACCTCGTCAATGGTGACTGTAGCACATGCAGACAATGCAACCCGCGTTGCGGCAACTTCAGCGTTAGGCAGTGTGGTCGGTACCGCATTAGGTAAACAATTTGGTGGTGATACCGGTGCCATGATTGGCTCGGCTATTGGTGGTGCTGGTGGTGCAGCTGCATCCAGTAATAAACGTAACCGTACCGAAGCTGCCATTGGTGGTGGTTTAGGTGGCGTCGGTGGTTATACTGTAGGTCGTAACATGGGTGGTTCCAACGGCGGTTATATTGGTGCAGCCTTAGGTGCGGCTGGTGGTGCAGCGCTCGGTCAAAAAGTTGGCCAAGATCGTGATGAAGACAGCCGCTATGACCGCCGTTATGACAATCGCCGTTACTATAATTCACGTCATAACTATCGTCATGACAATGGACGCCATCGCGGCTGGTACAAAAATCGTTAATCCAGTCGGTTTCTTATTCGCTTTACCTTTTATAGCACCTTCGGGTGCTTTTTTTATGGGCTGAAACAATATATCGAACAAATTCGATATACAAACTCAAACTTATATCGTAGTATTTCGATATATGGTTTTGAGATGTAATGATGAAAACACTACAAGATATAAAGTTCTCTATTCTGGAATTAGCTCCTGTTAGAGATGATAAGAGTATTGAATTTTCACTACGCCACGCTTTAGAGCTTGCACAGCATGCTGAAAAGTTAGGCTATGAACGTTTCTGGTTGGCAGAACATCACAATATGGATGGGATTGCCAGTTCTGCCACAGCGGTTTTATTAGGTTTTATTGCGGCAAACACTCAAAACATCCGTTTGGGTTCAGGCGGGATCATGCTGCCCAATCATGCACCATTGGTGGTGGCAGAACAATTCGGCACCTTGGCAACACTTTATCCAGATCGTTTTGAACTGGGTCTGGGCCGTGCACCGGGTACCGACCAGATGACCATGCGTGCGTTACGTCGAGGACGTCAGGAAACAGAGGATCAATTTCCGCAAGATGTGCAGGAAATTTTACAATATTTTAAAGCACCGCAACCGGGTCAACGAATTATTGCAACGCCTGGGCAAAATACCCATGTACCAGTCTGGTTACTCGGTTCAAGTTTATTTAGTGCGCAACTGGCAGCCAAGCTGGGACTGCCCTATTCGTTTGCTTCGCACTTTGCGCCAAGAATGTTAGGTCAGGCCATCGACATCTATCGGGATAATTTCCAGCCTTCTGAATATCTGGATCAACCTTATGTATCGATGGGTGTCCCGACCGTGGTTGCCGAAACCGATGAAGAAGCTCAACATCTGGCAACCAGTTCTTATCAACGGATCTTGAACCTGATCCGGGGCCACAGCCTGAAACTCAAACCACCCATTGCATCGACTCAAGGTCTGGCAAACAGTTCTGAGCAACTTGCCATTCAGAATTTCTATGCCATGGCGCAAATCGGTTCAGCAGAAACAGTGAAAGCCGGTTTAAATAAAATTGCCAGTCAATATGAAGTAGATGAGTTTATTTTCACCTGTGATATTTACGACACCCAGAAACGGTTAGAAAACTTTAGCCTGTTGATGGACCTTAAAAACAGCTAAATGGCTATCTGAAAGTAAGCATTATTTTTCATAAATGATGCTTACTTCACGACGCCTATATACTGATAAACCGTATTGCTTTTGCGATAACGCAAATACTTGGCCTGTGGTTTTGAATTTTGATCCAGCAGCATAATATCAATCGTATTTAATTTTTTATCACTGCGAATATAATCAGGCACATCATTCCGATCTTCATGATTGTTACAGTCAAAATCAACCTGAATATGATCCAGCAGCTTTGTTTTGGTCTGGAAGAGCTTTATTGGCCGCACCGCTCCCGTTTTAGTCGGCTGAAATGCAGCAATCGCATAAGCACCGACACAACTGCTACCTTTATAATAGCTCTTAACCAGATAAACCGGTTGTTTCGCCAATATCGTTTGCTTCACATCAAAAATGAATCCTGTTTCAACTGCAGTTAAGTGCGTTTTGCCATCATTTTGAATTTGCACATAAGAGGCGTATTCGCCCATGGTTCCACCACCACCGACATCAAAAGTATAAAACTTCAACTGCTGATCCGGTGAAAACTGGATACGCACATGGTAATGGTCTTGCAAAGCAGGAAAGGAATATTTAAAACTGGCTGGATCATGCTCGATTTTCTCGATGATTTCCGACTCGACTGCCTGATTGACCTGATAAAAATCTTTATTTGCATATTTTTGAATGAGCTTTTTTTCAAACTGCGCCAAGGTTTCCGCATGCGTTTGCGAAATCATCAGTAGAGCTAAAAGAACTATATATCTTTTCATTCTATTGTCCTGTTTTTATTATTCCCAAAATAGAAAAAAGCGCAGCACATCGACCACGCTTTTTCTATTAAATCGCATCTTTAACCAATACGACGTTTTAAACCGGTCATTTGCAAAACACGGGTTGAGATTTCTTCAATCGACATTTCTGTGACATTAAGATATTTAATTCCTTCCGAGATATAGATGCCTTCAACTGCACGAAGTTCCATCTGGCATTGACTAAAGCTTGAATAACGACTATTGGCCTTACGTTCATTACGAATCGCGACCAGACGCTCGGCATCAATCATCAGGCCAAACAGTTTATTCTTATGTTCACGCAGCACTTTTGGCAAACGGTTGTCATCCAGGTCTTCCTCGGTTAAAGGGTAGTTTGCTACACGAATCCCGAATTGTAATGACAAATAAATCGAGGTTGGGGTTTTACCAGAGCGCGATACCCCAATCAAAATGATATCGGCTTTGTCATAATGACGTGTTCTGGCACCATCATCATTGTCCAGCGCAAAATGCACCGCATCGATACGGGCTTTATAATATTCAGAATCGGTAACCGCATGCGTTTGCCCGACCAAAGTGGTAGGCGGTACCCCGATTTCTTGTTCTAATTTACTGATCAGGCCTTCAAATACATCCAAATTAACCGCTTTGGCCGTATTAATGATTTCACGAACATTCGGATCAACCAAGGTATCAAAAACCAGCGGCAAAGAGCCATCCCGAGATTGGCAGGCATTGATCTCTGCCACAGCCACCATTGCGGCCTCTTCGGTCGCGATATAAGGCATGATATGGATGTCAAAATCCACGTTCGGAAATTGCGCAAGTAGTGAATGTCCAAGGGTTTCTGCAGTAATTGCGGTGCCATCCGAAATAAAAAAAACGCTCCGTTTAATTTCTTTACTTACGGGCATCAAAATTCTCCTTAAACATTTGTCTTAGTGCTCTATAATCTTTATAGTAAACTCATCTAACATGACTGTCGCTTAGTAAAATACTAAATCTAGGCACTTTTGTATAATTTCATACCAATGATGGTCATTCATACTGCAAAAAAAGTGGAGTAAATACTTTGGAAGCGCGCGTAATCGGTCTGGAAAAATTAGGAAAACACGATGTCGAACTCGTAGGTGGGAAAAACTCATCTCTGGGTGAAATGATCAGCCATTTATCCAATGCTGGTGTATCGGTACCAGGTGGTTTTGCAACAACTGCTGCTGCCTATCGTGAGTTCTTGGATCAAAGCGGCTTAAATGCTCGAATTCAGGCTGAACTTACCCAACTCAATGTTGATGATGTCATTGCACTTGCTGAGACTGGTGCAAAAATCCGTAAATGGATTGTTGACACTCCGCTTACTGCGACATTAGAACAAGAAATTCGTGATGCCTTTGCAGCACTTTCAAACGGTAACCCAGACATTGCCGTTGCTGTACGTTCTTCGGCAACTGCTGAAGACTTACCGGACGCTTCATTTGCAGGGCAACAAGAAACTTTCTTAAATATCCGCGGTATTGATAACATTCTTATCGCAATTAAAGAAGTATTTGCATCGCTTTATAATGACCGTGCCATTGCTTACCGTGTACACCAAGGTTTTGAACATAGTGTTGTTGCCCTTTCTGCTGGCGTACAACGTATGGTTCGTTCTGAAACTGGTGCTGCTGGTGTTATGTTTACACTTGATACCGAATCTGGTTTCCGTGATGTGGTGTTCATTACTGCATCTTATGGCTTGGGCGAAATGGTCGTACAAGGTGCGGTTAACCCTGACGAATTCTATTTATCAAAACCGCTGCTAAATGCGGGTAAACACTCTGTGTTACGTCGTAACCTCGGTTCTAAACACCAGAAAATGATTTATGGTGAAGAAGGTGCAGCAGGTAAATCAGTGGTGATTGTTGATGTTGAAAAACAGGAACGTCAACAGTTTGCCTTAAATGATCATGAGCTTCACGAATTAGCGAAGCAAGCTTTGATCATTGAACAGCATTATGGTTCTCCAATGGACATCGAATGGGCGAAAGATGGCGATGATGGCCAAATTTATATCGTTCAGGCACGTCCGGAAACAGTAAAAAGCCGCCAGAATGTCGGCACAATGGAACGCTACCTGTTAAAACAACGTGGTACTGTAATTTGTGAAGGCCGTTCAATCGGTCAACGCATTGGTTCAGGTAAAGTTCGTGTTGTGACTTCGATTAAAGAAATGGATAAGGTTCAGGACGGTGACGTACTGGTATCTGACATGACTGACCCAGACTGGGAACCAGTGATGAAGCGTGCCGCTGCCATTGTGACCAACCGTGGTGGTCGTACTTGTCACGCAGCGATTATTGCACGTGAATTAGGTGTGCCTGCGATTGTCGGTTGTGGTAATGCAACAGAAGTACTTGCTGATGGTCAGGAAGTGACTGTTTCATGTGCTGAAGGTGACACAGGCTTCATTTATGAAGGTGCGCTTGACTTTGAAGTTCAACGCAACTCAATTCACTCAATGCCACAATTACCGTTCAAAATCATGATGAACGTCGGTAACCCTGACCGTGCATTTGACTTTGCCCAGATTCCAAACGAAGGGATCGGCCTTGCACGTCTTGAGTTCATCATTAACCGTATGATCGGCGTACACCCGAAAGCATTGTTGAACATTGACAGCTTGCCACGTGAAACCCGTGCAGCAGTAATGGCGCGTACCGCGGGCTACTCTTCTCCAATTGAATTCTATGTCGAGAAACTGGTTGAAGGTATTTCTACCCTTGCAGCCGCATTTGCAGACAAGCCTGTGATCGTGCGTATGTCTGACTTCAAGTCAAACGAATATGCCAACCTGATCGGCGGTAAACTGTACGAGCCTGAAGAAGAAAACCCGATGTTGGGCTTCCGTGGTGCAAGTCGTTATGTTTCAGATAACTTCCGTGACTGCTTCGAACTTGAATGCCGTGCCTTGAAAAAAGTTCGTGATGAAATGGGTCTAACCAATATTCAAATCATGATCCCATTCGTACGTACGGTTTCTGAAGCTAAACGTGTGATCGAATTACTTGCTCAAAACGGCCTAAAACGTGGTGAGAACGGTCTCAAAGTGATCATGATGTGTGAACTTCCCACCAATGCATTATTGGCTGAACAGTTCCTTGAACACTTCGATGGTTTCTCGATCGGTTCAAATGACTTGACCCAGTTAACGCTTGGTCTGGATCGTGACTCGGGTATCGTGTCGCACCTGTTCGACGAACGTGATCCAGCAGTGAAAGCGCTTCTTTCTATGGCAATTCATGCGTGCCGTAAAGCAGGCAAATATGTCGGTATTTGTGGTCAAGGTCCTTCGGATCATCCTGATCTTGCAAAATGGCTCATGGAACAAGGCATTGAATCTGTATCATTGAATCCTGACTCAGTGCTTGATACCTGGTTCTTCCTTGCTGAAGAGCAAATCAAGAAAGCCTAATCTTTTTTAGAAAAAGACCCTCTCTGGCAGGGTCTTTTTTCATCTTTAGAATAGAGAATTTTTATTTATGCAAATTTACTTGGCTCGTAACAATCAACAAGCTGGTCCCTATAGTTTAGAACAAGTGAACCAAATGCTTGCCAGTCAACAAGTTTTATTGACGGATCTGGCTTGGCACGAAGGTATGGCTGAATGGAAAACACTTGGTGAACTTACTCAAGGTAAACTTGTATACGAACCTGTAGGTTACTCAGCTTTTGCTGCCCCCGTTGCAACCGAAAGCAATGAGTCTTCTTTTAAAATCAAGGTGGAGCAAAAAGCCAAAGCTGAATTGGCGCCTTTTCACTCTCGTGCGCTGGCAAAAGTCTTGGACTTGTTGCTTTGGTTGCCAATGGCCGCCATTCCTTCATTCTTTTTTAATGAAGCTCAATATAAAGAATTATTTGAAATTCAAAAGCAATTACAGACAGCGCAAGTTGCGTCGAGTAAAGCGGTTGAATTACAACAACAGCTGATGCAGCTCATCCCCAATGAAGCCTGGATGAGTATTTTTGCCTACTTGATTATCATGTTGATGATTCAGGCTTTTTTTATTGCAAAATCAGGCCAGAGTATTGGTAAGAAAATTGCAAAAATTAAAATTGTAGATGCTGAAACATTGACCCAGGTCAACTCAATTCGGGCTTTCTGGTTGCGCAGCATTCTCTTTATTATTCTCAATTTACTGTTTATGCCATTTATTACAATTGTTGATTATGCTTTCTTCGCATTGAACAAAAATCGTCAAACCCTGCACGATAAATTGGCTAAAACTAAGGTAATTAAACAGTAGTCACAATTCGATAAAGAAAAGAGGATTTAATCCTCTTTTCTTTTATATTAAATTGATATCTATACAAAAAGAACTTAACTCAACCTTAATTCCTACAAGATAAATCGGGTTTTAAAACAAGCATTTCAGGCCACTTTATCAGTAGCTTAGTTCTTCAATATGAGGCATAATGCCCAACAACGTAGCGGTGTCGCGTGATTGCTAAGCATTTTTTAAACAATTCTTATCAATCACGCGACACTTTAATCGCTATCCCATAATTTAATTAGGGAATGGGACTCTTCACCGAGGTTGTAAAATGAGACAAACGATTTTAGCTGTATTGTCTTTATCTGCGATGGCCGCGCTCTTAACTGGGTGTGGCGGTGATATGGTACTTCTAAACAATAAAGGTCCAGTTGGTCAAGGTCAAAGTAACTTGATGATGACTGCGATCTATTTAATGCTATTGGTGGTAATTCCATCAATTATTATGGCATTGTGGTTTGGTTGGAAATATCGCGCGTCGAATAAAGATGCAGACTATAAACCTACTTGGGCACACTCTACGACAATTGAGATCGTTGTTTGGGGTGTTCCTGTCATTATTATTGGTATTTTAGCTTGGTTAACTTGGTGGGGTTCCCACAAGTACGACCCTTACCGTCCGTTAGAATCTGATAAAGCACCATTAACTATTCAAGCTGTCGCTGAACAGTTCAAGTGGATTTTTATCTATCCTGAGCAAAACATTGCAACGGTAAACGAAGTACGCTTCCCAGAGCAAACACCAGTAAGCTTTAAGATCACTTCTAACTTTACGATGAACTCGTTCTTCATCCCGCAGTTAGGCGGCCAGATCTATGCAATGGCTGGTATGCAAACTCACCTGCACCTGTTAGCAGATGAACCAGGTGTTTTCCGTGGTTTCTCAGCAAACTATTCAGGTTATGGTTTCTCACAAATGCGCTTTAAAGCACACAGCGTGACTGAGCCGGAATTTGCGCAATGGGTAGAAGCAGTTAAAGCTGGTAATGGTACAAGTATTAACCCTGAAGCAATTCAGAAAGGTACACTTGACCAAGCTGAATTAGCAACTTTGAAAGATGGCGATCGTTCTAAGCATCAGATCGAGCATTTAGTCAACCGTGCTAAAGCTGCTGGTGATGAAGAAGCGCTTGCTAAAGCTGAAGCGATGAAACCGTTCCCGACTAAGCCACACCCAGTGACTTATTACTCATCAGTTGAACCAAAATTGTTTGAAACAATTATCAACCATTATATGAGTAACTATCACGGTGCTGACCATTCTGCTGGACATGCAACAGCAGAAACTCATGCTGCAGCAGAACACGCTGCTCAAGGGGAATAAGACATGGATATGATTTTTGGTAAACTTGGGTGGGATTCGATCCCGACAGAACCCCTTGTACTTGTCACCATGGTCTTTATGGCACTTGGTGCAATTGCTGTTTTAGGCGGTATCACCTATTTCAAAAAATGGGGATATTTGTGGAATGAGTGGTTTATTACGGTAGACCATAAAAAGATTGGTATCATGTATATCATCGTATCTGTCGTCATGCTGTTGCGTGGTTTCGCTGATGCGATCATGATGCGTCTACAACTTTTCCTCGCGAAAGGCGGCGGTGAAGGTTACCTACATCCTGACCACTACGACCAGATCTTCACCGCACACGGTGTGATCATGATCTTCTTCGTAGCCATGGGTCTCGTTGTTGGTATGATGAACATCTCTGTACCTTTACAGATCGGTGCTCGTGACGTTGCGTTCCCATTATTGAACTCTTTAAGCTTCTGGTTATTCGCCGGTGCTGCTGGTTTGATGATGCTTTCACTGGTATTGGGTGAGTTTGCTGCGACTGGTTGGATGGCTTATCCTCCTCTATCTGGCATTCAATATTCTCCTGGTGTAGGTGTTGACTACTATATCTGGGCGCTTCAGGTTTCTGGTCTAGGTACGCTGTTATCTGGTGTTAACTTCTTTGTTACCATCATCAAAATGCGTGCACCTGGCATGAAACTCATGGATATGCCTATTTTCACGTGGACTTCACTGTGTACGGCTGTACTCATCATTGCATCATTCCCTGTATTAACAGGTACCCTTGCAATGTTGACGCTTGACCGTTACTTCGGTTTCCATTTCTTCACCAATGAGCTTGGCGGTAGCCCAATGCTTTACGTGAACTTGATCTGGACCTGGGGTCACCCTGAAGTATATATCTTGGTATTACCAGCATTTGGTCTATACTCAGAAATCGTGGCAACCTTCTCTCGTAAAGCGTTGTTCGGTTATAAGTCTATGGTGTATGCAACCATCGCGATTACTGTTCTTGCGTTCGTTGTATGGCTTCACCACTTCTTCACCATGGGTGCTGGTGCGAACGTGAATGCGTTCTTCGGTATCATGACCATGGTTATTGCGATTCCGACTGGTGTGAAAATCTTCTCTTGGTTATTCACCATGTATAAAGGTCGCATCACCTTTACTACGCCTATGTTATGGACGCTTGGCTTCCTCGTAACATTCGGTATCGGTGGTTTAACTGGTGTACTTATGGCTGTTCCACCTGCGGACTTCCTGGTACACAACTCATTATTCTTGATCGCTCACTTCCATAACGTAATTATCGGTGGTGTGGTGTTTGGTATGTTTGCCGGCATCATCTTCTACTGGCCGAAAATGTTTGGTTGGAAGCTCAATGAAGCATGGGGTAAAGCTGCGTTCTGGTTCTGGTTCTTCGGTTTCTATTTTGCATTCATGCCACTTTATATCCTTGGTTTCATGGGTATGACACGTCGTTTGAATACATATGACAACCCTGAATGGGATCCATACTTGGCTATCGCGTTATTCGGTGCTGTTCTTGTTGCAATCGGTATTGCATGCTTCTTGATGCAAATCATTGTTGGTTTCTTACAACGTAAGGACAACATGGACCACACTGGCGATCCATGGGATGGCCGTACCCTTGAATGGGCGACTTCTTCCCCTGCTCCGTTCTATAACTTTGCGCATGAACCAGATGCAAGCGGCATTGACCGTTTCTGGACTGACAAAGAAAATGGTGTAGCATACGCACGTAACACTAAATATGAAGACATCCACATGCCGACTGATCGTGCTGCTGGCTTCGTCATTGCCATGTTCATTACCCTTCTTGGTTTTGCACTGATCTGGCATATTTGGTGGCTCGTTGTTGTTTCATTCGTTGCAGCTGTTGTTAGCTTGATCGTAAGCTCATTCACCAAGAATGTGGATTACTATGTTCCTGCTGCTGAAGTTGAGCGTATTGAAAACGAACGCTATGCTTTACTTGAAAAACACTTGAAGAAGGACTAAGGAAATGGCTGAAGTACTTCATCACGACAACCACGGCCACGATGGTCATCATGAGCATGATGATACAGACTTGACGGTCTTTGGTTTCTGGACATACTTGATGAGTGACTTGATTCTTTTCGGATCACTCTTCATCGCGTTCGCTGTATTAAGCAGTCATATCCCACCAGGAACCCCAAGTGCATATGACCTGTTCCATGATTCATTAGGCTTCGTGTTAACTGAAACATTTGCCTTATTGATTTCATCGGTAACATTTGGTTTTGCTGTACTGGCATCTTATAAAAAGAATGTAAATCAGGTGATCACCTGGTTATTAATTACATTCCTTTTTGGTGCATCGTTCATCGGGATGGAAATCTACGAATTCCGTCACCTTGTACATGAAGGCCATGGTCCAACTCACAGTGCATTCTTATCATCGTTCTTTACCTTGGTTGGTACACACGGTATCCACGTAACTTCTGGTTTAGTGTGGATGCTGGTATTGATGTATCAGATCAAAAAGAATGGTTTGACTTTACCGAATACACGTCGTCTTGCTTGCTTAAGCTTGTTCTGGCACTTCCTTGACATCGTTTGGATCTGTGTATTCAGCGTCGTTTACTTACTGGGAGTTCTCTAATGAGTAGTCATGAGCATAATGCTGCAGGTGCGTCACACGGTAACTTTAAACAATACACTGTTGGATTTATCCTCTCTGTTATCCTCACCATCATCCCGTTCGGGATGGTGATGGCGGGTGGTTTCAGTCGTGGCGTCTTAGTTACAGTAATCGCAATCACTGCCGTTGCTCAGGTGCTTGTACAACTTGTGTACTTCTTACACATGAATACATCATCTGACCAACGTTGGAACCTTATTGCATTTATCTACACAATTTTATGTATCGCTGTACTGTTAGTCGGCTCTGTGTGGATTATGAATTACCTACACTACAACATGATGATCTAAACTGATTGTCATGTGGAAAAAGTATTTATTCCTGACTAAACCAGGAATTCTCTTCGGTAATTTTATTACCACCTTGGGCGGCTTCTTCTTAGCCGCCCAAGGCTCTATAGACTTCCTCTTATTATTACTGACCTTGCTTGGAACAACTTTTGTCGTTGCTTCGGGTTGTGTCGTCAATAATGTAATTGATCAAGACATCGATCAAAAAATGCAACGCACCATGAACCGCGCGCTTGTGACTAAAACCATTTCCCCTACTGTTGCCATGTGCTATGCCTTGGTCTTAGGTATTATCGGCTTTAGCATTCTCTGGTTCTATGTCAATGCTTATGCATTTTTATTCGCTGTGATTGGTTTTGTGGTCTATGTCGGTTTTTATAGTTTGTGGACCAAACGCACCACAATCCATCAAACCGTCATTGGTAGTATTTCCGGAGCGAGTCCTCCTGTTATTGGTTATACGGCTGTAAGTCATCAGTTCGATATGGCAGCCTTATTGATTTTTGTTGCATATGCTTTATGGCAAATGCCACATTCATGGGCGATTGCAATTTATCGTTTTGACGATTACAAAAATGCAGGCGTTCCGATTTTACCTGTAGCGCGTTCGATTTTAAGAACCAAGATTGAATCACTGATTTATGTGGTTTTATTTACTGTTGCAATGAATGCACTGTATGTTTATGGATACACCAACATGATTTTCTTGGTGATCTGTAATGCACTTTGTATTTACTGGTTCTATATTGGTATTTTAGGATTTAAGGCTAAAGACGATCAGCTTTGGGCAAAACGCTTTTTCCTTTTTTCAGTAATTCTGATTACTGTCATCAGTTTAAGCTTTAGCTTTAGCTTCAAAAGCCCTGCACCATTCTTCCCTATTTTTTAAAAAGATAGAGAACGCTCTATCTTTTTATTCTCCCTCGCTGTAATCATTTCGTGCAATAAAAACATTCGCTTCTTTATTGCCTAAATGAACTCTCTTTTATCCTCCCTCCTCAATTGTTCTGCACTTAATTTAAGCTAAGATTCTCACCCTACCTGCACCTTGCTGTAATTCCATAAACTGTATTTCATCTCCAAAACAAATTGCCGTTACTTTTTTGCTGACCCTACAAAAAATTAAAAAACACAATCCCACTACATTTGCTTTATCACGCTGATTTGACTATAATCCCCGCTTCGCAATTTGCGACATAACTTTTTAAGTTATGACTCCTTGCTTCTGATTTTTATAATCAGGGGCTGCTTAAACCGTAAGGAGCTGACAATGCGTCACTACGAAATCGTACTATTGGTACATCCAGACCAAAGCGATCAAGTTGTAGGTATGGTTGAACGCTATATCTCTCAGATCAAAGAAGCTGAAGGTCAAATTCACCGTTTAGAAGATTGGGGCCGCCGCCAATTGGCTTACCCGATTAACAAAATTCACAAAGCACACTACATTCTTATGAATGTTGAATGTGGTCAAACGACTCTTGATGAATTAGAAGAATTGTTCCGTTATAACGACGCGATCATTCGTAACATCATCATCCGTCGTGAACACGCAATTACTGAAGAATCTTTACTTGCTAAGAGTGCTGAAGAAAAACGTGCGCGTAAAGCTCAACGTGAAGAAGCACAACAAGCAGTTCAAGAAGCTGAATAAGGAGAACATCAATGGCACGTTTTTACCGTCGTCGCAAGTTCTGCCGCTTTACAGCTGAGAATGTTGCGTACATCGACTACAAAGATATCGACACTTTAAAACAGTACATCACTGAAAACGGCAAGATTGTTCCTAGCCGTATTACAGGTACTAAAGCTCGTTATCAACGTCAATTAGCGTTAGCTATCAAACAAGCTCGCTATTTGTCTTTGATTCCGTACACTGACAACCATAAGTAAGTGAGGTGAGCTGTGGACGTTATCTTATTACAACGCATTAAAAACCTTGGTAAATTAGGCGACAAAGTATCAGTTAAAGCTGGTTACGGTCGTAACTTCTTGATCCCTCAAGGTAAAGCTGTAGCTGCAACTGAAGCAAACACTGCTGCTTTTGAAGCTCGTCGTGCTGAACTTGAGAAGCAAGAAGCTGAAGTATTAGCTGCTGCGAATGCACGTGCTGAACAATTGAACGAAGTAAACATCGTTATCACTGCGAAAGCTGGTGATGAAGGTAAACTCTTCGGTTCTATCGGTACTCGTGACATCGCTGATGCTTTAACGAATGCTGGTCTTACTGTAGACCGTGCAGAAGTTCGTTTACCAAACGGTGCGCTTCGTCACACTGGTGAATTCAACATCGCAATCCAATTGCACCATGATGTTGTTGCTGAAGTTCTCGTTACTATCGTATCTGAGTAATTTCTGCAAAGAAAAAGAGCATGTTTTACATGCTCTTTTTTTATGTCTAAAAAATACAAAAAGACTTCGAATTAAGTTTTAAATTTTATAATTCTCACGCTATAGGGTCGCAGATATGCAAAAAAAGAATCGTATCATTGCTTTGGTACTCGCCATGTTTTTAGGTTTTTTTGGAATAGATCGTTTCTATCTCGGTAAAAAGACCAGTGGCGTTTTAAAATTAATTACCTTTGGTGGCTTGGGCGTGTGGTGGTTTATTGATACTACCCTGCTGTTACTGGATGCCTTCCTCTACTCTTTGGGCAAAGACACCGGCTTTGTTAAAGATGCGCAAAAGAATGATCTTCGCTACGGTCTTTCAGCTTATCGCTTAAAAAATGGAAAGTTCGTACAGGACTGGTTTGCACAACCTTAAAGTAAAACGGCCCTTTTTTCTTACATCGATCTGGCCCATCAAGCTGCAATAGCAGAAATGACTATCTATTATGCTATTGCACCACTTACACAATTTTCCCTGAATTAAATTGTCCAGATCAGCTTCATTTGGATTAAGATAGTCACTCGGTATTGTTTCATCTTTTTTATTAGGTCTTGTTATGTCACAGGCGAATGCCAATTTTACAAAAAATTCTCCAAACACAGAGAGTAAAGTGAGTGACTCAGGTCAGCTAAAAGAATTCCGTACCCCGCCACACAATCTCGCTATCGAGCAGGCGGTCTTAGCAGCCTTAATGACAGTGGCTGAATCTTTTGAACAAGTCAGTGACTTGCTCAAAGAAAATGATTTCTATGCAACGCGTCACAAATATATTTATCGTGCCATTGAAAAACTGGCCCAAGAAAACTCGCCTTATGACGCAGTTTTGGTCAATGACTGGTTGCTCAAACAAAACCTGCTTGATGCCATTGGTGGTGAAGAATATTTGATGCAATTGATGGCAGACTCGCCATCAAGCTTCTACAACCTTGAAATTTATGCCAATAAAATCAAGGAATTTTCAACGCTGCGTAACATGATCAAGATCAGCAGTGATATTTTACAAAATGCCTATGACACCAAAGGTCGTCCAGTCAGTGAAATTCTTGATTTAGCAGAAACCAGTATTTTCTCTTTAGCGGAACAGCACAACAACAATAAAAAAGACTCTGGGCCAAAATCAATCAGTTCTGTGACTGCGGACGTTATTACCAAATTAGATGAATTGTCTAAACTAGATGGCAACATTACCGGATTAACCACGGGCTTCCTAGAACTGGATAATAAAACCTCAGGCATGCAACCGGGTGACTTGATTATTGTGGCGGCACGTCCATCGATGGGTAAAACCACCTTCGCCATGAATCTGGTTGAAAGCGTCTTACAATATAACCGCTTACCAGCGCTGGTATTCTCTATGGAAATGCCAGCCGACTCGATTGCCATGCGTTTGATTTCTGCCATGGGTAAAGTCCATCAAGGACATTTACGTTCGGGTAATCTGGATGCGGATGAATGGACCAAAGTCACCGGGACCATTCTGCAATTACAGGAAATGCATCTCTATATCGATGATTCCTCTGCCCTGCCACCTACCGAACTTCGTGCCCGTGCGCGTCGTGTGGCCAAAATGCATGATGGCAAAATCGGTTGTATCATGGTCGATTACTTGCAGTTGATGAAAGTACCCGGTATGGGCGATAACCGTGTCGGCGAGATTTCGGAAATTTCCCGAAGCCTGAAAGCACTTGCCAAAGAAATGCAATGTCCTGTTATCGCACTATCACAGCTAAACCGTAGTTTGGAGAACCGTCCAAACAAACGTCCAGTGATGTCCGACTTACGTGAATCCGGTGCGATCGAGCAGGATGCCGACTTGATCATGTTTATTTACCGTGATGAAGTCTATAACAAGGAATCTAAAGAAGCAGGCACAGCCGAGATCATTATTGGTAAACAGCGTAACGGTCCAATTGGTAGCGTGCGTCTTGCCTTCGAAGGCCAATATACCCGTTTTAGTAACCTCTCACCTGAGTTCTATGCCCAGTATGATGATGAGGAATAATTCTTCCCCTATTTAGCTGCTTTATCTACTTTCCAAGTCGTCCCAAAGGAGAAATCAGGGTGCGCCAAGCAACAGTTTATATTGATAGTGATGCACTACAATATAATTTCAACCGCGTTAAACAACTTGCTCCACATTCAAAAATTGTCAGCATGGTCAAGGCCAACGCTTACGGACACGGAGTCAAAGATTGTTTAGCCGCCTTGGACGCCACAGACGCCTTTGGTGTCGCTTGCCTAGAAGAAGCGCTAGAGATCAGGCAACTTGGTTATCATCAGCCGATCACGCTGATTGAAGGCATATTTTCTGAAGATGAAATGGCACAGGTGATTGAACAGAAACTTGAATGTATCGTTCACCATAGCCAGCAAGTCGAATGGCTAATCCAGCACAAGCAAGCTTATAATGCGTTAGGATTAAAGGTCTGGGTCAAACTGAATAGCGGAATGAACCGTTTAGGTTTTAAAGTGACCGAAATTATCGAGGTCATCCAGCGTTTAAAAGCAGAAGGTTTTACCTGTGTCCTTGCCATGCATTTTGCCAATGCCGATGTCGATAATCCATTGAACGAACAGCAAATACAACAATTTTTGCAGGTTAAACAGGCATGCGCACCAATATTAGCCTCATGCTGCAATTCAGCAGCGATTTATAAATATCCGGAACTGCATTTTGATTTTGTCCGTCCGGGAATCATGCTATATGGTGCCTCTCCCTTTGCTGACAAGAATGTGCATGAGCTCGATTTAAAACCGGTGATGACTTTTAGCGCAGAAATCATGGCCTTGAACCAGATTCAACAAGGTGAATGTGTCGGCTATGGTTCCACTTATGCCGCAACCTGCCCTTCAAGAATTGCCATTGTTTCGATTGGCTATGGAGATGGCTATCCACGCGCCTATATCCAGCAAAACTTTGTAGCTATTGGTCAGCAACTGGTTCCAGTGGTTGGACGCGTCAGTATGGATATGATGGCGATTGATGTAACGAATATTACAGCCGAGATTGGTACCAAAGTAGAGCTTTGGGGCACCCATCGTCTCGTGGATGATGTTGCTACTGCAAACGGCACCATTGGCTATGAGTTATTGTGTCGTTTAAGCAATCGGCCACTGCGTAAAGTCATTTAAGTACACCAAGAATCCAGGCCAATGTCTGGATTTTTTATTTTCCTAGATTTATAAATCATAATCTGCTGTCGGCTTCGGCAATTCTTGCAAACCACGTCTTAAGGTTTCCGACCACTGCTTACTGATCTGGGTGAAATAAAGATCATTTTCACTGATCCGTTTACCGGTTGGAATCTTAAAGCTATCTTTATGATAAACCAGTGCATCGAGTGGCAAGCCGACCGAGACATTGGAACGCAAGGTCGAATCAAATGAAATCAGTGCACAACGCAATGCATCATCCAAAGGCATTTTATAATACAAGGCTCGGTCCAGAATCGGTTTCCCGTATTTACTTTCACCAATCTGGAAATAAGGCGTATCTGTGGTCGCACAAATAAAATTACCCTGCGGATAGACATTATACAGTTGCATTTTATCGCCCTGAATTTGCCCGGCCACCAGAATACTGCAAGAGTAATTCATCTGCTCATGTGGATCAGAAGTAATATCTGCCAGCACCTTACGTAACGTTTTACCAATCAGTTCAGCCACTTCAAACATGGTATTGACGGTATTCAGATTCGGTTCCTGCCGTAAGGTCAGCGCATTTTGCAAATGCCCAATCACCGCCTGAGTCGTCGCCAGATTACCGGAGGTTTGCAAAGCAATAAACCGCTCTCCATCTACCCCAAAGGTGTGAAGCTTTCGAAAAACAGAAATATGGTCCACCCCGGCATTGGTGCGGGTATCACTGATTAGTACCAAGCCTTGTTCCAGTCTTAAAGCACAACAATAGGTCATCTTTTTCTCTCTACATTTAACAAGCCCAAACCTGAAGCGTAGACACCTTATAAATGAATATTTTTTGTCCTTATTTGAAATATTTAAGCAAAAGCGTGTTCATTTCAGTCGTAAATACGTAATCTGGATCGGATGGACTTGCTAAATAGGTATAGTTTTTTTATTGTGTGTGTTTCAGACCATTGAATTACGTATTACGCTTATGTCATCCGTACAAGAAAAAGAAACTTCAAATAGCCTTTATCGCCAGTGGCAGATTTTATCCCGCCTTTCGACCGGAAAATGGATGGGGACCCGAGAACTACAAGAAATTTTAGAACGAGAAGGCATTGATATTAGCCTGAGAACGATTCAGCGCGATCTAAATCAGATTGCGCAACGCTTCCCTATCGAGAGTAATAAAACCGTCCCTCAAGGCTGGCGCTGGCGTTCTGACGCGCCTATTCAAAGCTTGCCGCACATGACCAGTTCGCAAGCAGTGACCTTCATGATGGTAGAAGAGCATTTACGTCACCTTCTGCCACCCAGCTTGCTAGAAGAGATGATGCCTTGGTTTGATCTTGCCAAGCGCAGCCTTTCAACCCAGAACAACGTAAGACAGTGGATTAACCGTGTCCGTATTGTACCTGCGACGCAGCCTTTAATCCCGCCTGTGGTGGACAAACATGCCCAACAGGCGATTTACGAAGGTTTATTACAAGATAAACAGATTGAATGTATTTACCGTGCCAGAACCCATCAGGGCGAAGATAAGACCTATATTCTGAATCCATTGGCATTGGTGCAAAAAGGTGCCGTGATTTACCTGATCTGTACCCGTAATGATAAAACCGAAGTCCAGACCTTCGCCTTACATCGTTTTAAATCAGCAACCGTACTGGACAATCGTGCATTGCATCCTGTGAATTTTGATATTGATAATTATATTGAATCAGGTGCTCTTGGTTTCCGGGTCGACTATAACAAGCCAACTGAACAGATTCAGTTAAAACTGACCATGAGCGAAAGTACCGCCAAAAGCTTCTACGAAAGTCAGCTTAGCAAAGATCAGGTCATCCAAACTCTGGAAGAGAATATTGTTGAAGTTTCTGCAACTGTTCCCTTTACTTCACAACTGGTGTGGTGGCTTAGAAGTTTTGGTAAAAAGATTCTGAATATCGAACCTGCTGCTGTTTATAATGCAGTGAAAGAAATTGAAGAAAATGAGCAATAAAAAAAGAGAACCTTTTCGGTTCTCTTAGACTTTTTATAGGTTTTATTATTAATCACTCAATATTATTCTTCTTGTTATAAATGTCAAACCAACCTCTCTCCCCGCCTTGATCAAAATTGGTTTGCACCTTTTTTAGCGCTGTGATGCAAATTAACATCGGCACGCCAATTCATAGCCATTGTAACGGATTCTCTTTTTCGTCATCGTTAAAACCCTCTTGGTTTGAACGTAAAGCTAATATAACGAGGATTTTTGAGACTGTGAAATAACAAAGTCTGGAATCCAAAGCTGATTTTTTGCTATCACCATTTGCTAGATCAAAGCCGTATTACTGATCATCTTGATTCTCAAACAAGGTCTCAAAACGATGTAGATGCGTAAAACGTCCAGCTTGTGTTTGATATTGATCAATTTGTGGCACCAAGCGCTGAAAATGCTCAGACTGTACATGTAAATCCAGTGCAGCCCGACCATCCCATTCTTCAATAAAAACAAAATGCCCTTTCTGCTTATGATCATGGTAAAGGTCATAAGCGATACATCCTGCCTCAGATCTGGTCTTTTCAACCAGTTCCTGATACAGCGGTAAAACCATCTCAATGTATTCGGGTTGAATAAAGTCTTCTGCAATCAGCTTTAAGGTCATATTGGCTCTTATTTTTCCGAAATTTTTGCATAAAAAAAGCTCTCAAATTCATGAGAGCTTTTTTGTCATCAACTCAGCTTATGCTGAAAATGGATGACGTAATACGATTGTTTCTGCACGGTCAGGACCTGTTGAAACGATATCAATTGGGCAACCAATTAATGTTTCAATACGGCGTACATAAGCCAATGCATTGGCAGGAAGTTGATCGATTTGAGTCAAACCTACAGTAGACTCGCTCCAACCTGGCATGGTTTCATAGATCGGCTTCAAGCTTTCGAATGAAATCGCATCAGAAGAACCGGCACAGCCTGAATCTACATCTTCATAACCCACACAGATTTTCACTTCTTCTAAACCATCTAATACATCAAGTTTAGTCAAGCAAATACCAGACAATGAGTTTACTTCAACTGAACGACGTAGAATTTCTGCATCGAACCAGCCACAACGACGTTGACGGCCAGTAGACGCGCCAAACTCATGACCGACTGTACCTAAGTGACGACCAATCGCATCACCGGTATCGGTTGCTGCATTGTAGTGTAATTCAGTTGGGAATGGACCAGCACCTACACGTGTTGTATAAGCTTTGGTAATACCCAGAACATAGTCTAAATGCAGTGGTCCCATACCTGAACCAGAACTTACGCCACCTGCAGTGGTATTCGAGCTGGTTACGTATGGATAGGTACCGTGATCGATGTCAAGTAATGAACCTTGCGCGCCTTCGAACATGATTGCCTTACCTTCTTTACGGTAATCATGTAACACTTTAGTCACGTCAATCACTAATGGTTCAAGCACTTCACGCCATTCATTGCAAAGCGCAAGTACGTCTTCAAACTTAACTTCTTCAACGCCATAGAATTGAGAAAGCTGGAAGTTATGCAACTCAAGCATTTCCTGAAGTTTTTCTTCAAGCAACGCACCACCGCGGATCAAGTCAGCGACGCGTACTGCACGACGTGCAACTTTATCTTCATAAGCTGGACCAATACCACGACCTGTAGTACCAATCTTGGCATTACCACGTTTTTTCTCACGTGCCTGGTCTAGCGCGATATGGTTCGGCAAGATTAATGGACAGTTTGGAGAAATACGTAAACGTTCTTTAACAGGTACGCCTTCTTGTTCCAGAATGGCCATTTCCTTGATTAATGCTTCAGGAGAAAGAACTACACCATTCCCGATTAAGCACAATACGTTTTCACGTAAAATACCTGATGGAATGAGGTGTAATACAGTCTTCTTACCACCTACGACAAGAGTATGTCCTGCGTTGTGACCGCCTTGATAGCGTACTACCGCAGCCGCTTGATCTGTGAGCAGGTCGACGATTTTACCTTTTCCTTCGTCGCCCCATTGGGTACCAAGTACCACAACATTTTTGCCCATAATAGCCTCATTACATCATGCTGTTAAAATTGGAAACCAAGTCTTAAAACCCGGCAATTAAATCTTTTCAATCACCCACTGACCATTTTGAGACACCATCTGATGGGTCGCATAGGGCACTGAGCTTAAATCATCATTACCTAACAGTTGCACCACACGTAAACCTTGGCTACGCGCATCTACAATTGCATTGAATAAATCTTGTTGATTACCTTTTGGCGCGACAACAGTTTCGATGTCGACAAACTGTGTTGCACCTAGTGCATATAAGTCACAGCTAAAACCGGTTGCTGGACGCGCACGGCCAAAATGTTCGCCAATACCGTCATAACGCCCACCTTGAGCCAGTGGCGCAGCACGATTTGGTGCATAAATGGCATACATCAAGCCCGTGTGATAGTGATAACTACGTAGCTCAACCACGTCGACACCCACATTCAGATTCGGCCAGCTTGACTGAATTTGCGCTAATGTTGTTTTCAATGCATCAAAGGCAATCTTGAAATCAACATCATTTAAAATTTCCTGACTTAAATGTGCCTGCAATGCATCCAGATCACTTGCATAACGACCTAAAGCATAAAAATCTGCACCCATCGCCAAACTCTGGGTAAATTCTTCCAGCTCCGGCAAGGCTTTACGCTGATATAAGTCAGAAAGTTCACTTTCGGTATTTTTATTCAGGCCAGCATGCTTCACCAGACTACGGAATAAACCGACGTGGCCCAGATCTAGATGCGCTCCTTCAAGCGTATGTGTGTGCTCAATTAAAGCGAGCATCACATTGACCATTTCAACATCAGCTTCGATGCTGTCATGACCATACAACTCTGCACCTAACTGTAAAGGCGCACGCGTTGCATTAAAATTCTGTGGTTTGGTATGCAAGACTGAACCTGCATAGCAATAACGTGCCACGCCTTCGACTGGACGTACGTGGGCATCAATACGTGCAACTTGCGGTGTCATATCCGCACGAACGCCAAGCAAACGGCCTGACAGCTGGTCAATGACCTTGAACGTAACTAGATCTAAATCTTGATTCGATTCTGAAAGTAAAGACAACGATTCAATGTATTCAATAAATGGTGTATACACCAATTGATAACCTCGAACTGCGAGGAAATCTAGCGCTTCTCTACGCAATGTTTCAACAACTTGCGCTTGTTCGGGCAATACATCTGCTACCCCGTCAGGGAGCAACCACGTCTCTGAAATGGTCATGTTCCAAACCTAAAATCTGTTCAATGTGGAGGCATCCACACAAAAAGCAACCACATAAAAAAATCGGGTGAATGCCCGATTCAGCGTAGTGTAGCACGAAGATTTATGTGATGCACCTTCGAATTTGCATAAATCTTTATAGTTTTATAATCCGCCCCTCTCAACTCGAATATAAAATTAATGAGTAGATTCAACAGATTGAGTGTTTACATTTGAAAGTCTCGTCGTTGTTCTTATCCCTAAGAACTGCCCAACATCTGAACTATCGCCTTGCTTCCAGTTGATCAGATTCAGATTTTTGATTGTGTTGGCTGCCTGAGTATTGAATGCAAAACAGCCGTTCTCTAATTTGGCATTATTCAATCGTTGATTTTGCTTTATCCATAAATCAATTGGGCTGTCTCCACCTTGATAAGGATGACTTTTTTCATAGGCTAAATGCTTGTCTGCATCCCATACATGACTAGAAAAAAATTGGCTATTGGTACTTTGATTTTCACTATTTCCTAATCTACTGTCTGTTTCAGCCGTCTCTAAGTTTTCCAATCCAATCACTTTATAACCATGCCACTGTGTATCTAAAAGTCTGAAATATTTCTTATCCTCACCCAGATTATTATATCGGTCTACAATTTGTTGCTTCTGCTCATTAAAAGTTGGAGAATCAGTGAAGGAAAAATCAGATTCAATATAAGCTTGATTCCACTGGCTCTGTTTTAGCCGATAACAGTAACTCCCCTGAGGAAATACAGCATCTTTATAGATGGAATAAAATTTAATTAAATTCTGGTCAAGTCGATCAGGATTCGCTGTTAAATCAGAATGATCTCTATAACCCGGCATTACCCGATCAAAAATATTTTGACCTTCTAATTTTACCAGTTGAAAGTTTAAATTCTGCTTAAGTTCAGGTGTGCGTTCATAAAGCCATTGCGTAGAAGATAGCCGTTTAACGACATTCGATTGTGGCGTACCTTTTGCTATCACTTTTGTTTCAGTCAATACCTTCTGATCTAACGGCTCGTTATGTGACTTATTGAAATTAATCTGATTATTCTTAATAAAATAGTTTGTTATCTCAAAATAGTCTTCAACAATATTGTCAGTAGGTTTGGGTTCCTGATAATAAACTTGGTAAAGCACATTTTCCTGAGTTGGTTTTTCTTCAACTTTAGCTCCGTCATTATGACCAGAGCCCCCACCACCACAGGCCGATAGCAGCAGACTGCTTGCGAGAATACAAATACCCTTATTTTTAAAATTCGACTTCATAAAATCACTTCATATTATTTGTTATAAAAATCATATTATATAAATCAACCACATCATACAAAATGTATTTTAATGGCTCTTGTTACTACCTTTCACCATTATTTCTAACACATTGACCATTTCAACGTTTTGCTTTTCTAATGCCGCCATATTTGCCACGGTCCGATCCAGCACTTCCTGTTGCACATGCATTTTTTTGGCAAGGTCCTGCATAATTTCCAGACTCTTTTTAAGATGCAACTCTAAATGCACAACTTTTTCTTCAAGATGCAAAACTTGAAGGTCTTGGTTTTGTACGTCTACATTTTTAAACTGTAACCAGAATAAAAAAGCCACCGCCACCAATAAAATAACAATAAATCCCCAAACCAATATCAATGTCATTGAATACCCCACATTATTTTTTATATCTTATTTAAAATATTAAGTACAAAAAGATTCACACAAATCTAGTAAACGATTTGCATAGCCCCACTCATTATCATACCACGCAAAAACTTTCGCTTGGTGTCCCACTACCATGGTTTGGGTTAAATCCACAATTAAAGAATAAGGTGAATGATTAAAATCACTCGACACCAGATCCTCATCTGTCACCTGCATAATCTGCGCATAATCAAACTGAGCCGCTTTGCTGAGGACTTCATTGACTTTATGCACGGTAATCGGTGAATGTGAAACAAAAGTAAGATCAATCGCTGCCACATTAATGGTCGGTACACGAATAGAATAACCGTCAATCCGGTCTTCCATTTTTGGCATGACCTGTTTTAGCGCACCTAAGGCACTCGATGTTGTTGGAATAATATTTTGCCCAGACGCACGTGCGCGACGCAAATCCCGATGCGCATGATCCAATACTGATTGATCGGCTGTGACTGCATGGATTTCAGTCATCAATGCTGTATCAATACCAAAGGCATCATCAATGATTTTAACCAGCGGCACTAAAGCTTGCGTGGTACACGATACGCTGGAAATGATCTGATCGCTTGCTTTCACCTCGTTGTGATTAACACCATAGACAATCGCAGCATCGACAGAGTCAAAAGGCGCCGCCCCAATAATCACACGCTTCGCACCTGCCTCGACATGACGGGTTGCATCGGCACGTGAACGGAATAGACCGGTACATTCCAGTACTACATCAATATTTAAATCTGCCCAAGGCAATAATTCAGGTTGCTCTTGCTTCAGAACTTGTAGTTTTAGTTGGCGTTGATTGGACTGAATGTTTAGAAAAATACATTCATTTTCAATCAGAATTTCAACTTGCCCGGCAAAGCGTCCGTGCGTGGTATCGTACTTAAATAAATGCACCAGCGTCTGAACATCGGCCACATCATTAATCGCAACGATTTCAAATTGAAACTGTTTTGGACTTTCAAACCATGCACGTAATACATTCCGACCAATTCGACCAAATCCATTGATAGCGATACGTTGCATGTAGCGTCCTTATTCATCAAAACATCATCTTTTCTGTGCTATATGGTAAAACATCAGTTGCCCTATTGAATATAGATTTTTAGCTTAAACACAGTTTTATATGATATTGCTTGTAAAATCGTTGGTGAGGCGGGTATTTTCCGTTATAATTTAGCACTTTTAAAATCTATGCCACGCACCGGGTTCGATTGTAAAACTTTAAAAACAACGTACCTTGTTGCATATAGCCAAATTCAAAATTATGGAGTGTCTTGGTTGTGAGTACTCGCTTTATGACATCAGCTGAAATCCGTGAAGCATTTTTGCGTTATTTCGAATCGCAAGGGCATACACGCGTCGCGTCGAGTTCTCTCGTTCCCGCCAACGACCCAACGTTGCTATTTACCAATGCTGGTATGAACCAGTTTAAAGACTGTTTCTTAGGTCTGGAAAAGCGCGATTATGTCCGTGCCGTTTCATCACAAAAATGTGTCCGCGCAGGCGGTAAGCATAATGACCTCGATAACGTAGGTTACACCGCACGTCACCATACCTTCTTTGAAATGTTAGGTAACTTCTCTTTCGGTGATTACTTCAAACAAAACGCGCTTAAATTTGCCTGGGAATTCTTGACCAGCGAACAATGGCTAGGTTTACCGAAAGATCGTTTATATGTCACGGTTTATCACACTGATGATGAAGCCTTTGATATCTGGAATAAAGAAATCGGTCTAGACGCAGATCGTATTATCCGTATTGGTGACAATAAGGGTGGACAATACGCATCAGACAACTTCTGGGCAATGGGTGATACAGGTCCATGTGGACCATGTTCTGAAATTTTCTATGATCATGGCGACCATATCTGGGGTGGCTTACCCGGCTCACCTGAAGAAGATGGCGACCGTTTCATCGAAATCTGGAACAACGTTTTCATGCAGTTCAACCGTACTGCGGATGGTGTGATGCACCCTCTTCCGGCACCTTCTGTCGATACAGGTATGGGCTTGGAGCGTATTTCTGCAGTATTGCAACATGTTAATTCAAACTATGAAATTGATTTGTTCCAGCACTTATTAAAAGCAGCGGCTGAAATCATTGGTTTGGATACCACTGCCATTGAAGCTGAAGCGAAAGCACAAAATAAACCGGTTGAATACCCTGCTTCTTTAAAAGTGATTGCAGACCATGCACGTTCATGCTCATTCCTGATTGCTGACGGTGTTAATCCTTCAAATGAAGGGCGTGGTTATGTGTTGCGTCGTATTATTCGTCGTGCAGTCCGCCACGGTAACAAGCTCGGTGCGACCGGTTCATTCTTCTACAAGATGTTGCAACCGCTGATCGAAGTGATGGGCGATGCTTATCCAGAACTTGCTGCACAGCAAGCACGCATTGAAGCGCAACTGCTGAAAGAAGAAGAGCAATTTGCGAAAACACTTGAGCAAGGCCTGAAATTACTTGAAGGTGAATTGGCTCAACTGAAAGGCAATGTCATTCCAGGTGAAACTGTATTTAAACTGTATGACACTTACGGTTTCCCAACGGATTTAACGGCTGATATTGCACGTGAGCGTGACCTGACCATTGATGAAGCTGGCTTCGAAGTTGAAATGGCTGCACAACGTCAACGCGCACGTGATGCAGGTAAATTCGCAGTTGACTATAACAGCATTGTCAAAGTTGAAGGCGAAACTCAGTTTGATGGCTATGACGCGACTCAAGGCCAAGGTCAAATTGTTGCGATCTACAAAGATGGCGTTCAGGTTGATGAAATTAACGAAGGTGACGAAGCACTTATTGTTCTAAACCAAACCCCTTTCTATGCAGAAAGCGGTGGTCAGATTGGTGACACAGGTATCTTCAAAAACGATACCGGTATCTTCGAAGTACAAGATACTAAAAAATCGGGTGGTGCTTTTGTCCATCAAGGTATCGTGACCATGGGTAGCCTAAAAGCAGCTCAAAATGTTGAAGCGACTGTTAAAGCAGACATCCGTGCTGCAACAGCGCGTAATCACTCAGCGACTCACCTTCTTCATGCCGCTTTACGTCAGATTCTTGGTGAACATGTACAACAGAAAGGCTCTTTGGTTGCCAGTGACGTTTTACGTTTTGACTTTGCCAACGACCAACCAGTTTCATTTGAACAGTTGCAACAGATCGAACGTTTAGTCAATGCTGAAGTGATTGCAAATACTGCGGTAACCACTGAACTGCTTGATATCGATACAGCAAAAGCCAAAGGCGCAATGATGCTGTTCGGTGAAAAGTATGGCGAGGAAGTTCGCGTACTGTCGATGGGTTCAGTGATTGAAGAGAAAAACTTCTCAATCGAACTTTGTGGCGGTATTCACGTGAAGCGCACGGGTGATATTGGCTTGTTCAAAATCACTTCTGAAGGTGGCGTAGCTGCGGGCGTTCGTCGTATTGAAGCCGTGACGGGTACCAAAGCAGTTGAAGTCGTTCAAAAAGCTGAAACTGATATTCAAACCATCAATGGCTTATTAAAAGCACAAAAAGATCAAACAGTTGAAAAAGTTGAAGCGATTGTCGAAACCGCGTCTAGCCTGCAAAAGCAAATCGAGCAGCTAAACCAAAAATTAGCCAGCTTCCAGGCGGCTGATCTGTTGGATCAAGTCAAAGAAATTGCGGGTCGTCAAACTTTGATTACCACTGTACAAGGTTTAGATGCCAAATCATTACGCAATCTACATGACAGCGTAAAATCAAAATTGGAAGATGCAGTCATTATTTTAGCTGGTGTTGATGGTGATAAAGTGAGTTTAATCGCCTCTGTCGCTAAACAATATGCTGCAACTCTAAAAGCAGGTGACATCATCAAACACTTGGCTCAAGAGCTGGGTGGTAAAGGTGGTGGCAAACCTGACTTAGCACAAGGTGGCGCGCCACTTAACGAGAAGTTTGATCAAGTGATGGCAGCATTACCTGCCTGGCTTGAGCAATAAACAAAACTTCACTTTTGTGTAACTGACCCTGATGCCTCTCAGGGTCATGGCTTATATGGAACAACTATGGCATTAATCGTTCAAAAATATGGCGGTACCTCTATGGGTACTCCTGAGCGCATTTTAAATGTTGCTCGTCGTGTCAAGCGCTGGCATGATCATGGTCACAAGGTGGTCGTGGTCGTATCTGCAATGAGTGGTGAAACCAACCGCTTACTTGCGCTTGCCAAAGCCATTACCAGCACCCCTGACCCACGTGAATTAGATCAAATGGTGTCAACGGGTGAACAAGTAACGATTTCCATGTTAGCTATGGCACTGAATTCAATTGGTGTAGAAGCTAAATCATATACAGGTCGTCAGGTTGGGATCAAAACCGATAGCGCGTTTACCAAAGCACGTATTGAATCGATTGATACTGACGTGATGACGGCTGACTTAGATGCAGGCCGTGTAATCGTTGTTGCTGGCTTCCAGGGTTATGATGCCAATGGCAATATCACAACGCTGGGCCGTGGTGGTTCTGATACTTCTGGTGTTGCCCTTGCAGCCGCATTAAAAGCAGATGAATGCCAAATCTATACCGATGTGGACGGTGTTTATACCACTGACCCACGTGTAGCACCAAAAGCGAAAAAAGTCGACCGTATCTCTTTTGAAGAAATGCTTGAAATGGCATCTTTAGGTTCAAAAGTTTTACAAATTCGCTCTGTTGAATTCGCAGGCAAATATCAAGTGCCATTACGCGTATTATCAAGCTTTGATAATGAAGATGATGGCGCATTTGATGAAGATTTCAAACAAAACGTAGGCACACTAATTACGACTGAGGCAGAAGACGACATGGAACAACCAATCATTGCAGGTATTGCATTTAACCGTGACGAAGCAAAATTAACCATTTTGGGTGTTCCTGACGAGCCAGGTATTGCTTCTAAAATCTTGTCACCTATCAGTAATGCCAACATTGAAGTGGATATGATCATCCAGAATGTTGAAGAAGATGGTACGACTGATTTCACGTTCACGGTCAACCGCAACGATTTGGCGAAAGCGAAAGCGATTTTAGACCAAACTGCTAACAGCATTGAAGGTTGTGAAGTTGTAACCCGTGATGACATCGTAAAAGTCTCAATCGTGGGTGTGGGTATGCGCTCTCATGCAGGCGTAGCGAGCAAAATGTTCACTGCACTGGCTGAAGAAAGCATTAATATTCTCATGATTTCTACATCAGAAATTAAGGTTTCTGTCATCATCGAAGAAAACTACCTTGAGTTGGCAGTTCGTTGTTTACATACAGCTTTCGGCCTAGACCGTGAACACGGCGAAAGCAGTGCTCGTGCTTAATTAATAGCTGCTTAAACATATTTACTTGTGAGTAAATAAGAAAAAAAACAGAGCCACTATAGTTTTTTTTATAGTGGCTCTGTTATATTAGCCCTGAGGTTTTTAAGAAGATTCTCACAGAACTTACGAAAAAGAATGTTTTTTACATATTTCTGTTAGAATTTTCTGTATATTAGGCTGTGCTTTCGAACAATGAATTCCCTGTCGCAAGTTTAAGCGTTTAGCAAGGAGATAAACATGCTGATTCTGACCCGTCGTGTCGGAGAAACATTAATGATTGGGGATCAAGTCAGTGTTACTGTGCTTGGCGTAAAAGGCAATCAGGTGCGTATTGGTGTAAATGCTCCAAAAGAAGTTTCTGTGCATCGTGAGGAAATTTACCAACGTATCCAACATGAACGTGCCATGCATGAGCATCTGCAACATCTTGATCAAGATTATCAACATTCTTATGAAGAAGATAATAACGAGTTCCCTCGTCATAATAACTTCAACCGTTAATGTGCAGAATTCTTTTCTGAACAATTAAAGCGACTATTTATAGTCGCTTTAATTGTTTATATACCTAGTGCTTTTTTCACAGGTCCATAACTGCGACGGTGTTGATCAATTACACCATGGGTCGCGATCGCTTCAAAATGAGCCTTGGTTGGATATCCTTTATGTTTGGCAAAGCCATAGTCCGGATATTGCTGATCAAGCACCTGCATCTGGCGATCACGTGTGACCTTGGCCAGAATACTGGCTGCACTGATCTCGGCATGACTTGCATCTCCCCCGACAATTGCTTCACACGCAATCGTTATTCCTTTTGGAATCTGATTACCATCCACAATCACTTTTAATGGCTGGGTATGCAAGCCTTCTACCGCACGACGCATTGCCAGAAAAGTCGCCTGTAAAATATTAAACTCATCAATTTCAGCATGTGTTGCTTCAGCAATTGACCATGCCAATGCCTTTTCCTGAATTTCCAAGAATAATTTTTCGCGCTTCTTCTCTGTTAGTTTTTTAGAATCATTTAAACCTTGAATCGGATTATTTGGATCTAAAATGACGGCAGCGGCAACCACAGAACCTACTAAAGGTCCACGACCCGCTTCATCTACACCTGCAATTGTCATACTACTTCTCTCAAAATAGGCTGATGACTCAGCCTGATCTTATTAACCTGCTTTTTTAAAGGTTTCCGCCACACATGCATTTACAGTTTGTGAAACCACTTGAGTCACAATGGTTGCACGAGCAGTAGGATCAATGGCAGCTGTCGCTAATTCAACTGCTGTTACGCTGTTTGGTGCTTTTTCGCTAACACAACCACAGACTTCAGTCTGGATATTTTCACGTTGTTCAGCAGTCATTACACGTGTTGCTGTTTTCCAAGCCGGTAATGTATTAATCTCATTAATACATTTTGCATTTACCGCAACTTTTAATGCCGCCATACCCAATTGCTGAGAAGTCGCGCCAGCCGAGTTGCTGCCATCTGGTGTTACACATCCTGTTAGGGCTAAAACAACAGGGGCAACAATAAGTACCAACTTTTTCATGATTCCTTACCTGTATCTAAATTTTTGGCAGGCGTATTGTGCCTAAATGAATGGCTTTATGATATGACTCAGCACAAACTTTACATAATATAACAATTATAACTAAGCAAGCTTTTGTACCACCGTTCTAAGCATAAAACGCTCCGTTACATTTCCATTGTATGAGAAATAACAAGGTGTTATTAGAATAAAAAAATCCATTTATAAAAATGCCAGGATGTTGCAATGTCAACCTCATCACAATATTACACCCGTACGGCGCAAGTCATTCATTGGCTCATGGCTGCAATTTTTATCATTGCCTGGCTGATTGGTTTTTACAGTGGTAATTTTCTGAGCTATGAGGTTGATGGCAGCTTTAAAGGCGATGTAATCACCCTACATAAGAATATTGCCACGACTATTATTTTCTTGGTGGTGATCCGGATTTTCTGGCGCTATACCCACCCTGTTCCGCAACTGCCAGATACCATGTCACCCATGATGAAAAGCTTGGCCCATGTCGGACATTTCTTGCTGTATTTAATGTTATTAGCTTTACCGATTACTGGCTGTTTATTTAGCTGGAGTGCCGGACACCCTGCACCGGTTCTGTATTTATTCGAAATTCCACGTTTAGTACAGGACAACCCTGATCTGATGGCCATTGTTAAACCCATCCATATTTATCTTTCATGGTTTGCAGGCTTATTGGTTGCTGGGCATGCCTTAGCGGCCATCAAACATCATGTAGTTGATAAAGATAATGTGCTACTTAGCATGTTACGCCAGCCTAAAAAATAAAATGTCCAAATATAAAAAAACCGCTTAAAGCGGTTTTTTTATTATACGAAAACAATTAGAGCATGTTGACTTCAGCAATCCACTTTTGCTTTTCTTGATCCGAGATAAATGAAGCCTCAAAAGAGTTAATCGCAAGCTGCTTTAATTCTTCATTGCTCAGATCCAGCGCCTGCTGAATGGCAATAAAGTTATCATTCATATAACCACCGAAGTACGAAGGATCATCTGAATTAACCGTTACGTGAACGCCTTTCTGTAATAAACGGCGAATGTTGTGATCAGCCATATCATTCACGACACAAAGCTTTAAATTACTGAGCGGACAAACGGTCAAAGGCATCTTTTCTGCAATCAGACGTGTCATCAGTTGTTCATCTTCTTCCGAACGCACACCATGGTCAATACGATTGACTTTAAGCAAATCCAGCGCTTCCCAGATATATTCTGGTGGACCTTCTTCACCTGCATGCGCCACAATCAGGAAACCTGCTTCACGTGCTTTGGCAAATACACGCTCAAATTTCGCAGGCGGATGCCCTACTTCACTTGAGTCCAGCCCAATGGCAATAATGTCATCTTTAAAAGGTAAGGCCTGTTCAAGGGTTTCAAATGCTTTCTCTTCGCTTAAATGGCGTAGGAAGCACATGATCAATTGAGAGCTAATGCCTAATTTCGCTTCGGCATCTTTACAAGCACGTTTCAGACCCGCAAGAACCGTTGCAAACTCTACCCCACGCTCTGTATGCGTTTGCGGATCGAAGAACATTTCAGTATGTACGACACGATCTTCAGCACATTTTTCAAAATATGCCCAAGCAAGGTCATAAAAATCCTGCTCATGCACCAGCACATTCGCGCCGGCATAGTAGATATCTAGAAAAGATTGAAGATTGTGAAAGTTATACGCCTGCTTCACTTCTTCAACAGATTGATAAGGAATCTGAATCTGATTACGCTGTGCAATTGCAAACATCAGTTCCGGCTCAAAAGTCCCTTCAATATGCACATGCAATTCGGCTTTGGGTAAGGCACGAATCAGCTCGATTTGATTCATATAAACTCCACGTCTAAAGAAAAAAGGGTGTTACCAAACGGACACCCTTTTCGGGTTCTTTGCTGGAATAACAATAGCAGCAAAGAATAATGTAAAAATAATAAATCTTGGATTAGCCGCCAAAAGCAGCGAATTTAAATACCCAAAGTGCTGCGATGATCCAGACCATATACGGTACAGTTTTCGCTTTACCTGTAAATAATTTCACCAATGCGTAGCTAATAAAGCCCATGGCAATACCATCAGCAATTGAGTAGGCAAATGGCATAAATACAATGGTTAAAAATGCAGGTACTGCTTCAGTAATATCATCCCAGTCAATATTGGTGATTCCTTGGATCATCAACACACCAATGAACAATAAAGCAGGTGCAGTTGCAAAACCTGGTACAGATTGAGCCAATGGCGCAAGGAATAAACAGCTTACAAACAAGACTGCGACCACAACAGCAGTCAAACCTGTACGACCACCTGCAGCTACACCTGATGCAGATTCAATATAAGGTGTCGTTGATGAGGTACCTAAAGCAGCACCCGCGACAATCGCAGTTGAATCGGCAAATAAGGCTTTTTTCAAACGTGGCAATTTACCATCCTGCAATAAACCTGCACGATGCGAAACACCTACCAGCGTCCCTGTACTATCAAATAAATCGACAATAAAGAAAACAAAGATCACGCCGACCATACTGGCTGTAAACAGACCTTCAAAGTCCATTTGCATAAATGTCGGTGCAATCGAAGGAATCTCGCCAACCACACCCTTAAATTCATTTAAGCCCATTAAGGTTGCAATCGCAGTCACCGCCAAGATACTGATAATGATAGCGCCACGTACCTTAAACTGATGCAACACCACAATGAGCAGGAAGCCGAATAAGGCAAGCAAGACAGTTGGCTGTTTAATATCACCCAGTCCAACCAAAGTTGCCTGATTGGCAACAATAATGCCTGAGTTCTTTAATGCAACCAAAGCCAGGAACAGGCCAATACCGCCACCAATGGCAAATTTAAGTGACATAGGTATCGCATTGACAATTGCTTCCCGGATTTTAAAGAAGCTGATCGCAAGGAAAATAATCCCTGAAACAAAAACCGCAGCGAGTGCTGTTTGCCAAGGCACACCCATGCCCAAACAGACAGAATAGGTAAAGTAAGCATTCAAGCCCATACCAGGTGCCAGTGCGATTGGATAGTTCGCAATAATCCCCATGACCAAACAGCCGATTGCAGCAGCCAGACAGGTCGCAACAAACACCGCTCCATGATCCATCCCTGTTTCAGAAAGAATGAGCGGATTTACAATAATGATGTAGCACATGGTTAAGAATGTGGTTACACCTGCCAAAACTTCTGTTCTAAAGTTAGTTTTGTTATCGCTTAATTTAAATAAGCGTTCTAACAAACCAGCTGAAGCATTAGGCGTTGTCATAACATAGCACCTGTTAAAATCTAAGATCGTAGGACGTGAAATCTATACTCTTGTGCGGCAATCTTTTTTGAATTTGCACAAAAGAGTACTCGAAGCTAGAAAGCAATCTATATGCCAGCTTGGTACTTGTTACATAGACAACATGTATAAATTTAATTTCGCTATCAAAACGTAAAAAGCCGCATATCTTGATGCAGCTTTTTATTTAGTGGTAAATATTTTAACAGATTCTATTTAAAACTTGCGCATCGCCAAGCAAAAAAAGACCATTTAATCGACGATCCCAAGTAAACCATTGCATTACCAGCCCCATACCTGATCAATGCCTACTAATTACTTGGCTTATATGAAGACAGTTGGTTGCGGGGATCGTGTTGAATCGTATCCAGGCTATGCTCTGCATCCTGTACAATTTTCATGAGTTCTTGGCGCTTTTTGGTTTGTGCATCGACATAGGCAACATAGCCTAAAATGACAATGGCAAAGCTCACAAGCAAACTAAGTATAATCTTCATTATTATTATCTCTATTTTAATGTTTTCTTTAATACTAGCAAAAAAGTATTAAACCAAGTACAAATAAGCATAATAAAACCAAAAATGAGAACCAAATCACAATTATACAGTTCTTTTTAAGTTTTATTGCTTATTTTTCATACAATTAGATATTAGAATATTACCGTAATTTAAGCAATAGCATTTTATATAATTCAATAAGATAGATATGAATTACATCTTTATTTTCATAGTCTATTTTATTGATTAACAAGAAAAAAGCATCTTTGCTAACACAGAGATGCTTAAAAGAAAATCAACTCACTTATTTAGAACTGGTAATTTAAACGCACCAAGAAGTTGCGTGGCGTACCAGGCATTGACTCAGAGCGCCAATATTCTTTATTAGTCAAGTTATTAACGGCTAAAGTAATATTCCAAGGATTAGCACTATATCCAATCGCAGCATCAAGACGAGTAAAGCCTGCAAAATCGTTCGGTTCTCTATCTAAGTTACCATTTGGATAAACCTTGGCATCACCGACATAAGTTGCACCAATTTCACCATAAATCTTATCTGTTGGTAAATAACGAACAAATACATTACCTGTGTGACGAGGTGTATTATTTAACTCTTTGCCAATATTTGCAGGTTTGTTGTCTTTAGTGACCTCTGTATCCATATAACTATAACCGCCACGGACAAAAAGATTATCCAAAGCGCGCCCGATAAAGCTAAACTCGATGCCTTTAGATTGATGCTGCCCACCCACAACCCATTCTTCTGGCTTATTTTCAGGATCTGGTTTATAGCGGATATTATTTTTACGAATATCATAAATAGAAAATTGTGTACTTAGACGATCATTCAACCAGTCACTTTTTACACCCACTTCATATTGTTCGTTATATTGCGGTTCTGCATCAAATGCACTCACTTTTGTATCTGCAGAGACGACACTTACCCCTACACGCCCACCGAATGGTGCAAAGCTTTTGCTATAAGAAGCATAGAAACTCTGACTCTAAACCGGCTGCCAGATCAAACCGATATTAGGACTAAAACTCTCGCCATCAATACTACGGTGATAGTCTTTGTCATCAGTCGGTTTTAAATGATTCGTAGTTTGTGAATGAAAATAGTCATATCTACCACCTAACATTACTTTAAAATAGTCATTGAAACTGATGAGGTCTTGAATAAACACCCCATAACCTTCTGACTGGTTGTAGTTATGTTGATTAATGGCTTTATTGCCTGCGCGATTTTGTTGTGTAAGCGCACCTGTTAATGGATCATAAAATCCATCAATTCTTGAACCATTCATATTTTTATTTGCCAATAGTGGTTCACGTTGTTCGTAGGTCCAGTCGGCTCCGACAAGCAGGTTATGCTTTAAACGACCAGTATCAAACTCACCACGAATATCAAAGGTATTGCTGGTGGTTTTATTATTTGTTTTCTGCCAATAATAATTTTGCGAAATTTTTCCTACATTATTATAGCAACGGCGTTGCTCCTCCGGGACATAATTACTGTCTCCAACCCTACTGCTTTCACCATTAGTTGTAGTTGATCTGGTAGCACAGTAGGTACCACCATAAAAATGATCAAAATTTTGCTCAGCTTGACGGTAGCTTAAAGCCCAATGGAAATTCCAGTTTGGTGCAAATTCATAATTCAAATCAGAACGCGCGACTTGCAATACATCATTAACAAAATCACCCTCTTGCGCAAAACCAGTTTTTATTGAGGTACCTTTTGGAAGCGATGTATATGACGGTCCACGATCAGGAACTCGATGCAACTTGTCATAGGTATATTGCATGGTCCAAGTTAAACCTTCATCATTTTTATAAGTAAAACTCGGAGAAAGCATTTCGATTTTATTTTCAATGCCTGAACGGAAACTATTCGACTCTCCGTATTCACCTGTCAAACGTACTGCTACGTTGTCATTCAATACTTGGTTGAAATCGACTGTGGTACCATAATTATCATATGATCCACCATAAATACCAACAGAACTTTTAGAATCAAAATTGGCGAATTTACTCACCATATTGATCACGCCACCACCCGAGCTACGCCCATAAAGTACAGATGCAGGGCCTTTTAAAATCTCGATACGTTCAATATTTGCAGTACTACGACGAACTTGACCGCTTTCACGAATACCATCACGATAGATATCACCAGTATCTGCATTAAATCCTCTTAAGTTGATACCGTCTCCACGCATGTCATAACTGGTAGAAACCCCTGGCGTACCTTGCAACATGACACTCAGATCATTGGCACCATAAATTTTGTATTTTTGCACATCAATCGTATCAATGGTCTGCGGAATATCTTTTTTCTTCAAACCATTACGCGTTACACTTGCCTGCTCATAATCGATATAGCTCTTGATCGGATCAAGCTCACTCATCGCTTCAATTTTAATGGTAGGCATCACTGCCGTTGGCGTAGTTACTTCATCTGCAAACGCATAGTGCGCTTGCAACATCATCACGGTTAACAAACTTAGCTTAAAAGCAAATTTGCTGTTCCCACCCAAATGAAAATTACTCATAAAACTCTCAAAAAATTCAGACGAAAAATTCAGACGAAAAATTAAAAACAAATTAAAAAATATAAAACATTACAATTTTAATAAAAATCATTCTCATTTTCACTATATTTTCCTCCAATTCCATTTTTTAGATGTTTTCTTAAACAACCTAGACAATTACCAAGGCTCTACTCAACCTAAATTAGACGCAAATCCCTCTACTCTACACTTTAAAAGATATGAACCATCTAACTGTAGCTACAGGAAAAATTGCCTAAATATTCAATAAAGACTTAGCCCGAAAGTGCTAGAATCAGCTCATCTAGCATCAATTGTTTTTATAAAAAATGAGAAAAGAACTTCAAACCAAAATCATTCAGGTCTGCAATGAAAAAATTGTCAAAAAAGGCAGTGATGTCGGGCTTTCTTTTTATGCTTTCTTTGCCAATAAAAATGATGATCCTGAACGTTTAATGGAAGCTGCTCACTGGTGGATCATGAAGCATCAGCTTAATCATTTTGAAAAGGCCACTAAAATTAAAGCTTTAATTTTAAGTGAATCTATTTAAAAAATGAGTCATGAGAAATGCATGGGTCATAGAACTGATAGACTAAAGGAACAAAGCTTTGATTAAGCAGCACGTTTTCTTTTAATAGAAGCTTATAACCATATTAAAATCCAAACGAACATTGAGCAGCAGAATCAAAAGCAAAATATTGCAGTAATGTTATAAAAATAGCCAAAGGATTTTAAACCGAACTCAACCAGTTCGGTTTTTTTATTATTAAAAAATTAATGCGAACTGGATTTTGACAATAGATTCAAGATCAATACGCCACTCATAATCAGCGCAATTCCAATAATCCCCCAGACATCCAGTTTTTGATCAAACATGAACCAGGCTACTATAGTAATTAAAACAATCCCGACGCCTGACCAGATCGCATAGGCAATCCCGACTGGAATGGTTTTAAGCGTCAAAGAGAGACCGTAAAATGCAATCACATACCCCAGCACAACAACAATTGAAGCGAGCGGCTTGGTAAAACCTTCACTGCTTTTCAATGCTGAAGTGGCAATCACTTCCGCGATAATTGCGATAAATAAAATAATCCAGTTTTTCATTTCACCGCACCTCAGCAGGTCTATATTTATGACGATAAGAGTAAAATACTCAGAGAAAAAAACACCCTTCTATTAAAGGGTGTTTTTAGTATTTATTTCAACAAGTCGAGTTGAAAGCTTAGGCTGACTTCTTGGCCATATTGTTTTTACGGATGGTAATCATCAGTAATTGTACAGCGGCTGGTGTTACACCTGGAATACGGCTTGCCTGCGCTAAGGTTTCTGGACGAACTGTCTTTAACTTTAAGGTAATTTCACGTGATAGACCTGAAATACCATCATATTCAAAATCAGCAGGAATCTTGGTTTCTTCGAGACGCTTCAATTGCGCCACATCTTCATGCTGACGATTAATATAGCCTTCATATTTCACCGCAATTTCAATTTGCTCGCCGACTTGTTGTGAAACTTCCGAACCTGTTAATTCCGCAATTTGACTGAAATTGATATTTGGACGTTTCAACAAATCAACCGCACTACATTCTTTGCTGAGATCGGCACCCGTCATTTCAACGAATTTTTTACCCATTGGGTTGTTTGGTGCAGCCCACAAATGTTGTAAACGAGAGGTTTCGCGCTCAACTGCTTCCATTTTTTCGCTATAAGCCGCCCAACGCTCATCATCCACCAGACCCAGCTCACGACCAATCGTAGTTAAACGTTGATCTGCATTGTCTTCACGCAACATCAAACGATATTCCGCACGTGAGGTAAACATACGGTACGGCTCTTTGGTGCCTAATGTAATCAGGTCATCAACCAACACGCCCATGTAAGCCTGATCACGTTTTGGTGTCCACTCTTCTTGTTCCCAAGCACGGCGCGCAGCATTTAAGCCTGCAAGTAAACCTTGTGCTCCCGCCTCTTCATAGCCTGTGGTACCGTTAATTTGACCAGCAAAATACAGGTTTTGAATCGCTTTGGTTTCAAGTGTGAATTTCAAGGCTTGTGGATTGAAATAATCGTATTCAATCGCATAACCCGGACGCAGGATATGCGCATTTTCCATACCACGGATCGAACGTACCAAATTGAACTGCACATCAAATGGCAATGAAGTCGAAATACCATTTGGATAAAGCTCATGGGTATCTAAGCCTTCTGGCTCAAGGAATACCTGATGTGAATCTTTATCTGCAAAACGATGAATTTTATCTTCAATCGATGGGCAATAACGTGGGCCAACACCTTCGATTACACCCGTGTACATTGGTGAACGGTCTAAACCGCCACGGATAATTTCGTGGGTTTTTTCACTGGTATGCGTGATATAGCAATTGACTTGCTCAGGGTGCATTGAGGCATCACCCATAAATGACATGACAGGAGATGGAAAATCACCCGGTTGTGGCGTCATGACCGAGAAATCCACTGAGCGAGCATCAATACGTGGTGGTGTACCTGTTTTTAAACGTCCCACAGGAAGTTTAAGTTCACGTAAACGATGAGCCAGTGCAATTGATGGTGGATCCCCTGCACGGCCGCCACTCGAGTTTTGTAAACCGACATGGATCACACCACCGAGGAAAGTACCGGTTGTCAGTACCACAGTTTTGGCATCAAAGCGAATACCCATCTGGGTCACAACGCCCTTCACTGCATCGCCTTCAACAATTAAGTCATCTGCCGCTTGCTGGAAAATGTCCAGATTGGCCTGATTTTCCAACGTATCGCGAATTGCAGCTTTATAACGTACGCGATCTGCCTGTGCACGTGTTGCACGAACCGCAGCGCCCTTACGCGAATTGAGAATACGGAATTGAATACCACCTTTATCCGCCGCAAGCGCCATGGCGCCACCAAGGGCATCAATCTCACGGACCAGATGTGATTTACCAATACCACCAATTGCCGGGTTACAGCTCATCTGACCCAAAGTTTCAATATTATGCGTCAACAATAATGTTTGTCTTCCCATACGTGCCGCAGCAAGCGCCGCTTCCGTACCAGCGTGACCGCCACCAATTACGATAACGTCGTAAACTTTAGGATAGTGCATAGTGGTAAATATGTATTCAAAAAATGACAGAGTATTATATAGGAGTTTTGCAGCAAATTGGCAAAAACCGTCAACATTCTGATGAATTCTAAGCCGCAGTTATGCTGACAAAACATACAAAAAGAAACGTTCTGTTGCATTTTCATCTTATACTTAACAGAGCTACTTAAACTATTAACTCGAACACCATTGTTTTATTTGATGAATTTCTTATCCTAAAAAGTGCATAACAAATACTTTAGGAAAATGATATGAACACAAAGCTTTTATTTTCATCTCTTATTTGTAGCCTATGTTTTAGCGTAGCTGCACATGCGGCGGATACCAAAGCTACCCAAGACCCACAAGCCAAAAAGTATCAACAGGTTTGTAAAGGCAAAAAACAAGGTGACCCAGTTTCATTTGCGTATAAAGGCGTTGTTTTCAACGGTTCGTGTGAACCGAACGAAGCAGGTAAACTCGCATTCCAGCCACCTATGCCGGCTTCTAACGCTGCTGTAGACACACAAAGTCGTCTCTCTGAAACCCAGTCCGCGCCACGTCCAGTGAGCAGTGCTCCTATGGAAGCTGCGCCCGCGATGAATGCACCGGCAGCGACTCCTGCTCCGCCAGTTGCTCCAGATGTTGAACAGACTGCGCCATAATTGCAGCAAGAATAAAGAAGGTCTTCATGACCTTCTTTTTTTGTCTATAAAATCTAAAAACAATGTTATAGCGCTCACGCCGTCAAATATTTGCTGTTAAAATTGTAATCTGTCTATTTTATAATCCCTTTAATAAGTTTTAATCTATTACAATACCCACAAATACATTTATTTAGGTTTTCCTGTGAACTGGCTACAAATTCATATTACTGTTGATCAAAATCAAGTTGAACTGACCGAAACATTGCTTCTTTCATTGGGTGCGGTGAGTGTTACTTTAGATGATGCAGAAGATCAGGCCCTGCTTGAGCCGTTACCAGGTGAAACACCTTTGTGGAATAAAGTCATCGTTACAGGTATTTACCAACAAGAAGAAGATGACCCGATTGATGTAGATGCTTTGGAAACTTTCCTTAAAGCTCAACTTCCAGATGTGCCGATGCGCCATGAATACCTTGAAAATCAGGTGTGGGAACGTGCCTGGATGGATTATTACGAACCGATTCAAATCAGTGAAAAATTCTGGATTGTTCCTGAATGGTTAGAACCACCTGAAGCCGATGCAACCAACATCAAGCTTGATCCAGGTCTGGCTTTTGGTACAGGTAACCATGCCAGCACTTTCTTATGCTTACAATGGTTAGGCAAAACCGATGTTAAAGATAAAGTTGTCATCGACTATGGCTGTGGTTCAGGTATTTTAGGCGTTGCTGCCCTTTTATTAGGTGCTAAAAAAGTTTATGCAACCGATATCGATCCACAAGCTGTACTCGCAACCAAACAGAATGCCGAGTTAAATGGCGTGCTCGACCGCCTTTATGTCGGCTTGCCGGAAGAGTTTGATCAGGAATTCAAACCTCAACAGGCTGATATTCTGGTTGCCAATATTCTTGCAGCCCCACTGATGGCACTTGCGCCTGAATTCTCAACTTTATTAAAAAATGAGGGCGAGTTCGCACTAGCAGGTGTAATTGAAGAGCAAGTTGCTGATGTTTCTAGCGTTTACGCCGAGTTTTTTGATATATTAGAAATTGAAAAGCGTGAAGAAAACTGGTGCCGCATTTCAGGAAAACGAAAAACAAGCTGAGAATTTTATAAATTATGAGTGAAAAACAAACCCGCTGCCCTAAATGTTCAACTGTGTACAAAGTGACCCTTTCACAACTCAGTGTTGCACAGGGCATGGTTTGTTGCCCAAAATGCGTGATTAACTTTAATGCATTAACTAATTTGCTCGAAACAGACAGTGAAGCAACACCAACACCCATCAATCGCTCACTGTTTTCCTCGATCCAGCCAGATAGCTCATTTGCAGAAAAACAGATGCAGATCCTACGCATCTTCGACCAGAAAATTGAAAATTCTAATATTGATCTGCTTACCTATCTAAATAACCTGAATTATTTTAATACCGAACCGGTTACCGCCCTGCCCAACCTGAATCTTTCAGAAGATGCACTTTTAATTGAGCAGGAAAATAATGACAAACAACATGGCTGGTTGTATTACACCCTTTGGGGTATCGGTAATATTGCCCTGATTCTGGTGTTTGCTTTCCAGATTTTATGGTTTAACCCGAAACTGATGCATGAAAGCCCGGCATTAAATCAGATGTTTAATTATGTCTGTGGTGTTTTCAACTGCAAGATCAGCAATGAGCAATATCAGTCGCTGTCATTTGAGAAAGTAAAATTGAAACGGGTTGAGCAGGATGCCACAGGTTTTTCAGGCGTATTGCTTAATCAGGATGCCAATAGCGTAGTGTTGCCTCCAATAAAAGTGGTACTTAAACAAAATGGTGAAGCGATTTCATCTACGGTTTTAAAACCACAAGACTATTTAGTTGACAGTTTAAAAACGATTCAACGCATTCCATCCAATAGCCCTTTTCGCTTCGAATTTACCATTCCAAAAAGCAAAAATAGCTTCAATGACTATAGTTTAGAATTTGTACAGCCCTAAAAGCTCAAAAAAGTGACAAAAAAACAAAAAAAAGTGCAGTTAATTTGCTCACTTTTTCGCTGACAGTGGTATGATACGCGCCACGAATGCTTTGACCCACTTACTCCTCGTAATTTACAGACAATAAAATCGTTAAACGAACTGTGCTTTTACCCAATAAGCGCATTGTTGGTTTTTTTGTTTTTGAAAGTAGGCGGTAACAAATATTTAACTATTGTTACGCTTATTTTTTACACAACTCGAGGATTTGTGGCAAGCTAATAGTCCTTTTGTTTTAGAGTCACTGTTTTAGGATCTAAAACGGGGCTCAGTAATTTAGACCACATTTATATCACTTTACCCAAGTGATATTTTGATTTTTCGGATTAACACGCATGAATAGCAAATCTCCTATTTTTACGGCTCAATCTGATGTCGCTCTTCGCATCCATGTAGATCGCGCAGTTCGTCATTATTTTGCACAATTGCAAGGTGAGCAACCATCTCAAGTTTATGACATGGTTTTAGCAGAAATGGAGAAACCTCTTTTATCTGTGGTCTTAGAATATACTCGTGGCAACCAAACGCGTGCTGCTGAGATTTTAGGCCTTAACCGCGGAACTTTACGCAAAAAGTTAAAAGCTCACGGTTTAATGAGTGAATAATTGATAAAATGCTCACGTTCTCGTGGGCATTTTTTTTGCCTTTGTTTTAATCTGTAGACTTCAAACTGTTGACTAAAATCATGACTATCAAACGTGCTTTAATCTCTGTATCCGACAAAACCGGAATCGTTGAATTCGCTCAAAATCTTGTAGCGCTAGGGGTAGAAATTTTATCTACGGGCGGTACCTATAAGTTGCTTAAAGACAACAATATTGCCGTCGTAGAAGTTTCTGAACATACAGGTTTTCCTGAAATGATGGATGGTCGTGTTAAAACACTGCATCCAAAAATTCATGGAGGCATCTTGGCGCGTCGTGGTCTGGACGAAGCGGTGATGCAAGAACACAACATTGATCCGATTGATCTGGTGATTGTTAACCTGTATCCATTTGCGGCAACGGTGGCGAAGCCAAACTGCTCGCTTGCAGATGCAATCGAGAACATCGACATCGGTGGTCCGACCATGGTTCGTGCGGCAGCGAAAAACCACGCTTCAGTGGGTATTATCGTCAATGCAGCGGACTACGACACAGTCGTTGCCGAGCTAAAAGCAAATGGTACGCTGTCTTATGAAACACGTTTCGATTTAGCAGTTAAAGCATTTGAGCATACAGCACAATACGATGGCATGATTGCATCTTATTTAGGGGCACGCGTGGGTAAAGCAGAAGGCGAAGCGGATCTCTTCCCGCGTACCTTCAATACGCAACTGAATAAAGCACAAGATTTACGTTATGGTGAAAACCCGCATCAGAACGCAGCCTTCTATGTAGAAGAAAATGCAAAAGAAGCGTCTGTTTCTACTGCCAAGCAATTACAAGGCAAAGAACTCTCTTATAACAATATTGCAGATACCGATGCAGCACTTGAATGTGTGAAATCATTTGCGAAACCTGCTTGTGTAATCGTAAAACATGCTAACCCTTGCGGTGTTGCAGTTTCACTGGATGGCATCAAGGCAGCATATGATCTTGCTTATGCAACCGATCCTGAATCAGCATTTGGCGGCATCATTGCATTCAACCGCGAATTAGACACTGCGACAGCACAAGCAATCGTTGATCGTCAATTTGTTGAAGTGATTATTGCACCAAGCATTGCGGATGGTGTACTTGAAATCACCGGTGCGAAAAAGAATGTACGCGTACTGGTCTGTGGTGAACTTCCGGCCATTGATGCACGTGCGCCACAGCTTGACTATAAACGCGTGAATGGCGGTTTATTGGTTCAAGACCAAGACTTGGGCATGATCACTAAAGATGACCTGAAAGTTGTGACCAAACGTGCGCCGACTGAACAGGAAATTGATGATCTTATCTTTGCATGGAAAGTTGCAAAATATGTGAAATCAAATGCGATCGTGTATGCGAAAAACCGCCAAACCATTGGTGTAGGCGCAGGTCAAATGAGCCGCGTCAACTCGGCACGTATTGCTGCGATTAAGGCTGAACATGCTGGTTTAGTGGTTGAAGGTGCAGTCATGGCCTCTGATGCATTCTTCCCGTTCCGTGATGGTATTGATAATGCTGCCAAAGCTGGCATTAAATGTATTATCCAGCCAGGCGGTTCAATGCGTGACGAAGAAACCATTGCAGCAGCAGATGAAGCTGGTATTGCCATGGTGTTCACGGGTATGCGTCACTTCCGTCACTAAATGATCTGAGTCTCAACGCAATCCCCCTAAATCCCCCTTTAAAAAAGGGGGACTTACTTTTTCACCCGAATAAGCTTGCTCCCCTCTTTCGCAAAGAGGGGTTTGGGGGAGATTCAGAGGGACTTTTTTATTCTGAACAGGTATATTCTTAGATACGGAAAAAGGGAAATAACTTTATAATGAATATTTTAGTTTTGGGTAGCGGTGGCCGTGAACATGCACTTGCATGGAAAATCGCACAAGATGCAAAAGTCACTCAAGTTTTTGTGGCGCCAGGTAATGCAGGCACTGCAACTGAAGACAAATGCAAGAACGTTGAACTCGATATTTTAGACAATCCAGCCATTATTGCTTTTGCCAAAGAAAATGATGTGGCATTAGTGATTGTTGGCCCTGAAGCACCTTTAGTAAATGGTGTGGTGGATGCAGCACGCGAAGCTGGCTTAAAAATCTGGGGACCAACCCAATATGCAGCGCAGCTAGAAGGCTCTAAAGCATTTGCAAAACACTTCTTAAAGCGCCACAACATTCCAACCGCTTTTTATGATGTCTTTACTGAAGTTGATGCCGCTAAAGCTTATGTAGAGCAAAATGGCGCACCTATCGTCATCAAGGCAGATGGCCTTGCTGCGGGTAAAGGTGTGATCGTAGCCATGACCAATGAAGAAGCTTTTGCTGCGATCGACGATATGCTTGCAGGCAACAAATTTGGTGATGCGGGTTCACGAGTTGTGATTGAACAATTCCTTGCAGGCGAAGAAGCAAGCTTCATTTGCATGATCGATGGCAACAACATTTTGCCAATGGCAACATCGCAAGATCATAAACGTATTTTTGAAGGCGATGAAGGTCCAAACACAGGTGGTATGGGTGCTTACTCTCCTGCGCCTGTGGTTACTGCGGAAGTCTTTGAACGTGTCATGAATGAAGTGATGCGCCCAACCGTTGATGGTATGGCTGCGGACGGTCACGTTTATACAGGTTTCTTATACGCGGGCTTGATGATTGATGAACAAGGTCAACCACGTGTGATCGAATTCAACTGTCGTTTTGGTGATCCAGAAACCCAACCGATCATGATGCGCTTAAAATCATCTTTAGTTGATTTGGTAGAAGCAGGTATTGCAGGTAACTTGCCAGCTGAAGCTGAATGGGATGAGCGTAAATCGATTGGTATCGTGCTTGCTGCCGGTGGTTACCCTGAAACTGTTCGCAAAGGCGATGTCATTTCAGGTCTTGGTCAATCTCCAGAAGACACCAAAATTTTCCATGCCGGTACAGCAATGAGTGCTGATGGTCATGTGATTACTGCAGGTGGTCGCGTACTCTGCGTTACGGCATTAGGTGATACGGTACTTGAAGCACAAATCAATGCACTAGAGGTGTGTGGTCAGGTCACTTTCACTGGCATGCAATACCGTAGCGACATTGGCTATCGCGCCATCGCCCGTGAAAAAGCAGAATAAGTAAATCCTGTAAAAAAGCCTTCTTCGGAAGGCTTTTTTTATTCCTTAAATTGCATAATTTCCACTTCTATATTCATTATTTAAATATAAAATTCAGAAAAATATATATTTATGTTTTAATTCAACCTGCTACAGCACTTTTTTTAAAAAACCATAAAACTATCATCAATTTATATTTACTTAAGCTGCAATTTCTCTTAAATAATCATAGTCTTATACCTTATTGTACACGCTGTTGCTCTGTCCCCTGCACTAAATTATTGCTATGATTGCCGAAATTTTAGATGTTGTTTTTATGTTAAATCAGTATTCTTTTTCATTGATTTCAAATGATTAGAATATTTAGCCTAACAAAACAAATTGCAGCTAAATCCAAATTTGATTAGAAAAAGATATGAATACTTATTTCCCGCTGTATATATACTGAATGGGAGCATGAATATTCATTTATTTTTCGCGTGTTGTGGAAAGGACTCTACTGAAAACCTCAAGAATAATTCACGTGATTGTTTGAGGACGATGCCAATTTACAACATACAAACCTATTGCAATCATTAATGCTCGAGAAAGGCTGATTTTCTCGACATTATTCCGATTAGGATTTATACATGAAAAAGCTGATTAGTCTTTTTTTAAGTGTATCGGTGTTATTACTTGCAGCTTGCAGTAAACAACCGGATACCGCATCTACCGAGCAAAAAGGTGATGCTGCTGCATTACAAACTGTTGTAATCGCTTCTACAGGTTCTGACGCCGATATCTGGCGTTATATTGCAACTTTACCTGAAACTAAAGCTGCAGGTCTAAAACTCGAAATTAAAAACTTCACTGATTATGTTGCAATGAATACTGCAGCAGCAAACAAAGAAGTTGATCTGAATGCATTCCAGTCTTACGCTTACCTTGTGGCATTTAATGCTGCCAATAAAGATAAGATTGCACCGGTTTCAACCACCTATTTAGAGCCAATGGGGATCTACTCAAGCAAAGTCAAGAAAGTTGAAGAGTTTGCTGAAGGTGCCACCATTGCCATTCCAAATGACGGCGCGAACGAATCACGTGCATTATTACTTTTACAAAGCGCGGGCTTAATCAAGTTAAAAGCTGACTTTGATCCGGTAAAAGGCACGCCTGCTGACATTACTGAAAACCCGAAAAAAATTGTGATCAAACCAATTCAAATGGCAACAGCTGTACGTGTTAAAGACGAAGTTGATGCAATTTTATTAGGTAATACACTGGCAATGGAAGGTGGTTTAAACGTTCTGAAAGATGCGATCTTCTATGAGCCTGTAGATCAAAGCACCAAGCTGAATGTAAACGTTTTAGCCACTGCAGAATCGCGTAAAGATGATCCTGTATTGCAAAAAGTTGGCACGCTTTACCACACTGAAGCAGTGAAGAAATATGTACAAGAACACTTCGCGGGTACGAAAGTTGACGTGAACAAACCAACAAGCTACCTCACCGAAGCGAATTCGTAATATAATAGTCTCAAATAAAACAGGCAAAGTGATTTTGCCTGTTTTTTCTTTTCTGCCATAGTACTGACGAACATGATCCAATTTAAAAACATTTCGAAACACTATCAGTTGAAAGGTCAAACGATCAATGCACTGGACCAGATCCATTTAGAGATCCCGGACGGCAGTATCTTTGGCATTATCGGCTATAGTGGTGCAGGTAAAAGTACACTGATCCGTTTGATTAATTTGCTTGAACGCCCGACGCAGGGACAAGTCATTATCAATCAAAAAGACTTTACTGCGATGGACGCACGCACACTTCGTCAAGAACGTGCAAATATTGGCATGATCTTTCAGCACTTCAATCTTCTTCAGACCAAAACCGTGTCTGAAAATATTGAGATGCCGCTTAAATTATTGGGGCACAGTAAAGCTGAACGGGATAAACGTCTGGCTGAATTGCTCGATTTTATCGATCTAAAACATAAAAAAGATGCCTACCCTGATGAACTTTCAGGTGGTCAAAAACAACGTGTTGGTATCGCACGTGCGCTAGCCAATCACCCTAAGATTCTACTCTGTGACGAAGCAACCTCGGCACTTGACCCACAAACCACCAAATCAGTTCTGGCACTCTTAAAAAAGATCAATCAGGAACAGAACATTACCATTGTCATGGTCACCCATGAAATGGATGTGATCGAATCGGTATGTGACTATGTAGCCGTAATGGAATCAGGTCATGTGATTGAAACCGGTCCAACCTTGGATATTTTCAGCCAGCCGCAGCACCCAACCACCAAAACCTTTATCCAAACGGTTTTGCAGCAGCAGTTACCTGTCAATATTTTGAGTAATCTTGAACACCAGCATCACAATAGTATCTATAGCCTGCAGTTTCTGGGCACTTCGGCACAGGAAACCGTGATTCAGGCTGCGATTAAACAGTTTGATGTCAGTTTAAATATTCTGTTTGCCAACATGACCGAGATTAATGGTACCGTGATCGGACAAATGTTTATTCAACTGCTGGGCGATCCGTTGATCATTCAAGAAACCGTAAAGTTCCTTGAACTTCAAGGCGTGAAAGTAGAACAATCTGGAGTGGTCAGCCAATGAGAGATTTAATTGTACAATGGCTCACGCAAGTCACTGCTCCTTTTTGGCATAGCTCGCTCTCGATCGACCAGTTTGTAACGGCGCTGCAAGAAACTTTCCAGATGGTATTCTTCTCTTTGCTATTTGGTTGTATTTGGGGCTTGATTCAGGGTATTACCCTGGTCGTGACCCGCACTGGGGGTATCCTACAAAATCGTGCGATTTATTATTTCCTCAATCCGATTGTGAATGCCCTGCGCTCCCTGCCCTTCATTATTCTTTTGATCGCTGTGATTCCACTGACTAAAATGCTGGTGGGTACATCAATTGGCACATGGGCTGCGATTGTACCGCTCACTATCTATGTTGGGCCATACTTAGGTCGTTTGATTGAAACCTCTCTGCTCGAAGTCAATGAAGGTATTGTTGAGTCCGCTCAGGCTATGGGCGCGTCACCATGGCAGATCATCTTCAAGTTTATTATTCCTGAAGCACGTAGCTCCCTGATTCTTAACCTGACCACAGGCACGATTTCCCTGATCGGTGCAACAGCAATGGCAGGTGCAGTCGGTGCAGGTGGTATCGGTGACTTGGCAATTTCGTATGGTTATCAACGTTTCGATACCAGCGTGGTGATTTTAACTGTAATCGTGTTATTGCTATTGGTGCAAATGGTACAGATGCTTGGGGATTGGTTGGCTAAATTGCGCTAATCAATTACTTCAAAAAAAACGCTCAACTTGAGCGTTTTTTGTTTTTTAGTTGGAAAAATAGATTTCATTGGCGGCCTTAAAAGTATTCACATGTAAAGGCACCAAATCATCCAGCGCCTGATATCCCCCTGCCAATACAAACAAGAGCGGAATTTTCATTTTCTTGGCCATGTCAAAGACAATACGATCCCGTTCAAATAGCAACTCAGTGGTCAACCATCTGGAACCATATTTATCATGTTGATGACAGTCCATCCCGGCCTGATAAATCATCAGATCCGCTTCCCAGCGTGATGCATACTGAAAAGCCTCAAAGATCGCCCCCCGGTACAAATCAAAATTTCCCTGTTTCGGATGAATATATCGGGTCAGACTACGTTCACCCGCCTTGCAGCCAAAACGGATGCCAAAAATGCCAAAATTAATCAGGTTGGTCATACGGTTGGTAAAAATAGCCGTACCATCCCCCCCATGTTGATCACAATCCAAAATGAAGATCCGTTTCTCAGGATATTGCTTGGCGACCAGTGCCAGACCATTAAAAGTGCAATACGCGGCACCCGATTCATAACTGGCGTGATGAAATCCTTGGGCAATATTGGCAGCGATTCCTTCTTTCAAGGCAATCTCAGCGCCTCGCAATTGTCCCGCCTGAACCGATAAAATTGCATCTCTCAACTGCTCGTTCCATGGCTTAAAACCTTGGATGGTGGCGAATGCCGATTGCCCTGATAAAAAAGCATCGACGTAGTGTGGATGATGTAATTTTCTTAAGATCTCAATATCAATCAGCCCTGGATCAACCAGCTCTGCCATTTGCTGCGTACGCAGCACATCGGCAACAGCAGTGAGTTTTTCCATACTATTGGTATGCGTCTGTGCAAAGTAGCGCGGAGAGTAACAAGCCTTTAGCATGGATGTCCTACATAAATCTGATCTTTGGCAATATCCATCAGCTGACTTAACTCAGTGCTATCTGGTCTGAATAATCCATTATCGATCTGTTGTTTAAAATGATAACCAAATGCCCGCGCACGATGTTGTGGCGAAACAGCCAAGGTGGTTAGACGTAAAAACCAGAAACCATTCATTTTGGCAATCGGGATCACATAACCTTTATATTGCTTGTTTTTATACTTTTCGAGTTGCTCAATTTCATAATGTGTAGAGAATAAACTGCCTGCCGGTAATCGCACACCATTCATCATTAAAGGAACCAGACTGATACAGGAATGGTTATCCCCCATATTCAGCTTTTCCATCATCACCGGTTGATCCTGTTGATCTACAAAAATATTGATTTCGCCCTGCCGCAATAAACGGTGATGGGCAATGCGCAAAAAGAATTTTTCCGCCATGGGACAAGAACCTACCTTAGGCTTTTCAGCCAAAGCCTGACATTCGATCATGCTGAAATCCTGCGCTGTATGAGGGAGGATAATATCGGCAAGCAACTGACAGATCAGCTTACTTTCTTCGAACTGGGCATATTGATGAATATTTCTGAGTTTGGCTTGGAATTCCACTTCCTGTCGCAAATATTGAGTAAATGGTTCTTGTATATCTAAACGCTGTAAACATTGCTGGACATCCGCATTCATATCCAGATTACGCCATGTTTGTAGTGACAGGCCATAGGAAGCAGATTGGTTGAGAATATTTTTCAGCGCTTTGCTTTCATAATCTTCAAAAATGCGTAAATCCTGAAACCCGACCGGATCACGCACCTGCGAAACAAAATCTGCAATCACCCGCGTTGCTTGTGTATAGCCACAACCTCTGCGCTCTGTTTGATGGCTAAAGTGTTCATTTAACATTTCTGTCAGTTTGGCAGAGAGCGGATATAAATATTTTTTAAAAATCATGACCACTTCGTGATCAGCCACATCAGACATAAGCTCCCCCTGCTTTGTTATGATGATTTACAACGACCTCATCCTTATTTTGTTAAATCTAATTTTTAAATAGTTTAGCTTTAATAAAGTATTTCTTATAGGATCAAAGATGAATATAAATGATTCACTTATAAGACTTTTCTTTCATCTTTATTGAAAATACAACACTTGTCAACTATTAATAAATTGCGTGGATATCGACGTCAGAATCTGCCTTAAAAAGTCAGTATTACTGTACAAATGCAGCGCTTTTTTGCACTGAATGACATTTGCACTTAAACTAGAGGCAGGCACTAAACGTTTAGTACCCCCACCCACAATAACCACATGCAATAAAGATTCAGGATTCGGTCATGCACTATAAGATTCATGTCATTGACGTCAAAAATGCCTTAAAAAATTATATCTGGTTATTGGAAGATACCCGCAGCAAAGAAGTGGTTGCGGTCGATCCCACAGAAGCCGATCTGGTCATCGCCTTTTGCCAGCAGCATCAACTCACGCTGAAACAGGTCTGGCTGACCCATTGGCATCCAGACCATATCGGTGGTGTCCCTGGCTTATTGGCCAATCAGAATATTGAGGTCTTTGGGCCGCGAGATGAATTGAGCAAAATCTCTCTCATCTCAAACCCGCTACAGAATAATGATCATTTTCACTTTAATGATCTGAAAATTGAGGTGATTGCAACACCAGGCCATACCTTAGGTCATATCACGTATTTTATTGAAGAAATGGATAGCCTGTTCAGTGGCGATACCCTGTTTGCAATGGGCTGCGGGCGCTTATTCGAAGGCACAGCCGAACAAATGTACCATTCCTTAAATCGACTGGCGGCATTACCTATCCAGACCAAAGTGTATTGCACCCATGAATATACCCTTGCCAATGGCGAGTTTGCCTTGACTGTCGAGCCGCATAATGTGGCCTTGCAAGAACGGATGCGACAGGTCAAAGCATTACGTGATGCAGAGCAAATTACCTTGCCGAGTAGCATTGAACTGGAACTTGCAACCAATCCATTTTTACGTACTGATAGTGCTGAGGAGTTCGCGTGCATCCGTAGCCTGAAAGATCAGTTTTAATGATTGATGTTAATTTAAGCGATTCATTTTCTAGGCTTCATTTAAGCTAGAAAATGAAATCATTTTTTACATTTGTCATGAAATATTTATTTAAAAAATAATTTTTAAATCCCAAAAATTAAAAATAGTTTAGTATTTAAATTCAAATAGATATAAAAACACTAGATAAAATTATACTTAGAAAAATTACGCTAATTTTACATTACTTACACGTGGCAAAATAATTCTATGTATTGCCCCTTTAAAAAAATTTGGCTGACCCTTATTAATAAATACATGTTCACAAGGAGATCTCTGGCATGAAAAACAGAGTTGTTAAAGCAAAAAACGTATTGGCTTTCCGTATTTGGTTAGAAAAATTGGGATATTCAGTTAAAAATCTTACAGATAACCGTGGTTTTACCTTCAGCTTTAAAAAAGAATATGGTTTGGTGACAGGCGATCTCTCAGGTAATGCTTTAGCAATGCAGTTGGGTGAAGAATTCGAAGATCATTTAAAAGCCTAATGATAAAATTTCCAAAACACGAGGGTTCCAAAGGGATTTGGAATCCTTGATTTATAAAGATAAGCATAGTTCCAACTTTATCTCCCTTTTTAATTCTTCATTTTCTAGCCATTTCCAATAAAAATTTCATTGGAACGCAACCGATTTCCAAGTATCATATTGCCCAGTCGAGGGATGCTGCGACAATTGATCGGCACGAAAGATCAATTTGCCAGGCTCGACGATCGGTTAAACATTCGCTTTAGCCAACAACGGCATCCGCGAACAGAATGATCCATACTATTTTTTCTAGGAGATCCTGATGAACGCGGTGAATGCTTCATTTACAGATTATAAAGTTGCCGATATTTCCCTTGCTGACTACGGTCGTAAAGAGATCAAACTTGCTGAAGCAGAAATGCCAGCTTTGATCGGCTTACGTAAGCGTTATTCTGCTGCTAAACCACTTGCTGGGGCAAAAATTCTGGGTTGTATCCATATGACCATCCAGACTGCTGTTTTAATTGAAACATTGGTTGAACTTGGCGCAGAAGTACGTTGGACTTCATGCAACATCTTCTCGACTCAAGACCATGCTGCTGCTGCCATTGCTGCAAGCGGCGTGCCTGTATTTGCCTGGAAAGGTGAAACAGAAGAAGAATATGTATGGTGCCTAGAGCAACAGATCAATGTGAATGGTCAGCCTTGGGATGCCAACATGATTCTGGACGATGGCGGTGACTTGACTGCACTTGTTCACGAAAAATACCCTGCGCTGTTAGAACGCATTCACGGTATTACCGAAGAAACCACAACAGGCGTACAACGTCTATTGGAAATGTGGAAAGACGGTTCACTTAAAGTTCCTGCCATCAATGTGAATGATTCGATCACTAAATCGAAAAACGACAACAAATACGGTTGCCGTCATTCATTAAACGATGCGATCAAACGTGCAACTGACATGTTGCTTTCTGGTCGTCGTGCACTTGTGATCGGTTATGGTGATGTGGGTAAAGGTTCGGCGCAATCTTTACGTCAGGAAGGCATGATCGTACGTGTTACTGAAGTGGACCCGATTTGTGCAATGCAGGCATGTATGGATGGCTACGAAGTTGTTTCTCCATACAAAAATGGCGTACAAACTGGCAAGAAAGAAGACATCAATCACGACCTACTCGGCAATACTGACCTTGTTGTAACAACGACTGGTAACTATCACGTATGTGATTCAGCCATGTTAGATAGCTTAAAAGCGGGTGCGGTTGTATGTAACATCGGTCACTTTGACACTGAAATCGATACAGCTTACCTCCGTGGTTACAAGTGGGTTGAAGTAAAACCACAAGTCCACCAGGTGTATCGTTCAGAAGATGAAAACAACTATTTGATCCTTCTTTCAGAAGGTCGCCTAGTCAACCTTGGCAATGCCACAGGTCACCCATCACGTGTCATGGATGGTTCTTTCGCCAACCAGGTTTTAGGTCAAATGCATTTATTCGCTGAGAAATTTGCTGATTTGCCTGCCGATCAAAAAAAAGCAGCGATTCGCGTAGAAGTACTTCCTAAGAAATTAGACGAAGAAGTTGCTGCGGCAATGGTTGTTGGCTTCGGTGGTGTATTAACACAACTGACGCAAGTACAGGCAGATTACTTAGGCGTTCCTGTGGAAGGCCCGTTCAAATCTGACGCTTATAAATACTAAGAACATCAGGGCAGACGTTTTACGGACTGCCCTTTTTTCTAAAATTTTCCAGGCGAGTTAAAAAGGATTTGAAATGACCAAGCGTGTTCCTATTTCTTTTGAATTTTTCCCACCCAAAACTGATGCGGGTGCGGAAAAATTACGTGTTGTTCACCAAGAACTACAACTGTTAAATCCAGAGTTTTTCTCCATTACTTATGGTGCTGGCGGTTCTACCCGTGAACGTACCTTAGCGGCGATCAATGACTTTAATGGTCAAGGCACCCCTGTTGCACCGCACTTGTCTTGTATCGGGGATGATAAGGCACGTATCGCTGAGCTATTAGACTTATATAAATCTCAAGGGATTGACCGTATTGTGGCATTGCGTGGTGATTTACCGTCAGGTCAGGTCGGCCTGGGTGAACTCCCTTATGCTCAGGATCTGGTTCGTTTTATTCGCGAACATTCAGGTGACCATTTTCACATTGAAGTCGCTGCCTATCCTGAAATGCATCCACAAGCAGACAGTTTCGATGGGGATATCCAGCGTTTTGTAGAGAAAGTCAATGCGGGTGCCAATGCGGGCATTACCCAATTTTTCTTCAATCCAGATGCATATTTCTACTTTATTGAACGAATTGCCAAAGCAGGCGTGAATATTCCAGTTGCACCAGGTATCATGCCGATCACCAATGCAAGCAACCTGATCCGCTTTGCTGATGGTACAGGTGCCGAAATTCCACGCTGGATCCGTAAGCAACTGGCTGCCTATGGTGATGATAGCGCAAGCATCAAAGCTTTCGGTCACGAAGTGATTGTGAATCTGTGCGAACGACTGATCGCGGGTGGCGCACCAACCCTGCACTTCTACTCAATGAACCAAACCGAACCGACTCGACAACTGGTTGTTGATCTTGGTTTAAACTAATTTGTACGAGCCCTACCCAAGCATGAATCGTTTTTATATCGAAACCGAATTAAATACTGGCCATACCATTGAATTAACAGAATCGGTATTTCATCACTGGGTACGCGTGCTTCGTGCCAAAGAACAAGAACAGGCCATCTTTTTCAATGGAAAAGGTGGCGAATATGTGGTCACACTGACTCAGATCAACAAAAAAAATGCCTTTGTTTCAGTTGATCAATTTGATACAGCAGATCGTACTGCACCTTTTAAAGTGATCTTAGGACAAGTTATGAGTAAAGGGGATCGTATGGATTATGCGATCCAGAAGGCCACTGAACTCGGCGTGAGCACCATTCAGCTCTTAACCAGTGAACGTTGCGAAATGCGTTTAAAGTATGATCGTGACCAAAAGAAACTGGATCACTGGCAGTCTGTTGCCATTGCCGCATGTGAACAATGCGGCATGAACCGTGTACCGGAAATTCTTGCGCCAATTTCACTCAGCGACTGGGTTGAGTCCGATTTACCTGCCTCACGTTTTGTACTTGCCCCGAATAAAGATCAGGAAAATGTATTGTTAAATAGTTCACCGGATCTGGCCTTACTGATTGGCCCCGAAGGTGGCCTAAGTGAAGCAGAAATTAACACGGCCAATCAAAATAATTTTAAAAACTGGTGTATTGGAGATCGGGTTTTAAGAACAGAAACCGCGCCGGTTGTGGCTTTGTCCATTTTGAATTATCACTTTGCTCCCTAATCATGCCTGAGCATTGCTTTCCATTTTATTTAGCGCTAATTTAAATCGCGAATCGACTATGTTTACAAAAAAACAAAGACTGTGCACATAGATAAAAAATGAAAAGGATTATGCTTTATATGTTAGGGGTACAGGACAAAAGCTTGCCACAGTTTATCTATACGGATCAAATTAGTTATCCGAATCATGTCCGCTTATTTGTCATAAGTGTGTTTGGTATTTGTCTGTTAGATTATGCGCTGTTTGGCGCTTTTTATACATTTGAATCCAATATTTTTACCATCTGGATGAGTATAACCCTTGCCATCCTGTTGGGTTTTTCCTGTATTTGTCATTTTTTATTAAAACGTTACTCCGCGATTCGCTATAGCCACACCACCCATCTTATCTTTCAATTGATCTGTTTTTTTACCGGTTTATTGATTGGTGCCAATACGGTTATTATTAATGATTATTTAGGCAATGATGTTCCGAATTTAATCGGCACGCATGTTTTAACACTTACCGCGTTATTACTGACTGCCTCTCATATTATTGCGCTGACTTTTTTAACCCAACATATTCGTTATTTCTTCTTATTTTTTATCCCGAGTATCACGCCATTATTTATTTCCCAGCTTATACAACGGGATCATGAACATAATTTATTCTATCTGGCCTATTATTCATCTTTTTTCGCAACCGTACTTTGTGCTCAGGCCACCTACAAGATTCACAAGCATCTGGCACTGGTGCTTGAAAAAAATAAACAGCTGATTGATGTCGCAGAACAGCACAACCACTGGACAGAAGAACTGTGCCAGCAACTGCAGCATGAGGTGAACAAGTCTAAAGATATCGAAGCCCAGTTGCAGTTCAATAATCATTTGCTCGAACAAAAAGTTCGTGAGCGTACTTTTGATCTGACCCAGATGAACGAAAGTTTAGAGGAAAATCGTCAGAGTCTGGCCTTGGCACACGAAACTGCAGGTATTCAGCATTGGGACTGGAATCTTGAAAATACCATTCATAATATAACTCCACCGCATGAAGTTGAGCATAATGCCCAGAACCTTTATACCCTGCTCAATGAGGTTGCCCACCCTAATGATGTTGAACGGGTAAAAAACACCCTCCATCAACACTTATCCGGCCAAACCCCACGTTATGAAGAAACCTTTCGTGTTAAATATGGAAATGGCGACTGGACCTGGATTCACGCTGTCGGTCAGGTCATTTTAAGAGATCCGAAAAATGGCAACGCTTTACGTATGGTGGGTGTGCACCGTGATATCAATCAGGAAAAGAAAGATCAGGAACGGCTGAAATTGGCTGCCAATGTGTTTGAACAGGCCTCCGAAGGTATTTTCATTCTGGATGAACACTTTAATTATGTTGAGATCAACCCTAAATACGAACAGCTGACTGGTCTGGATAAGCAAGCTGTTGTAGGCAAACAGCTGTTTGAAATTACCAGACAAAATAAACAGCATCATCATAATTTTCATCTCTCCATCTTGGATACCCTGCGTGAAGCGCAGGAATATGAAGGTGAATTTCAGGAAACCTATATCTCAGATAAGTCATGTTTCCTCTGGATTCATATCAATGCGGTCAAAGATGAACAGGATCGCGTTATTAATTATATCGGTATTGTTTCGGATCAGACTGAACGTAAGCATCAGGAACAGCGCTTATCGTATTTGACCAATTACGATACGCTAACCGACCTGCCCAACCGTTTTTATTATCAGCAGCAACTGCATCAATATCTGGTCAATGAACCTGCCATTCAACATTTGGCTGTTATCCGTCTAAACATTGACCGTTTCCGCGCACTCAATGAAATCATCAGCAATAAAGCCGGCAATGAGTTGCTCAAACAGGTGGCACAACGTCTACGCATCAGTAATATTGATGCCCTGCTGGTGGCGCATTTAAGTGCAGATGATTTTGCGATTATTTATGAGATATCCCATCTGCATCCGCCTATTCATCAACTCTGCAATAACATTGTAGAAGCTTTTAGCAAGGCTTTTTATATTGCCGATCAGGAGTATTTTGTCAGCATTTCTATTGGCGTGGCCATTTATCCAGAGCATGGCCGTCAGGTGGATAATTTAAATACCCATGCTGAACAGGCACTGAACGAAGCCAAACGTTTAGGCGGTAATACCATCCATTATTATTCCAATGAAAGAGCCAATTTTGTTGCCAAATACAGTGATCTGGAACTTGATCTGCGAAAGGCCATTCAGAACAAGGAACTGGTGGTTTATTATCAACCAAAGATCAGCGCAATCGATGACCAGATCAATGGTTTTGAAGCCTTGATTCGCTGGAAACATCCAAGCAAAGGATTAATTATGCCAAGCATTTTTATTCCTTTGGCAGAAAGTACCAGTTTAATCTCTGATATCGGACAGTTTGTATTACATGAAGCAGCCAAGCAGTTACAGGCCTGGCAGCAACTTGGCTTCAATAATATCAATATTGCCGTCAATATTGTGGCCCAACAGATTTTGCGCGGTCAATTACTGCATGATATTGATGATGTCCTGTTGACGTATGGCATTTCTGGCAAAAATCTGGAACTGGAAATTACCGAATCCGCTTTTCTGGAAAATACCGAAAATGTTAAAACCATTCTCAATGCCCTGAAACAACGTCAGATTTGCATCGCACTGGATGACTTTGGTACCGGCTATTCTTCTCTGGCCTACTTAACCGAATATCCAATTGACATTTTAAAAATTGATCGTGCGTTTATTTTGAAAATTGGCAATCCGAAACAGGATGCGATCGTTAATGCCATGATCGCTATGGGCAAAACCATTGGCTTAAAAGTTGTGGCCGAAGGTGTGGAAACCGAACAGCAACGCGACTATCTCAAAAAACAAAACTGCGACATATTACAGGGTTACCTGTTCTCTAAACCATTAACTGCGACTGCTGCAACGGAGTACCTGCAACAACACCTACAGCTGTCAACGGCAAGATATTCCATTTAAATGTGAATTTTAAGCTTTTTGGTCCTTTTCTTCGAAGCAAATCTAGCCTGTGAATCGCTGTAACGTTGAGTGAAAATAAGCTTTTTTGACTGTGCGAAAGCATGAACTAGTGCTATATTCTTGTGCACTTATCTTAATATAGTAATTGGACGTGTATATGTCTGATTATTATCGGAACAAATGAGACTCAGATGGACGATCAATCTTTAAAACAAGCCGCTTTGTATTACCATGAATTTCCTACACCTGGAAAAATCAGTGTGACGCCAAACAAGCAGCTCGTTAACCAACGAGATCTAGCGCTTGCTTATTCCCCTGGTGTTGCAGCTCCATGTTTAGAAATCGAACGTGACCCTTCTACCGCTGCAAAATATACAGCACGTGGTAATCTGGTCGCCGTCGTGAGTAATGGTACTGCCGTGCTTGGTTTGGGAAATATTGGTCCTCTTGCTTCTAAGCCGGTTATGGAAGGTAAAGGCGTTCTATTTAAAAAGTTCGCTGGTGTTGATGTCTTCGATATCGAAATTGATGAAAATGATCCAGACAAAATCGTTGATATCGTTGCGGCCCTAGAGCCAACTTTTGGTGGTATCAACCTTGAAGATATCAAAGCGCCAGAATGTTTCTATATCGAAAAGAAACTTCGCGAACGCATGAAAATTCCGGTATTCCATGATGACCAACATGGAACCAGTATTATTGTCGGTTCAGCATTGCTCAATGCTTTACAGATCGTAAATAAGAAAATTGATGAAATTAAAATTGTTGCCTCAGGTGCAGGTGCTGCTGCACTTTCTTGCCTAGATTTACTTTGCGCATTAGGCGTAAATAAAAACAACATCGTTGTAGCCGACTCTCGTGGTCTTTTGACCACTGCCCGTGAAGGTCTGGACGAGTCTAAAAAACGTTATGTTCAAGACATTCAAGCCAGCCAGTTGCATGAGGTCATGGCAGGCGCAGACATGTTCCTTGGTCTTTCCGCTGCAGGCATCTTGACCAAAGAAATGGTTAAGGAAATGGCTGAGAACCCGATTATTTTTGCCTTGGCAAACCCTGATCCGGAAATTTTACCTGAACATGCACACGAAGTTCGCCCAGATGTGATTATGGCAACAGGTCGTTCTGACTATCCGAACCAAGTGAACAATGCACTTTGTTTCCCTTATATCTTCCGTGGTGCACTGGATGTTGGTGCGACAACCATTAATGAAGACATGAAAATTGCCTGTGTCCACGCGATTGCGCGTATGGCACATGTAGAAGCAGATGCTGCAACTTATGGTGAAAAATCAGCTTCATTTGGTCGTGACTACCTGATCCCTCGCCCGCTTGATCAACGTTTGATTCTGGAAATTGCACCAGCCGTTGCCAAAGCAGCAATGGATTCTGGCGTCGCAACCCGTCCAATCGAAGATTTCTCTGCATATCGTCAACGTCTTTCTGAGTTTGTTTATAACTCGGCATTCTTGATGAAACCAATCTTTGCACAGGCGAAGACCGACCCGAAACGCATAGCTTATGCTGAAGGTGAAGATCTACGCGTATTACGTGCAGTTCAGATTGCTGTTGACGAAGGCTTGGCAAAACCGATTCTTGTTGGCCGTACCGCGGTAATCGAAGAGAATATCAAAAAGCTTGGTTTACGCTTACAACATGGTGTAAACATTGAAATCGTCGATCAGGAAAAAAATCCTCAGTACGAAGAGTTCTCTAAAGAATATCACCAGATCATGCAACGCAAAGGCGTTACGGTTGAATACGCGCAACGTGAAGCACGCCGTCGTTCTACACTCATCGCAGCCATGCTGGTGAAGTTTGGTCAAGCAGATGGCATGTTATGTGGTACTTATTCAAGCTATGACATTCACTTGGATTTCGTGAAAAATATCATTGGCTTGAAAGAAGGTCGCAGCACATTCTTTACCTTGAACGCCTTGATGCTTGAAGATCGCAATTTATTTATTGCCGATACCTATGTAAACACCAACCCAACTGCGGCTCAGCTAGCTGAAATGACCATTTTGGCAGCAGAAGAAGTTCGCCGTTTTGGTATTACACCGCGTGTTGCCCTGCTTTCACACTCGAGCTTTGGTAGCGATCAAACCGATCCAAGCGCACAAAAAATGCGTGAAGTTTACCGTTTGTTGTCTGAACAGGCTCCTGAACTTGAAGTTGAAGGCGAGATGCATGGTGATGCTGCATTAGATGAAAATATTCGTCATTTTGCATTCCCGAATTCACGCTTCAAAGGCTCGGCAAACTTGTTGATTATGCCTAACCTCGATTCGGCAAACATTTCATTCAACCTGTTAAAAGCAACTTCTGGGAATAATGTGACCATTGGTCCTATTTTACTCGGTGCTGCAAAACCTGTTCATATTCTGACACCTACGGCAACGACTCGCCGTCTGGTCAATATGACAGCATTAACAGTTGCTGAAATTCAACAAAGCCAGAACTAAGTTCACCTAAGCGAAGCTTTTCTGGAAAAGCTTCGCTTAGCGCTTGAGAAAACCTCTATTCTGTAGCATGATTGTGTGAAGAATAGAGGTTTTTTCATGCAAGTTTATTTAGTAGGCGGTGCAGTCCGGGATCATTTACTCGGCCACCCCTATCACGAAAAAGATTATGTGGTGGTTGGAGCAACACCCGAGCAATTATTGGCCGAAGGTTATCAACCTGTCGGTAAAGATTTTCCTGTATTTCTACATCCAAAAACAAAAGAAGAATATGCGCTGGCACGTACCGAACGCAAATCTGGTGTGGGTTATCATGGCTTTCAGTTTTTCACTGATACCAGCGTAAAATTAGAAGACGATCTGATTCGTCGTGACCTGACCATTAATGCAATGGCAATGGATGAAAATGGCACAGTCTATGATCCCTATGGTGGTCAGCAGGACTTGCAACACAAAATTCTACGTCATGTTTCAGATGCATTTACCGAAGATCCATTACGTGTACTCCGCGTAGCCCGTTTTGCCGCACGTTATGCCACTTATGGCTTTACTGTTGCAGAAGAAACCCTGCAATTGATGCGGAAAATTGCCCAGTCAGGTGAATTAAGTGCATTAACGCCCGAACGCGTCTGGAAAGAAACCTCTCGTGCCTTAATGGAAGATCATGCAGATGTGTATTTCCAGATCTTAAAAGACTGTGATGCCTTGGAAGTCTTATTCCCGGAAATCAATGCATTATTCGGCGTTCCTCAACGTCCAGAATATCATCCTGAAATTGATTGCGGCATTCACACCCTGATGGCACTAAAACAGGCCTGTCTAGCGAATTATGCGCTTGAAGTGCGTTTTGCGGTGCTGGTACACGACCTAGGCAAAGCACTTACTCCTGTAGAAGAATTGCCAAGACATATTATGCATGAAGAACGTGGTATTCCGCCCGTTACTCAAATCTGTGATCGCTTGAAGGTACCGACTGCGCTTAAAAATCTGGCACTGATCGTATGTAAAGAGCATTTAAAATGTCATCAGGTAAAGAATCTGAAACCAGGTACCTTATGGCGCTTGTTACAACGTTTGGATGTGCTACGTCGGCCAGAGAAAGTAGAAGCTTTTGTACAGGCCTGTGAATGTGATGCCAAAGGTCGTTTAGGTTTAGAGCAACGTCCTTATCCGCAAGCCCAATATATGCTAGATGCAATGCAAATCGTCAGAAATATACGTGCGCAGGATTTGCCCGAACATGTCAGCGGCCCTGAAATTGGAGAAATGCTGATTCAATATCGAATTGATGCGTTGGCAAAGTTCAAGGAACAGCACATTAACTGATTAATTTTTAAGTAAATAAGATCTTTTTCCAACATTTTTTGCTCGGTTTACGCTGAAAAGATTATTAATCAAGCAAACGATTAATTTTATTTACTATTGTTGTTGACGCATCTGCTTTTCATGCCTAAAATGCGCATCAGATTCTCCAATAGCTCAGTCGGTAGAGCGACGGACTGTTAATCCGCAGGTCCCTGGTTCGAGCCCAGGTTGGAGAGCCAATCTACTATTCTCCCATAGCTCAGTCGGTAGAGCGACGGACTGTTAATCCGCAGGTCCCTGGTTCGAGCCCAGGTGGGAGAGCCAAGATTCTAAAAAGCCCTGATCATTGATTGGGGCTTTTTTTATGAGGGTATAACATCAAATCCCATAAAAAAACCTCTGTTGATCAGAGGTTTTTTCTTTCAGATTCAGGTTAAGCAGCCACTGTTGCAGGTATACCACTATGAAAACGGAAGGTATCATCTGGAGTTAAAATCAGATTTTTTTCGACTTCACGGATATATTCAATACGTTGCTGAATATCTTCTTCCGGGTCTTTGAGTTTCGCTGATTTTGCAACATCTAAAGCCAATGCTAAATAGTCCTCAAAATGGCGAGATTCCGATTTAAGTAAATAACGGTAGTAACGCCCCAGCTCATCATCAACAATCGGTGCCAGCGCATAGAAACGCTCACATGAACGGGCTTCTACAAAAGCACCAATAATCATGACATCAATCAATGCTTCAGGCTCATAAGTACGGATTTCTTTACGCAATCCGCCTGCATAACGCCCTGCACTCAAGCCCTTCCATTCTTGGCCGCGCTTGTTCATGAATTCCAGCACCTGCTCATAATGTAGCATCTCTTCACGCACCAATTGTGCCAATTTCACTTGCAAATCGGTAAAGAAGCTATAGCGGAACATCAAATTCATGGCTGTACTTGCTGCTTTCTTTTCACAGTTGGCATGGTCTTGCATCAAGATATCAAGGTTATTTACCGCTTCATCTAACCATGCCTGAGGCGTTGTACAACCCAAAAACGCAATGACGGGTTGCATCAGCTCATCATAATTTACACTACTCATCAATTTATCTCGCAGCAGCCTGAATTGCTGCTTTCATATCTTTTACCGCTTGGGCCAGTCCAACGAATACGCTATCGGCAATAATTGAATGCCCAATATTCAGCTCATGAATTTGCGGGATCGCTGCAATCGCAGCAACATTGTCCAGATTTAAACCATGTCCTGCATTGACCACCAAACCTTTGGCAGCTGCGTACTCTGCACCTTTGATAATACGCGCCAATTCGGCTTGTTGCTGTTCGTCAGTTTCTGCATCTGCATAAGCACCGGTATGAATTTCAATCGTCGGCGCACCACATGCGACAGCCGCATCAATCTGTGCCAGATCTGCATCGATAAATAACGACACATCACTACCAATTGCGGTCAGTGCTGCCGTTGCCGCCTTCACTTTTTCAAAGTGCCCTACAACATCCAGACCACCTTCGGTGGTCACTTCTTGACGACGCTCTGGGACAAAGCAAACATGCTGAGGCTGAATCTCTTTGGCAAATGCAACCATTTCGTCTGTCACTGCCAACTCAAGATTCATTCGAGTTTTCAGCAACGGACGCATACGACGTACATCATCATCCTGAATATGGCGACGGTCTTCACGCAAATGTAAGGTAATCCCCTCTGCACCCGCTTGCTCACAAACCAAAGCAGCCTGAACTGGATCAGGGTAAGTTGTACCACGTGCCTGTCTTAATGTTGCAACATGATCAATGTTTACACCCAAGATTGCAGCCATAAAAAATATCCTATCGGTTGAGCCCTGAATAATAATTTTCAATACATCAGGAATATCAAGTTTGTGTACTTTGAATCCAGAGTTGACGGCTTTTGAGTGGCCGGTCACCCAGCAATGAGCTAATCATTTGACGGTATAGTTTACCCAATAATTGCAATTGTTCGTGAGAAAAATCCTGACCATCTTCATAGTTTTGCATAGCCGCAATCAACGTACCGGAAAGTGTCGAACGTGACGCTTGTGCAACCGGCAAAAAGCCATCATTCAACTGAAATTGGTAATGCCGAAGTGGCATAATTTGCTGCTGATTGGCATCCACTGAAAAATCGATGGCATAGCCCAGCTCTTGCAATAAGACATGCTCGAATTGACGCAGGATTTGGCGCAAGAATAAGGACGCTTGCTCATGTGAGGCGAGCTGCTGTAATTGCAACAAGGTCAACTGATATTGCTCAAATGTCTGAGGCATTGCTTCTTCCAAAGGACAAAGGCGCAACACAATTTCATTGAGATAGAACCCAGCAAAAAAAGCATCGCCATGAAAGAAAACAGGCTGGTTCAGAATTTCCAGTTTAGTGAAGTTTTTAAGCTCGGATTTGCCTGTCGCTTGCAAGCAAATAGGTTGATACTGCGGTGGAGGAATCTGTCTTAAGATTCCATCCACCCGACCATATTCTTGTGTAAATAAATGCACAATATGGCTTTTTTCACGATATTTACGATGATGAATCAAATAGCCATGCAGGACTTCATTACGCATCATGGAACGAGATTAGTCCTTCTTCTTGTCATCCTTTTCTTCATCATCGCCATCAGGAATAACCGCACCGACCACAGCAGCCGTGCCTTTGACCACCCCTTTGGTTGTCTTATAAGCCACTTTAACAGGTACGGTCACAAGTTTATGAATACAGCCCTGCAACATGAAAATACATGTCACGATTGCGAATACACGAATTGTTGTTTTCATACCTGTTTCCATTGCTTAAATATCGCTATAGCCCAAGCTCTTTAAAGCACGCTCATCATCAGACCAGCCGCCTTTGACTTTCACCCAAAGCGTGAGCATGATTTTTTGTTCAAACATTTTTTCCATGTCTGCACGTGCATCCATACCGATACTTTTCAGCTTCGCACCTTTATCACCAATGACAATGGCTTTTTGTCCTTGTCGCTCAACAAAGATGGTTGCATCAATATAAGTACAAGGTGGTTTTAAACGACCGGTTTTTTCATTGACAGTCGCTTCTTCTGTTTTAAAAGATTCAATCTGTACAGTCAAATCGTATGGCAGCTCTTCACCTAACTGGCGCATGATTTTCTCGCGAATAATTTCACTCGCAAGGAAGCGTTCCGAACGATCGGTAATCTGGTCCAGTGAATACAACGGTGGCTGATAAGGTAAATACTTTTCAATGGTATCACGCAGATGTTCAAGATTGGCACCACGTAATGCCGATACCGGAACAATCTCGGCAAAGTTCATTAACTTGGCACGTTCACGAATCAATGGTAATGCTTCGTTTTTGTTCTCGAAGGTATCCAGCTTATTGATCACGAGGATCACAGGCATATCTGCATTTTTCAGCTTTTCCAAAACCAGTTCGTCGTTTTGAGTCCACTTTTGTGCATCCACCACAAATAAAACCAGGTTTACATCACGCAATGCCGAGTGAGCAGCGCGGTTCATCATCTTATTGATGGCACGGACTTCTTTCTTGTGCATCCCTGGCGTATCTACAAATACTGCCTGTGATTTTTCGCGAGAATCAATACCAACAATCTTATGACGTGTGGTTTGTGGCTTACGTGAAGTAATTGATAGTTTTTGACCCAATAAATGGTTCATTAAGGTCGACTTACCGACGTTTGGACGACCAACGATCGCAACAAAACCGCTTTTAAAATCTGAAGGAATCGTGGTTCCTTGAGAACTAAAAAATTGATCAATCAAGTTATTGCCGTCTTGCTGCTCAGCTGCTGCTTCTGGCTTATTTTCTTCTGAATGGGACATCAGGTTATTGCTCCAATAATTTTAAAATCTCTGCCGCTGCCGTTTGTTCGGCAAAACGACGACTTGAGCCCTCGCCTTGAATTTTTGGCAATCCATCGACTAAACATTCCACTTTGAAATGCTGATTCGGTGCATCGCCCTGAATATCTACAACCTCGTAAACTGGGAGAGGTTTTTTACGTGCTTGTAAATACTCTTGCAAACGTGATTTCGGGTCTTTCAGTTGATCTGTCGGTTCGATATGATCAAGATATGGTTCATACCATTTTAACACAATGCGTTCCAGCAGGTTGAGATCATTACAGTCTAAATAAATAGCACCAATAATTGCCTCTACTGTATCCGCCAAAATCGATTCACGGTGATGACCACCTGATTTTAGCTCGCCAGTGCTTAAAATTAATGACCGACTCAGTTGTAAATCATTTGCAATTTTTCCTAAGGCCTCCTGTCGAACCAGCGTCGCACGCATTCGCGTTAAGCGGCCTTCATTTTCCAGCGGATAGGCATTGTACAAATAATTTGCAACGATCATTCCCAATAACGAATCGCCTAGAAATTCTAGGCGTTCATAATTGTGTTTATGGCTGACAGAACGATGGGTTAAGGCCAGTTTTAACAAATCAATCTGTTTAAACTGGTGACCAATTCGTCCTTGCAACCGAGTATCATTGAGCTTGTTTTGCAGATTTTTGGTCAAAAGTCTTCTCAAAGGTCATAACTAGACTAATATTTAGCATGAAAGGCTTACGGATTTCATACTTCTTGATTACCACAAGATCATCTTTATAAGTCACTTGTGCAATATCTTTAAAATGTAGATCACGGATTCCGTTCATATCAAAACGTTGATCCATCTGGGAGGCAAACTTACTTGGTGTAATGTTTGCTGGGCTATCTTTTAATAAGCTTTCAATCTGATTATTAATCAGCTTGTCATCCCAGTATGCTGGCCAAATTGCAATTGCTGCTTTTACAGCAACTGCAAATAAAACCACCCCAAATAAAATTGCAATATACGAAGTCCCAAGTTGAGATTTACGCATCTTTATATTTCCTTTATGTTTTTATCAATCAATCTTACCATTTCGGTTGAAACTTGGAAGATTAAAGCCTGGCTCTTTATGCATCCATATATAAAAAGCTCGACCCGTTAAATTCGCTTCAGGTACAAAGCCCCAAAAACGACTGTCCGCACTTTGGTCCCGGTTATCGCCCATTGCGAAATATTGACCTTCAGGTACGGTGACTTCCCAATCCTGTCCATTGCTTTTGATAAAGACGTCATTGGCTTTAGCAACAAATGGCACCAAGGCTTCAGCACCTTTTAACTGCGCAAACTGGAACTGTTCAACCAGTGGGTTACGCCCTTCCAAATAGCGGATCAGATGCTGATGCTCACCTAAGGTTTCTTTAAAATACAAAGCAGTCGGCGTATCTTGCTGGTCTTTCACACGTGAAAATTGTGTGGCAACTTTTGCAATTTGCTGACCATTAATCGTCAACTCACCCGCTTTAAACTGGATATGGTCACCAGGCAAACCCACTACACGCTTAATGTAGCTAATCGTAGGTTGTGGCGGATAGCGGAACACAATTACTTCGCCACGTTTCGGCTCGCCAACATTAACCACTTTGGTATTGACCACAGGTAGACGTAAACCATAATCAAATTTATTGACCAGAATAAAATCACCTGTCTCCAGGGTCGGTACCATCGAGTCAGAAGGAATATTAAACGGTTCATATAAGAAGGAGCGTAAGATCAGCACGACCGCCAACACTGGCCAGAAGTCATATGCCCATGTGATAAGAAAGTTTTCCTGATTCCGCCCTTTATTTGCACGTTGTTTAAATACAAATTTATCAAGCAACCACACCAGAAAGAAAATCAGTGTCGCTGGTACCAGAATCAAATTAAAATCAAAATCCACAAACCCTCTCTTGCAGTCTCACTGCTCGTTTTGCAGCTGGGTAAACCAGAGGTTTCCCCAGCCTCATTTCTTTATCTATCGACTTTCAATACAGCCAAGAACGCTTCTTGTGGAATTTCAACACTTCCCACTTGCTTCATACGTTTCTTACCTTCTTTCTGCTTCGCAAGAAGTTTCTTCTTACGTGAAACGTCACCACCATAACATTTGGCCAATACGTTTTTACGCATCGCTTTCACAGTAGAACGGGCAATGATTTGTGCACCAATCGCAGCCTGAATCGCAACATCATACATTTGGCGAGGAATCAGATCTTTCATCTTCTCTACCAATGCAATACCACGATGACGTGCATCCTGACGGTGGCAAATCATCGCCAAGGCATCGACCTTCTCGCTATTAATTAATACATCTACCTTAACCAAAGCTGAACTTTCGAAACGAACGAAGTTATAGTCGAGTGATGCAAAACCACGTGAACATGATTTTAATTTGTCAAAGAAATCCATGACCACTTCAGCCATTGGAATTTCAAAAGTAATGGAAACCTGATTCCCCAGGAATTTCATGTCTTTTTGAACACCACGACGTTCGATACACAGTGTCATGACGTTACCTAAATATTCTTGTGGCACAAGGATATGGCATTCGGCAATTGGTTCACGCAAGTCTTCAACTGTAGAACCATCCGGCATTTTTGATGGACTGTCGATATAAATGATATCGCCTTTCTTAGTCAAAGCTTCGTAAATGACCGTTGGCGCAGAACTGATCAGATCCAGATCGTATTCACGCTCTAAACGCTCTTGTACGATCTCCATGTGGAGCATACCCAAGAAGCCACAACGGAAACCAAAGCCTAATGCATCTGAACTTTCCGGTTCAAAGAATAAAGCTGAATCGTTGATCTGTAGTTTTTGTAGCGCTTCACGGAAGGGTTCAAAGTCACTTGAATCAATCGGGAAAAGTCCAGCATATACCTGTGGTTTTACCTTTTTAAAACCAGGCAAAGTTTCCACTTCCGGCGTAGAGGAAAGCGTGATGGTATCACCGACTGGCGCACCAAAAATATCTTTAATACCCGCAATCACGAAGCCAACTTCACCGGCTTCGAGGATGTCGGTTTCAGTATGTTTCGGATTGAACACGCCCACTGAAGTGACCGGATGAGTTTGACCTGTCGATTTAACCAGCATCTTGTCGCCCTTACGGATACGACCTTGCTTGATACGGACTAGGGAAACAACCCCTAAATAGTTGTCAAACCATGAGTCAATAATCAATGCCTGCAATGGTGCATCACGGTCGCCTTCAGGTGCTGGAATGACATCAACCAGACGCTCAAGCACACCTTCCACACCTAGACCGGTTTTTGCAGAACAGGTGGGTGCATCAGTCGCCTCAATCCCGATAATTTCTTCAATTTCGTGAATGACACGTTCAGGCTCGGCCTGAGGCAAGTCAATCTTGTTCAAGATGGGTAAAACTTCCAGCCCCTGCTCAATTGCGGTATAGCAGTTAGCAACCGACTGTGCCTCAACCCCTTGTGCAGCATCGACAACCAGCAAGGCACCTTCGCACGCGGCCAAAGAACGCGACACTTCATAAGAGAAGTCAACGTGTCCTGGGGTATCAATAAAGTTTAATTGATATTCCTGACCATTCGGATGGGTGTAATACAACGTCACCGAAGCGGCTTTAATTGTAATCCCACGCTCACGCTCAAGCTCCATAGAGTCTAATACTTGAGCTTGCATCTCACGATCTTGTAAACCACCGCACATTTGAATGAAACGGTCAGCCAGCGTCGACTTGCCATGGTCAATGTGTGCAATGATCGAGAAATTGCGTATATTTTTGATATCTACGGATTTTTTAGCTTGCGCCATGGGTTACCTTAAGAATATGTACACAGCAATCTAATCAATTAAATAATTGCCTATTGCTGCGAAAAATAATGTTTAAAAAGTTCGGCACAGTATAAGCACAACAATGTTAAAAATATAGTGTTAAAAGTATATGTGACCGAGACTACATCGCGATGCTGAAAAGCAATATTTAAGCGAGAAATTAATTTTCCCCACCTGAACCTGACAATTGCTTTAAAAAATGCTGCAGAGTTTGTGAGTGGTACAAGGCTAAGAATGGATGACCTGTCTTGGTGCCGTGCCATTCCATCCTTAATTTGATAATGCAAAGCTTGTATGACGAGTTGAGCAAGATTCGAAAACAGCAACAGGATACTTCACGGTATGTATTCAACAAGCGCATATCGAACCTGAGAAGAATTTTCTTCTCCGCCTGAAGTTTGGTTTATGCTTCCAAATGCTGATAATGAACAAACTAAACCACTTAAAAGTAGCAGGATGAGCCCCCTTCCAGAACAACTTAAAACCTATTTAACCATTTAATTTTTAACATTAATTTGGATTTACATAATAGAAATAAAAAATCAGAATCGCGAGCAAAATGCTGGCAAGAGTTAAATAGCATCCCACGGTATTAAAGCTTTTTACGAATTTTAAGATATCCATACTTCATGATTTTTAAAAACATTGTGATCATTATCACAGATTTTACTCAAAACAGTGAAATAACCTCCGATAAAAGCATCAATTAATCCGACCAGCTTTTTCGCTCGGTTTTACACACTTTTGATATTAAACATTCACGGTGAGAGCTATCAAAAATGCTCAATTGCGTAAATTTCGGTTTCAATGTCAGCCTTCAAGGCAAAAATGCATGGCTGAGCTATCGCGATAAATTTTCTCCCATACAAAAGCCGTACTTGATCAGTACGGCTTTTTCATCATCTTTTTTTAATTATTCAATTTTATGCCAGAACATCACGGTTAAATTAAACTCGGATTTAATTAAAAAAGCACAAGCAATCAGACCTAGCCCCACAAACAGGAGTGTCATATCAAAAACAACACTTCCGATTACAAGTACAATGCCTGCAAACAAGCACAGCAAATAAAAAACAACAACCCCCACGTTGTCATTCATCATGTTCCCCAAAACACAATCTAAGAGACTACAAAATAACCAATATACAAAAATTATACAATCAGCTTAATCTATTGAATTTTTCGCATAAGCTAGCGTTATTAAACGTTTTTTTAAGTGTTTAATCCGAGTTTAGGTTAATTGATTCACTATTTTTAAACTTAGCTTGATGAATTGATCGTAAAATGCTGCCCTCTGATCATTCATTTGCTGCTGATTCCTAAATTTATTCAGACTGCGTATATGAAATTGAAAAATCCATTGGATTTAAATCTGGTGAAATCGGTTGGTAAGCCTGAGTAAAACTCGGTGACATCCGTTTTGGACGTCCTGTTTCAATTTCAATACAGGCCCATTTGGTATTTCCCATAAACAGAACACTTTGGTCTTTCGGACGATAAAACGCATACTGACGGAAAGAATATAAGGCATTTATATCATCTAGCCATGTACGCAAGATGATGTGTTCACCTTCCAGAGCGGCTTTGCGATACTGCACATGATGTTCAACCGCGACCATTGCATGTTTAAGTTCCAGATACTGAGCAAGTCCTAACCCTAATGTTTCGATATGTGCTGCAGCGACATCCTGCATCCACTGGATATACATCACGTTATTGACATGGCCCAATACATCGATATGCTCAGGTTGAACTTGTAATTCCAAATCAAAAATCGTACTCATTTATCTGGCTTCTTTCATCAATCAAAACTCAGCTAGATACACTAGTCTAAACTGCAGTGTATTACAAAATAAAAAACCACCCTTTTCAGAGTGGTTTTGAGCAACCCTAGCAGATTTAAGGTAGACGTAAACCTAGAATTGCACGTTGGCCCTGACGGATAATGGTCACACGGGCAACACTATTCTTCGGCAAGGCACCCACCGTTTTAGCGAACATCTGACTGTTGGTAATCGCTATACCATTAACCTGAACAATCACATCCCCTGCGACCAGATTTGATAATGATGCAAGGCCACCACGTTTCACATCCTGAATCAGAATACCATTACGGATATCCAAACGCGCTTGCTCAGCCGCAGTCAGGTCTCGAATACTCATGCCTAAACCGCTGGTTGGATTATTTTTCTCAGCATCCGCAGCCGTATCGTCTGGTGCCGTCCCCAGTGTTGCAGAAATGGTGCGTGTTTTATCATCACGTAAAATTTCGAGCTGGACGGTTTGATTTGGCGCAATGCGATTCAATGAATAAAGTAAATCGCCTGTGCGTGAAATCGGCACACCATTGGCTTTTAAAATCACGTCGCCTGATTTTAATCCTGCTTTTTCAGCAGGTGATTTCGGTGCAACCTGTGTGATCAAAGAACCTTCCGGTTTTGGTAATTTATAAGCTTCGGCCAGATTACGATCGATGTCTTGCAGCATGATACCAAGATATGAACGTGTTACTTTACCTGTAGTCTTTAACTGTTGTACCACATCCATTGCAACATCGATTGGAATCGAAAAAGACAATCCCATATAACCGCCGGTACCACTGAAGATACGTGAGTTAACTCCCACCACTTCACCACGCTGGTTAAACAATGGACCACCAGAGTTCCCCGGGTTCAGTGCGGCGTCTGTTTGGATAAACGGTACTGAAGTTTCACCACTCATATTACGTGATTTGGCACTGACAATCCCCGCTGATGCAGAATAATCAAAGCCAAATGGCGAGCCAATCGCGAGTACAGGTTCACCGACGCGAAGCTGGTTAACATTACCAATTTTTAATTCCGGGAAATTGCTTCCATTGACTTTAAGTAATGCAATATCCGTACGTTCATCGCTACCAACAAGTGTTGCATCAATTTCACGGCGGTCATTCAGGATGATACTAATGCGGGAAGCATTTTCAACCACATGACGATTGGTTAACAAGTATCCGTCCTTACCAATAAAAAATGCACTGCCGTAGCCGGTTTTTTCCTGTGGTCCCTGTTGTTGCGGGATAATCACCTGATTACCAAAAAAACGACGCAAAATTTCCGGAACCTGTTGTTGTAATAACTCTTCCTGAGTCATTTTCTTGACCACATTGACACTCACCACAGCAGGACTGACCTGCTCAACGAGATTTGAAAAATCTACTGGCGATGCAGCATTGACTTGAGCAGCTGCTACCGTAAATACCGCAGCATACATTCCTTGTTGTAAATAGCGACTTTTCATGAAGCAAGAACCTACATACTGTTGATTAAAATAAAAGTTATGATCTATGTTTGTAGCATAACCCTAGCATTCTTTTCGTAAAAAAATGTTTATATTTTCAATGCATACAACCAAATAGAACAATAAAATGTGAATAAATTATGGAGCCTTTTCCAGATGTTCACCTTTCAATTAAGGTTTTATCTCGGACAGCTTAAGGCTAGATTAAAACCATGTATTGAAAGTTAATCGTTTTCTCATTCATACAGATGAGGCCAAATTAATCAATAAATAAATCACATTCGCTAAAAATTCACTCAATTTCAGGCAGATTGGCCCTTGCCTTTTTGACAAAAAAGCGGTGTCATTAGCGAACGTTTAAAACTGAAGCAGATTGACATGCCTGATTTAAAAACAATTCACCATTTTGATGTGATTATTGTGGGCAGTGGTGGTGCAGGTTTAAGCCTCGCACTCTCTTTACCAAGTCATTATAACATTGCAATTCTGGCAAAGGCGGCGCTGACGGAAGCCAGTACCTTCTACGCACAAGGCGGTGTTGCGGCAGTCTTAGACGAAACCGATTCTATTCAACAACATATTAATGACACCATGATTGCAGGCGGTCATTTGTGTGAGCTAGATGCAGTCAAACATACCGTCGAAGGTGGCAAACCATCCGTTGATTTCCTGCTCAAGCAAGGCGTGCAATTTACGCTAGATGAAGACGAACAACTGCATCTCACCCGTGAAGGCGGCCACTCCCAACGTCGTATCATTCACTCTGCCGATGCAACCGGCAAAGCCATTTCAACCACGCTGGTTGAACGCGCTAAAGAACGAAAAAATATTACAATTTTTGAAAATTATATTGCGATTGATCTAATTACCCTACACAAGCTTGGTCATCAACATCAAGCTAATCGTGCGATCGGCCTCTATGCTTTAGATGAAGCCAGCGAACAGGTTCATACTTTCTTGGCTCCATTTACTGCACTTGCCTGTGGCGGTGCAATGAAAGCGTATCTCTACACCTCAAATCCTGATATTGCGACTGGTGATGGGATTGCCATGGCCTATCGTGCCGGTTGTCGTGTCGCCAATATGGAATTTAACCAGTTCCACCCCACCTGTTTATATCATCCAAAAGCGCGCTCATTCTTAATTACCGAAGCGATGCGTGGTGAAGGTGCTTATTTACGTTTACCAGACGGCGAACGTTTTATGCTGCGTTTTGATGAACGTGCTGAACTTGCTCCACGCGATATTGTGGCACGTACCATTGACCATGAAATCAAACGTTTAGGTATTCGTCATGTCTGGCTAGATATCACCCATAAATCGCCAGAGTTTATTACTGAACATTTTCCGACACTGTATGCCCGTCTGCTTGAACTCGGTATTGATATCACCAAAGATATGATTCCTGTGGTTCCAGCAGCACACTATACCTGTGGTGGTGTAGTGGTCGATGAACATAGTCAGACTGATCTCGATGGTTTATATGCCATTGGTGAAACCTCTTATACAGGTCTACACGGCGCCAACCGTATGGCCAGTAACTCACTCCTTGAATGTTTCGTTTATGGCATGAGTGCAGCAGAAGATATTGAACAGAAGTTTGATGCTGAGTTTCAATTTCCAGATGTCCCAACCTGGGATGAAACGCAAGTCACCGATGCCGATGAAGATGTGGTCATCTTACAAAACTGGGATGAACTGCGTTCGACCATGTGGAACTATGTGGGTATTGTCCGTACCACCAAACGTTTACAACGTGCCTTACATCGTATTGAAATGCTCAAGCATGAAATCACTGAGTATTATCAGGATTATCGCGTTAGCAAGAACCTGATTGAATTGCGTAACCTGGTTCTGGTTTCAGAAATGATTGTACGCTGTGCGATGGAGCGTAAGGAATCACGTGGTTTGCATTACACACTGGATTATCCTGAACTCTCCAATGAAATTCGTAAGACGGTGCTCACACCGCCAAACTTTAAAGTAGAACAGCCGTTGGTGAATGAGTAATATTTATTTTAGACAAATACTAAATTAATAATTGGGCTGAATTACTAGATATAAGTAATGTTGGCCCAGCCAAAACTTGATTATTTATAAGGAACTGCGCACAAAAAAGTAAAGTTTTCTGTTGTCTTGTCTAATTCATATGAAAAATTATATATCAATATTATTGAATTAATAGGAAAAGGCAACCTAAAGCCCTTTAAAGTTATTTCCTCTTTTATCTTATCTAAATAAGAAAAACCTTCTAAAATTATCTCGAAATTACTAGTTAAATTATGGAAATCCTTTTCAATAAAATCGTCATCTACAAAATCTATTTCAAATTCTTTTGAAAAAATAGATCCTATAAACTCACCATCCAATGAATAATCATTAAATGTATAACTATTTAACGAATCATGAGAATCTAATACCCCCCCAAATAGAGACATAGTCATTTTTCTGCATCACTCATCACCTAATACAACATAAACCATCTGATTAAATATCAACCATTTGTTCTAAAAATTCTAAATATTTGGGATCATCTTCCATGAAAATATCGATGCCCCCTCCCATATAAGCTCGAACAAATTCATCTTGTGCTTTTTCCCAATTTTCTTGTTCAAAATAATACTGTCCTAAACGAAAGTGTATATATGGATTACCCAAACCATTTGGACATTGCAAAGCATTATAAAAAGCTTTGAAAGCTTTCTCATTATTATTAAGGTGTAAATGTGCATCACCTACTGCAACGTATATCCATGTTGCTGCTTCCCACTCTTGATGATTGGAAGGCAATAAAAGCAAAGCATCCAAATATAAATCCTTTGCTTCCTCAAACTGCCCTTCTGCAACCTGCTTATCGCCTTGTTTACATAAGTCCATAACATGTTGATAAACATTATCAGCTAATTTTTTCATAAAAAACCAACCAAACAGAAGTAAGCCATTGATAATTCGTTAGTTCACAATAATGGAAAATAAATTGTAATAAAACAGCTCTTAGAGCAGTTTTATATAATTTAATGCCTCTTCAAACACAACATCAGCATTTTGTGTTGCATCCAAACGTTTGATCCGTTCAGGCTCTGCTTGCCACAAGGTCTCATAACCCGCACGTACTTTAGCAAAGAAACTCAGTTTCTCTTGCTCAAAACGATCCAATGCCCCGCGCTCTCGCGCACGAGTCATGCCCAACTCAATCGGCGCATCTAACCAAAAGGTAATATTCGGCATTTTCGCCACAAAGGTTTGATTTAACAGTTGCAGCTTTTCCTGACTCAAACCACGTCCAGAACATTGATAAGCAAAGCTGGCATCGGTAAAACGATCACTCAGCACAATTTTACCTGCCTCTAATGCAGGTAAAACCACTTGCTGTAAATGCTGTGCACGTGCTGCATAAATCAATAACAGCTCAGTATCATGACTCATTTGCTCTTCATGATTTACTGCTAATAATAATGAACGAATCTGCTCAGCCAATGGGGTGCCGCCCGGTTCACGGGTCAACACCACTTCTTTACCTTGCTGTTCAAAGTACTGATGAATTTTACGAATCAGCGTAGTCTTCCCTACGCCTTCCGTCCCTTCAAAACTAATAAACATTATTCGCCCTGCTTTTTCTTTGAACGTAGTACAGTTAAATATTCTTGCACTGCACGATTATGGTCTTCTAAAGACGCGGTAAATTTATGTCCACCATTGCCTGTAGCAACAAAATAGATATTTTTGGCATCGTCAGGATGCATCGCTGCTTCAATTGCTTTCTTACTTGGCAAAGCAATAGGTGTTGGCGGTAATCCATTGATGGTATAAGTGTTATAGGCCGTTGGCGTACGTAAGTCATTACGGGTGATATTGCCTTTATAGTTGTCGCCCATGCCATAAATCACGGTTGGATCGGTTTGTAAGCGCATACCTATTTTCAGACGACGGACAAACACACCTGAAACCTGCTGTAGCTCACTATCCAGACTGGTTTCTTTTTCAATAATCGAAGCCATGATCAAAGCTTCATACTTATCTTTGTACGGTAAGTTCGGTGCTTTCTTGGCCCAGGCTTCATCTAATGATTTCATTTGACGGCGATATAAATCGGTTAAGATTTTCTTGTCCGTTTCACCTTTGGCAAAGAAATAAGTATCTGGTGCAAATAGACCTTCTGGGTGTGTATATGGAATGTCTAATTGCTTTAACAGTTCAGATTGAGGAAGGTCAAGCAAGGTATTAGTGACATTCGAATCTTTTCTTAAACTCTGAATCAACTGAGAAAATGTGGTTCCCTCAATCACCAAAATACGGTTCATCTGCGCATTATCTGCATCAGACAGCATATCCATGACCTGACGGACCGTCATGCCTTGCGTAATTTTATAAACACCTGCTTTCATGGTGTCATGAATCATAAACTTCTGATAGAGCTTTAAAACTATCGGAAAGTTCACATTATTTTCTTTGGCTAAACGATCAATAAAACGTGAATAGGTATCGCCAGAAGAGATGACCAGAAGTTGTTTCTTGCCTTCTACTGGATAAGCTTTGAATAAACTTGACCATACAATGCCAAAGATCACCAAAATAAAAACCACAATGGCGATCAAAAAGGCTTTAAAAAAAGAAAAACTGGATTTTGGTTTCGCTTTTGGCTTTTTCTTACTTTTGCTGGAACTAGGCGGCTTTGGCATATTAATCAATCTGGCTAAGTTTTAACGTTTCAAATAAATCAAGATAAGGTTGTTGCTCTAAACAACGGTCATGAAATCGAATCACCGCTTTCATCGGGTGCAATGCATTGCAGAAGAATAAACTCTGAATACGGCCAATTTCATTCATCTCAATACAACGCTGCTCACATTTAACCTGATTTTGCTGCATTCTCGATAGAATTTTGGCCCGCATCACACCGTGGACGCCATTATAGCGAAGTTCAGGCGTAATCCACCGATCATTTATACGAATAAAACAATTACTGCTCACCCCTTCAACAATAGCCCCCTGCACATCACTGACCAATGCTTCCAGCCAGCCATGCTGATCTGCCTCTTGCTTGAGTAAGACCTGCTCTAATCTATTTAATGTTTTCAGTCCAACCAGATGTGGCATATTCAACCCCAAGGCATGATTTAACAGGCCACTTTCAATCCATTCAGGTTGAAAAACCTGCGTCACTCTCGGGTAATACCAGACATAAATATCGGCTGCATGTAGCGGTAGACTATAGCCACGATCTCCCTCACCGCGGCTAATCACCACTTTTAAGGTACCATTCAGCATTGCATATAGCTGCTGTAAATGTACAAGTGACTTTTCAATCAAGGATAAATCGGCATCGAGGCTTAGGCTATTACAGGCCAGTTTTAAACGTGCAAAGTGCAACTCTTTTAGCTCAAAATTTCCGTGAAAAATACGTGCTGTGGTAAAGCAACCATCACCATAATGAAAAGCACGGTCTAATAAAGGAATGGCGTCAATTAACTGTCCATTTTTATAACACTGCATGATCTAAGCACCTACTCACTTAACAAGACCGCACGACCAAAAAGAAATAAATATTTGATTTTAAACAATTATAACAATTAAAAGAGTGAATTAAAAATGTGTTATATATCAATAATTCAGCAAAGCTTATCTGTTTTATCTATTTCTATATTTTTCATAACAAATTCGATTTTAATTATTTTTTTTGCAAAAAAACTGGCGTTATGCTGCGTACATATTCCAAACAGTGATTTAGTTTTTAAGGGGTTTTCCATGCGTTTTTCTCAAGTTAAAGTCGGCGTCATTGCTGCATTACTCTCAGTTTCTTCATTTGCGGCACAAGAGTTCTTAAATGTCTCTTATGACCCAACTCGTGAACTCTATACCGATTTCAACAAACAGTTCAGTACCTTCTGGAAACAGCGTACCGGTCAGGATATCGATTTTAAACAGTCACATGGCGGCTCAGGTAAACAGGCCCGTTCCGTGATTGATGGCTTAAATGCAGATGTAGTTACACTTGCGCTTGCAGCAGATATCGATGAGATTGCTCAAAATGCAAAATTACTCCCAGCAGACTGGCAAAAGAAATTACCGAACAACTCTACGCCATACACCTCAACCATTGTTTTCCTGGTTCGTAAAGGTAATCCAAAACAAATCAAAGATTGGGGTGACTTGGTTAAACCAGGGGTAGAAATCATTACACCAAATCCGAAAACCTCTGGCGGTGCACGCTGGAACTACTTAGGTGCCTGGGCATGGGCAAAACACCAGAAAGGTGGTAACGACGCCAAAGCTCAAGAATTTGTTCGTCAAATTTATAAACAAACCAAAGTACTTGATTCAGGTGCCCGTGGCGCAACTACAACCTTTGCTGAACGCGGTATCGGTGACGTATTGCTGGCTTGGGAAAATGAGGCCTACCTAGCCGTACGTGAGCAACCAGGCAAATTCGAAATCGTTACACCTTCTCTTTCTATTCTTGCAGAACCGCCAGTTGCAGTGGTTGAAAAGAATGCCGAGAAAAAAGGCAATCTACAAATCGCCCGTGGTTACTTGAACTACCTGTATTCACCGGCAGGACAAGAGATTGCTGCACGTAACTTCTACCGCCCACGTAATGCAGCGGTATTAAAGAAATATAGCAATGTATTCAAACCACTAAAACTTGTCACGATTGATCAAGAGTTCGGTGGCTGGACCAAAGTGCAAAAAACCCACTTTGATAATGGCGGTATCTTTGACCAAATCGTCAAACAGAACAGCACAGGTAAATAATTTACTTGACGGGTAAATAGGGAGAGCGGACATGATTCATACGGTAATTGTTCCAGGTGTAGGTGGTAGCGAAGCGCAGCATTGGCAGTCTTGGTTACAACAGCAACTCGTGTCTAGCTCTCGCGTTGAACAGAAACATTGGGATCTTCCAGTATTAAGTGAATGGATTGCCCAGTTTGTAAAAACAGTCGCAGCCGCGCCTGCGCCAGTGCAAATCGTGGCACATAGCTTTGGCTGCTTGACCAGCGTTGCTGCACTTGCTGAGCATCCAGAACTTCGGGCCAAAGTTAAAAACCTGCTTCTGGTTGCGCCTGCCAATCCAGCACGTTTTGGTGAAGCCGGCTTTGCACGTCATAGCTTGACAGACTATCAACAGTATTTTCAGCAGCTCAACATTGAGGTACCCACCACCTTATTGATTAGTGAAAATGATCCTTGGCTGGGATATGTCGATGCATTACAACTGGCCCAGGCATGGAAACTGACACCAATTAATTTAGGCGCTGTGGGTCATGTTAATGTTGCTTCCGGATTCGGTCCTTTTCCGGAAATCCTGAATTATCTGTTACCTGAAAAAAAGACGCAGTTCGTTGCCCGAATGAGTCAGGCAAACTTTAATCTGAAGTTTGCCTAAGTTCCGCCCCGTATTTTTAGTCATCGCATTATTTATTTGCTGGTTTTAGCAAACCTTTCTCTTTGAGGAAATATCATGTCGCAGCGTTCCCGAGTGCTGCCTGGGTTTGGTCTCTCATTAGGCTTTACCCTCGCTTACGTGTCTTTGATTGTGCTTATTCCTTTATCTGCTGTATTTATCAAATCTTTAGGGATTGGATGGGATGGCTTATGGGAAATCTTAACCTCAGAACGAATTTTAAAATCCTTGCAACTTAGTTTTAGTGCAGCGCTGATTGCTGCATTAGTGAATGTTATTTTTGGCTTGTTACTGGCTTGGTGTCTGGTTCGCTATAGCTTTCCTGGTAAACGTATTATCGATGCTTTAGTCGACTTACCTTTTGCGTTACCGACGGCGGTTGCAGGTATCGCGCTTACCTCTTTATATGCTCCAACAGGCTGGATCGGACAGTATCTTTCTCCTCTTGGAATTGAAGTAGCGTATACGCCAATCGGGATTACACTGGCACTGATCTTTATCGGGTTACCTTTTGTGGTTCGTACCGTACAGCCTGTACTCAGTGATATTGAAACCGAGCTAGAAGAAGCGGCTTCTGCCCTCGGTGCAAATCGTTGGCAGACGATCACTAAAATCATTTTACCGATCTTGTTTCCAGCGGTACTTACCGGTTTTGCCTTGGCCTTTGCCCGGGGTGTCGGAGAATATGGCTCGGTGATTTTTATTGCCGGTAACCAGCCTTATAAAACCGAAATCGCGCCACTGATGATTATCTCTCGTTTAGAAGAATATGATTATGCAGGTGCAACCACGATTGCGGTCGTTATGCTTGTTCTGTCATTTGCCATTTTATTTTTAATTAATTTAGTACAAGCATGGGCAAGCCGCCGTACAGGGAGAGTTGCGCAATGAGCTTAAATACCAATAGCAATGCTTTGGCACTCAAACTGCAAAGCAGAGACGCCACCCGTGAACCGATCTGGGTACGTTATAGCTTAATTGCTGTGGCTTTAATCTTCTTTTTAAGCTGCTTACTGTTACCCCTGATTCTGGTTTTTGTTGAAGCGTTCAAGCAAGGGATTGCAGTCTATATCAATGCTCTGACCGATTCGGACACCTTATCCGCAGTCAAACTCACCTTAATCACTGCAGCGATTGCAGTTCCAATTAATGTGGTGTTTGGTGTAGCAGCGGCATGGGCTGTTGCCAAATTCCAGTTCCGAGGTAAAGCCATTCTCACCACGATTATAGACATACCGTTCTCGGTCTCTCCTGTAATTGCAGGTCTAATGCTGGTACTGATTTTTGGTGCTCAAGGCTGGATGGGTGGCTGGTTAATGGATAACGATATCAAAATCCTCTATGCCGTACCTGCGATTGTATTAGCCACTATTTTTATTACCGTTCCTTTTGTTGCACGTGAATTGATTCCGTTGATGGAAGCACAAGGTACCGAGGAAGAAGAAGCCGCAATTGTACTTGGTGCTTCTGGCTGGCAAACCTTCTGGAGAGTCACTTTACCCAATATCAAATGGGGTCTGATTTACGGCGTGATTCTGTGTAATGCCCGGGCAATGGGTGAGTTTGGTGCAGTATCCGTGGTTTCTGGCCATATCCGCGGTCAAACCAATACCTTACCGCTCCACGTCGAGATTCTTTATAACGAATATACCTTTAGTGCTGCATTTGCTGTGTCATCGTTACTGGCATTTTTAGCAATTCTCACTTTGATCTTGAAAACGTGGCTCGAAGTCCGCCAAGAACAAGCCAATCAACATCAGCCCACTCAAGATCAACCTAGCCATTAAGGAATAAGCACATGAGTATTCAAGTTAAAAATATTGAAAAACACTTTGGTGCATTCCATGCGCTAAAAAATATCTCTTTAGATTTTCCTGAAGGTGAGCTGGTTGCCCTACTTGGTCCTTCAGGCTGTGGTAAAACTACCTTATTACGGATTATTGCAGGTCTGGAATCTGCCGATGGCGGACAGGTTTTACTTGAAGGTGAAGATGCAACCGATATCCATGTGCGTGAACGTCAGGTTGGTTTTGTATTCCAGCATTATGCCCTGTTCCGTCACATGAGCGTTTTTGACAATATTGCCTTTGGCTTACGTGTGCGTCCGCGTGCCACACGTCCATCGGAAGCTGAAATTAAGAAACGCGTGACGCGCTTGCTGGATCTGGTGCAACTTGGTTTCTTGGCAGATCGTTACCCGGCCCAGCTTTCTGGTGGCCAACGTCAACGTATTGCCTTAGCCCGCGCACTTGCAGTTGAACCACGTGTTTTATTGCTGGATGAACCATTTGGTGCACTGGATGCCAAAGTCCGTAAGGAATTACGCCGCTGGCTACGTACCTTACATGATGAACTGCATATTACCTCGATCTTTGTCACCCATGATCAGGAAGAAGCTTTGGAGGTTGCAGATCAAATTATTGTCATGAACAAAGGCGATGTTGAACAAATCGGTTCACCACGAGAAGTGTATGAAAAACCGGCAACGCCTTTTGTTTTTGATTTCCTTGGTCAAGCAAATCGTTTTGAGGGTGAGCATACAGGCGGTATTATCCGTATCGGCGATGATCGTATTCAGTTACCAACCAGCCTTGAGGCCCCGCAAGGCAAAGTCATTGCATTTGCACGACCAAATGAATTACATATTCATACCCAGCCTCAAGCCAATACCATTGAGGCAACCTTCTTACGTGAAGTATGGATTGCTGGCCGGGTTGTCGCTGAATTACAAGATCGTAGTGGACGAACCATTGAAATTTTATTAAGTGTAGAAGAGGCGAACTTACATCAATTCAAACCAAATCAAACCGTTTGGATTAGTGCTGCTCAACTTCATTTATTTGCAGATCAATCAACGCAAGTTGCTTAGAAGAATACTTTGAGGGCGGTTAAACTATCCTTGCAGGACTTTAGCCGTTTCTCACCTTATGTGGAAAAAAGACTATGAACTTTCAACAACTCAGAATTATTCGAGAAACTGTTCGCCAAAACTTTAATTTAACCGAAGCATCTGCGGCCCTTTATACCTCTCAATCTGGCGTCAGCAAACATATCAAAGATTTAGAAGATGAACTCGGCGTACAGTTATTTGTACGTAAAGGCAAACGCTTACTGGGTCTGACCGAGCCAGGTCAGTCTTTACTCAGCATCGTGGAACGCATGTTGGTCGATGCCGATAATATTAAACGCCTCGCAGATGATTTTAATAAAGTTGATGAAGGCACACTGACCATTGCCACCACACATACCCAAGCACGTTATGTGCTGCCACCGATTGTGAATCAATTTAAGAAACTATTTCCTAAAGTTCATTTGGTTTTACAACAAGCCAGTCCTGTTGAAATTGCAGAAATGCTGCTTCAGGGTGAAGCCGATATCGGGATCGCAACCGAATCATTAACCACAGAAGAAAATCTGGCCAGTGTGCCGTATTATGAATGGCACCATAGCATTATTACCCCGAAAGACCATCCATTGGCAAAACTAGATAAAATCAGCCTGGATGTATTGGCTGACTACCCACTGATTACTTACCACGGCGGTTTCACGGGTCGTTCAAAAATTGATAAAGCTTTTGAAGATGCACAACTTCATGCAGACATCGTAATGTCAGCACTTGATGCCGATGTCATTAAAACCTATGTTGAACTGAATATGGGCGTCGGGATTGTCAATGATGTCGCTTATGATGCTGAACGTGATTATCGCCTCCAACAGATCAAGACTAATGTATTTGGCGTAAATACCACTTGGATCGCAGTACGTAAAGGACATCTATTACGTGGCTATGGTTATGAATTCATTTCCTTATGCTCCCCAGAAACCGATATTAAAGCTTTGAAAAAAGTCGCTTATCCCGAAGAATAATTGATCCTGAACATAAAAGGCGCATGATGCGCCTTTTATGTTGTCTATTTCACAGGCATAAAAAAACGAGCATAACGCTCGTTTTTTATGCTGGATGCATGGATTAGAACTTGAAGCTCACACCCACTTTCGCAACTGGCATCCATTCATATTTGTTTTTGTTGGCAATTTTGTCTGCTTCACGATCAGCTGCCGCTTGACCAGACTCAGTACCACCTACTTTTACCAGTCCTTCAGATTTTAAATCAACTTCAGGGTTACCAGTATAGTAAGCACCGACTTCACCAAACACACCAACGTTTTTATAAACTGGAGTATTTAAACCAAAACCTAGGTATGGAGCAAGTTGGTTATCATAATTTAAATGGCCTTTAACCGAACCATTTCCGCTTGGGGCGTTATAGTTAGAACCATCAATTTTAATGGTGTCATTTGAGTTAGATACTGATTTTTTCAAATCATAGCTATTATCAAGGTAACCAACACCTGCCGCTACGTATAACGCACGCGCAAATGCATTTTGATTCGTTCCCCATGGATAAATTTCAGCATTTAAATATGCATTTTTGTTATCCATATCCATATCATATTTCGTGCCATCAATTTTTAAACTGTCTGACCAAGAAATATCGCCACCATTGTAACCAAGGCTTAAGCTAACGTATGGGTTGACTTTATATGAAATTGCCCCACCGTAACCAGTAGTACCCACTTCAGCACGAACTGAAACTGGATCTAAGTATGAAGGAAAAGCGTAAACAGATTCCTGCACAACTTGTTCATCTGCCGCAAATGCAGTACCTGCAATCGCTGTTAATGCACCTGCTGCTAACATAACACGCAAAGCTTTCATTGAAGTCTCCTCAAAAATGCTCTTATTTAAAGTATAATTGTTACTGTGGACACAGCATAAAATAAATAGCGCTATTTTTTTATACAGAAACTGATTATTTTTTGTTATTTTTTGATACAAATTCGAAGGAATTATGTATTTATAAATTATAGATAAAAAACAATAAGCTCCATTTTTATGACAGTTTTGTTGCTCAATTTTAAAACAAAATATTGTAACTACTTTTTTCAAAGATTCTGAGGGTCTGCTGCCACTTTATCTATGGTTGCGACAATGGAGATTTTTTAGGCGCTACAAGGCATGGCTTGTGAAGTTTAGGCTTTCTAAATGAACAAGACATAACGATGTAGCGACAAAAAAACTCCTTGTCCCAAAGGGTTATAGCTAAAACTCCCTCATACTTCGTTATGAAACTTGGCAAGGGAATAGCCATTCCCTGCGTTTCATGCCTCGTCTGATAAAATTTTAGCTTATAACGCAACCTATTTATAAAATGGCAACAGACCCTACAAAATTAGTGTAAAATCTTCAAAATTTTTTTGGAAGAAGGAAGATCATGTCTCAGCTTTCTACAATCATTGAGCAAGCATTTGAAGACCGTACCAACTATAGTGCAGCGGACTGCCCAACTGAAATCCGTCAAGCTGTAGAACAAGCATTGGCTGGATTAGATAACGGTACACTACGTGTTGCCGAAAAAATCGATGGTGAATGGGTTGTTCACCAGTGGCTGAAAAAAGCCGTTTTGCTTTCATTCAAACTCAATGATAACAAACCGATCGAATCGTGTGATCTTCGTTTCTATGACAAAGTAGATACCAAACATTCAGGCTGGACTGAAGAACAGTTCAAAGCTGCGGGTGTACGTGTGGTACCGCCTGCAGTTGCCCGTCGTGGTAGCTTCCAGGCTAAAAATGTGGTGTTAATGCCTTCTTATGTCAATATTGGTGCTTATGTAGATGAAGGTACAATGGTTGATACTTGGGCAACTGTAGGTTCATGTGCACAAATCGGTAAAAATGTTCACTTGTCTGGTGGCGTTGGTATCGGTGGTGTTTTAGAACCTTTACAGGCAAACCCGACTATTATTGAAGATAACTGTTTCATCGGTGCACGTTCTGAAATCGTTGAAGGCGTGATTGTTGAAGAAGGTTCGGTCATTTCAATGGGCGTTTTCATCGGTCAATCTACCAAAATCTTTGATCGTGAAACGGGTGAAATTCACTACGGCCGTGTACCAGCAGGTTCTGTGGTTGTTGCGGGTAGCCTTCCATCAAAATGCGGTACTTACAGCTTATATGCAGCCATCATCGTGAAAAAAGTGGATGCAAAAACACGTGCAAAAACCAGCTTGAACGATTTATTACGCGCTGACTAATTTGTAATATATACGGAACTTAATGGTTCCTCGGAGCTTTCGTGGCTCCTCGTCTCTACGATCAGTCATGGTCGTAGAGATTTTGTTTTTTATGTAGCATGCTGCTTGTGTGGCACCTGTCTGTGGTAACTATTTATGGCTTCCTTACGTTCTTCTGCAATTCCTGTCTCTGATCCTGCGGCTGGTTTACGCATTACGGAGATCTTTTACTCTTTGCAAGGCGAAGCGAATACCTTTGGTCTACCGACGGTGTTTATTCGCTTAACAGGTTGTCCGTTACGTTGCAGTTATTGTGATACCACCTATTCTTTTGAAGGCGGCGAGCGTTTATCACTGGAACAGATTATCGAAACCGCAAGCCAGCATAAAACACCTTATATTTGTGTCACAGGTGGCGAACCGCTTGCACAACCAAACTGTCTGATCCTGTTACAACGTCTTTGTGATCTTGGTTTTCAGGTTTCTCTTGAAACCAGTGGCGCTTTGGATGTTTCCAAGGTTGACCCACGTGTTTCCAAAGTGCTGGATTTAAAAACACCCACCTCGAAAGAAGATCACCGTAATTTGTTCAGCAATCTTGACCATCTCACCCCACATGACCAGATTAAATTTGTGATCTGTAATCGTGAAGATTATGAATGGTCAAAACAACAGCTGGAACAGTTCCAATTGCAAGACAAAGTGAGTACGGTTTGGTTCTCACCTGCTTTTGCAGTGGAAAAAGGTGCAGTTGCCCTGCCAGCATTGGCACGCGACTTGGCCCAATGGATTTTAGAAGACCATCTCCCTGTTCGTTTCCAGCTACAGTTGCACAAACTGTTATGGAATGATGAATCCGGTCGTTAAAAGCTTATGAAAACCATATCTCCCATAGAAATGGTTTCCTCAAATTTATTTTAGGTTGAATAATGGAAAATAATATGCGTTCTCGTGCCATCGTATTATTGTCTGGCGGCTTAGACTCAACAACATGTCTAGCCTGGGCACAGGCAAATTATGAATGTATCGCCCTCAGCTTTATGTATGGTCAACGTTCAACCACTGAACTTGATGCAGCAAAAGCACTCGCTCAACGTGCAGGCGTTGAACACCGTATCATTAATATTGATTTAGGCAATTTAGGCGGTTCTGCGCTTACAGATCATAACATTGAAGTTCCAGAACAATTACAAGAAGGGATTCCTGTAACTTATGTTCCAGCACGTAACACAATTTTCTTGTCTTATGCCCTTGCTGCGGCCGAAGTTTTTGACGCTGCTGCCATTGTAATTGGGATCAATGCTGTTGATTATTCAGGATATCCAGATTGTCGACCTGAATTTATTGACGCTTTTGCCAATCTTGCGCATTTAGCAACCAAAGCGGGCGTTGAAGGAAAACCCCTTAAAATAGAAACACCTTTGTTACATTTATCCAAAGCGAATATTATACGCTTAGGCATCGAACATGGCGTAGACTACAGTCAAACGGTATCCTGCTATCAGGCAGATGCTCAAGGACGTGCATGTGGCAAATGCGACAGTTGTCGTTTACGTCAACAAGGTTTTATCGAAGCAGGTATTGCGGATCCTACGCGTTACGCTGAATAATCGATATTAGGGTAAAAAATTAGGTACATTATATGAAGTTTTCTAAATCAAATCTTATTCTTTCTACAATGATGTCAGCTGCTGCACTTTTTGCGACAGCAACTCACGCAGCTGATAATCCATTACAAACTGCGTATAAAAGTACCAATGTAAAAGCAGCATTGGTCAACGTATGTAAAGACCAGACTGCAAAAGGCGGTAAATTAACAGCGGCTGAAGTTAGCAAGTTCTGTGGTTGCCAGATTGATGCTCAAGGTAAAGTAACTGAAGCGCAAAAATGGGAAATCCAGAGCGCAATCAATGCCAAGAAAAGCCCAAGCTCGTTAGGTTTTGTGCAACAGCAAAATAAAGACCTACAAGCATGTTTAGGTGCTCCACTTGTCAGCAAGTTAGAGAAACTGACTGAAGAAGCAATGAAAGCTGCTCAACAACAGCAACAGGCTCCAAAAAAATAAGCCTGTATTGTTGAAAACAAAGCCTGCATTTATGCAGGCTTTTTTATTGGGCTTTGTTAAAATCCCCTTTATCTAGAATCAGTTGAATAACACCATGCAAGATCAATGGAAAACCAATGCCGAGCAACGACAGTCGATCGTCTCGTTCAGTGGTGGTAAAGACAGTTCCCTCGCCTTATACCATGCCATGCAAACAGGCACTGTGATTGGGCTCATTGTCATGCTGGAAGAACAAGGTCAGCGTTCTCGTTCCCATGCGATGCCGCTGGAGATTATCCGGGCACAAGCAGATGCGGTTGCTTTACCCGTGTTTATGACCTCTTCCAGTTGGGCTGATTATGAAACAAAGTTCATTGCCCTGCTCGATCAAGCCAAACAACATGGTGCAGAAGTGCTGGTTACTGGTGATCTGGATATGCCTGAGCATGGTTGCTGGCATGATCGAGTCACCCAGCAAGTGGGACTGAAACTGGGCATGCCACTTTGGTTACGCCCTCACCGTGAGGTGGTCGAAGAATTTATTCAGCTGGGGTTTAAAAGTGTCATCGTCACCATCAATCTGAAACTGGGTATGCAAGTCGAAGATCTGGGTAAAATTTTAACACTGGAATACATCCAAGAGTTGGAAGATCGTGGCGTTGATCCATGCGGTGAAGGTGGAGAGTTTCACACCACCGTGATTGACGGACCAATTTTTAACAAAGCTATTCCTGTACGTCACGGCGATATTGTTTATCATGAAGAATATGCTTTTTTACCGCTTGAGCTTGAGCAAAACTAATTTTATCGAAGGATGAACAATGTCTGAGAATATTCAATTACCGAATCATGTATTCCCAACCACACAAGGTGAAATCAATCTGGCCGAAACTGGCAGTGAATGGTTAGTGCTCTATTTCTATCCTAAGGATTCAACCCCTGGCTGTACCACTCAAGCAGTAGGCTTTTCTTGCTTGAAAGATCAGTTTGATGCCTTAAACTGCCAGATTATCGGGGTATCTCGTGATTCAGTTAAAGCACATCAGAACTTTACCGAAAAGCAATCGCTCAGTATTGATTTAATCAGTGATAAAGAAGAAGTGCTGTGTAAACATTTCGACGTGATTAAAGAAAAAAATATGTATGGCAAACAGGTCATGGGCATTGAACGCTCAACCTTTATTTTCCATAACAAGCAGTTAGTAAAAAGCTATCGCAAAGTTAAAGCGGCTGGACATGCTGAACAAGTATTAGAAGACTTAAAAGGCCTGCAAACAGCTTAAGATGATTCTATAAAAAAGCGGATTCCATATCCGCTTTTTTATTCAGGCAAATTGCTGTTCACTTGCTGCTTAGCGTATGATAAGAAAATTAAAATTAATTAAAAGATACTGAAAATGAATCCTCTAAAACCACTTTCTAGCCTTATCTGTCTCATGTTCTTATCCGCTTGTAGTACAAGCACACCTGCGACATCTCAACAACAGTCCTTTAGTGTCGCACAAATCAATCAGCCGACCGCCTCAATACGCTGTCAGGATATACAAAACCCTGCTTATCAGCAGGCTATTCTGAATGCAATCAATGAAATTCGACAGCATCCTCAGCAATGTGGTGGTCAGCATTTCCCTGCCGTAGCTCCGTTAAAATGGAGTAATGCTTTATCCCAAAGTGCGTTTGCGCATGCGCAGGATATGGCTCAACACAGTATGCTCGGACACACCAGTAGCACAGGTCACGATTTTAGAAGCCGCTTAAAGACACAATTTAAAGGCCACGGCGGTGGAGAAAATGTGGCACGTGGACAAAATAGCTTGAATGAAGTGATGGCAACATGGCTGGCCAGTCCGGTACATTGTCGCAATTTGATGCATCCAAAATTTACAGACTATGCGATCGCCTGTACAGTTGATCAATCCGCGAAGCAAAAAACGTATTGGACTCAACAATTTGGTGTTCGATAAAAGGGAATAAGCATGCAATCTGGCTCAATTACCCCCATTCTCCGTATTTTCGATGTCGAACTTGCCCAATCATTTTATCTGGACTATTTGGGCTTCCAACTCGACTGGCAGCATACTTTTGGGGATAACTTCCCTGTTTATCTACAGATTTCCAGAGAGGATTGCATCATTCATTTATCTGAGCATTTCGGTGATGCTAGCCCGCACAGTGCCATTCGTATTTATTGGGAAAACCTCAGTTTGCTTCATGCGGAACTGGATGCAAAAGACTATAAATTTGCCAAACCTCAAATGCAGAAAACCGATTGGGAGACATTGGAGCTGAGTATCACCGATCCATTTTCAAATCGAATTATGTTTTGGGAAGATGCCTAGTCTCCCCAAGCGATCAAGCTTCATCAATATTGGAACGATCATTATCCTTAAATTTTTGCTGTAATTTCGGATAAACTGCCGATTGCTGAAAGTCATTTAAAAACTGAATGGTGCCATCAGGGAAAAATTCGGTTTGAATCTCCCCCCGATAGTACGCTTCACGCATGGGCGTTGCAGAAATCGAGTTTTTCAAACTCTCCAGTTCCACCATCTGCCACTCAGGAAATAAACGTAAATAATAGGAAGATTCATCCTTAAAGTGACCAATCAGACCGACTTTTGCATCTGGTTGAATGATCCCGTTGACCAAATCTTTGACCTGCTTGACCCATTTTTCATCGTTATACACATCAACCACATGGACAAAATGAATGCGCTTTTGATTTTGTTCAGAAAAGTTCGACAAGATCATTTTCTCACGCTCAACCGCCAGAAAAGGATTCTTGATGTTACGTTCCGATTGAGCCGAACCTAAAGCCAAGATCACGTTTTGACTTTGTTGTAACGCAATTTCAATGGTTTGCAAATGTGCCAGATGAAATGGCTGGAAGCGTCCAATAAAAACGAGATAGTCAAATGTGTACATAGGCTTAATTTCACTTTTTTGTGAACTCATCAGTTGTGCCATTCTGGTAAATATGCGACATAATGAGTGCACTTAACAACAATCTGGATTAAAGCAAGGATAGTACGATGACACTTAGCTGTATTCAACAACCTCATCAACATTTGCAAGCAAATTTAGAAGATGGCGTACTCACCTTAGCCATTAACCGTTCAGAAGCAAAAAATGCCCTCTATGGCGAACTTTACCTGTGGATCGCAAGAGCCCTAGATGAAGCCGATGCGGATAAAGACGTTCGTGTGGTGATCTTCCGTGGTGCAGAACAAGACTTTACCGCGGGTAATGACATGAAAGACTTTATGGGCTTTATTCAAAAGCCGCATGAAGGTAAAGCGGGCGATCAACCGCCATTTGTGTTATTAAAAGCAGCTGCCCGTTTTTCAAAACCGCTAATCATTGCAGTCAAAGGGGTTGCGATTGGTATTGGGGTTACGATTTTATTACATGCCGATCTGGTGTTTGCAGACAATACGGCCCTGTTCCAGATTCCATTTGTCAGCCTTGGCCTGTCTCCGGAAGGTGCAGCTAGCCGTTTACTGGTCAAACAGGCAGGCTATCAAAAAGCAGCCGAGTTATTATTCACGGCGAAGAAATTTGATGCAGCAACGGCGGTAAAAGCCAATCTGGTCAATGATGTGGTTGAAGATGTCTATGCCACTGCACAGCAAACTGCACAACATTTAGCTACGCTGCCATTGGCTTCAATCAAACAAACTAAAGCACTGATGAAACAGGACTTGGCTGAAATCATTCAGTGTGTTGATGATGAAGCTGAAATCTTTATGCAACGTGTACGTTCTCCAGAAATGATGGAAGCGGTACAAGCCTTTATGCAAAAACGTAAGCCTGATTTTTCTCAGTTTAATTAATCACGATCCAAATCATTTAAACAAACCACTTAACCCCAAAAGTTAAGTGGTTTTTTATTTTTTCCAATCTGGATATTTACGGGCAGACCGTCTAAGCTCGACTCAGATCAAAACTAAATTTTAAAACTATGAAAGTCGTCATTGCGCCTGATTCATTTAAAGACAGCTTATCTGCCCAATATGTAGCAGAAGCGATTGCTTTGGGTTGGCAACAGGTTTTTCCTGATGCAGAAATCGTGACTTGCCCCATGGCGGATGGCGGCGAAGGAACAATTGACGCAGTTTTAACAGCTTGTTCAGGTCAATGGCGTGAGCAAAGAGTACAAGGCCCACTTGGTGAATCGGTACTGGCAAAATGGGGCTGGTTAGAGGCTGAAAAGATCGCCATCATTGAAATGGCACAAGCCAGTGGTATCCAGTTGCTAAAGCCTTCACAACGTAATGCCTGTATCAGCAGTACTTTTGGTACAGGTGAGCTGATCCTTGCTGCTTTGGATGCCGGTGCTAAGGAAATTATTCTGACAATTGGCGGTAGCGCAACCAATGATGCAGGTACAGGGTTACTCCATGTATTAGGTGCCAGATTTCTGGATGTGGATCATCAAGTCTTGACTGCTGGTGGTCTTGCCCTGAAAAACCTGGCACAGATTGATCTGGAAAATTTTGATTCACGAATTCAACAGACTAAATTTTTATTGGCCGCTGATGTCACCAATCCACTTTGCGGAGTAAACGGCGCTTCACATATTTTCGGGCCACAAAAAGGGGCTTCACCTCAACAAGTGTTGGCCTTAGATCAAGCCCTCTCCCACTTTGCCGACGTTACTGCTCAATACTTTGGCTTCGATCAACGCAATGAGGCTGGTTCGGGAGCTGCGGGTGGTTTAGGTTTTGCGGCTAAAACATTCTTAAAGGCCGAGTTTCGATCGGGTGTCGAAGTCATTGCAGAGTTAAATCAACTTGCCGATAAAATTCAGGGGGCGGATTGGGTGATTACTGGCGAAGGTAAACTTGACCAACAAACCTTAAATGGCAAAACCCCATTCGGAGTCGCCAAAATAGCACAAGCTGCCAATATCCCTGTGATTGTGATTGCAGGAACACTTGGGCAAAACTATCAAGCTTTATACGAACATGGCATTACCGCTGCCTTTTCTTTAACTTCCGGCCCAAGCACGCTAGAACAAGCCTGTCAAAATGCAGCAGAGTTGATCCGCACACGCACAACCGATATCGCCCGATTAATTCAAAGCACGATGCCTGGTAAATAATAAAGCTTATTGAATATCTAAAATCTGGATAAACTCAAAGGCCGGTTCTTCATAAGGATGGCTTGCCTTTAAAGCTTTTGCCACCGCACTAGCCTTTTGTTCAGAGACAATGGTTTCAACTCGCCATTCTTCGAGCTGCTCTAATTCATCCAATTGCCCCAAAAAAGGATTTGCACCTTTAACGGGCTTAAATTGCCCGATGCCTTTGACTTGCCAAGCACAATGTTCGTAATTACCAATACCGCCCGCACCAGCTTCAAAAACCGCTTGTTTGGTCACTTCCAGATGAGATTCAGGTACGTAATAAATCAGTTTTAACATCGTAAAATGGCTCAAATTAAAATCAATCTGGCTTCAATCATAACGGTATAAGTGCTGAACAATCAAAGTGGAAGATTAATCATGAGATAACTTACAGCAATAAATAGCAATTGGATAAACACCGTGAAGCCAAACCAAAACCAGCCTTTGTCTTTTGAATAGCTTGTTCTTAAATAGTTTTCATTTTTCATCATGCGGTTCTCGTCTATGTTATTCATTGTGAAAATATAAGAAGCAAGAATTGAGCCAATTATTTTTAATTAAGGTTATTGATTGTGTCATTAATTGAAAAAAATCAGGAAAATTTTATGATAAATAAATCTCTCTGAAATAAAAATCTCATATATAGAGATTAATACATAAAACTCTTTCTTATTCAAAAATAGAGTGCTGGCTTGAAATAAAAAAACTAAATGTTATATTTAAGCAAAATCATTTTTAAATTAATTATATGACTTCTAATACTTATACCTATGAACTTGCAAATTTCGTATGTAAATTTAACAATCACAATCTAGTTGATATGCTTCACGAAATTATATTACCTGCTTTTACAATTGAGGACTCATGGAAGGTTAAGCGAGGAGTTTTTTTCTTTCAATCGGTCAACGTTATCCAATTACCTAATAATAAAGAAGAGACCTTTGCCATAGTAGGCCGATTTATCCGCGACACCAGATTAACAAGCACCCAAGTCTATGACTATGAAACTAAAGAACTAAAATCTCAAAAAAGTTCAATACAGACCTCACCATCAGCAATTTTTGTTCTTATTTTAAATAATCATCGCTTGATCTATTTGAAAGAAACACCTCATGCTCCAACCTTAGAGATGTTTAAAGATACTTGCCAAACATTCTTTCGTCGTCAAACTAAGCAATATATTGAGACTCTACCTCAAGAAGCTCGGAAAGATTTTATCAAGACATATGGTTTACCAGATGTCACTATCACACCTCTAAATACTCGAGAGAGTTTAGAGGAATTTCTCAATCAATATAAAAAGATTGAAAGTATTAGAATTACTTTAAAGAAAAGAAATGATGAACTACAATTTAAAAATGATTTAATTAAAAAAGCACAATTAAAAACTGATGCAATTAAAAGTTCGACTACTACAATTTCCTTCGCAAACAAAAAAGAGGGATTAGATTTCGATCAAACACTCGAACAGCTCGATGAAGCAACTGAGCAAGGCAATCAAGGAATTCTTATAGAAGGAGTGAATGAATCTGGAGATATGATCAAAGGAAACAACGAAAAATTTAAAGTTATTAAAACAATTAGTGGTGTTAATCTAGAAAATATTCTTGAAACTGGAAAAAAATTATATGAATCTTTTTTAAAATTAAGTAGTCAAAAGAAAATTATTATCCCCGAGACAAAAGATTCTGTTAAAAATAAATTAGAAGTTCTTAAAACTCTTGAGAAACACAACAATGGAAAGTAATAAAAATGTAAAAATGTGCGAAGAGTTATTAAAAGAAAATAATCTATTTGAGGTCTATATAGCTTCAAGAAAGATTTCTTTTTCTAAAACAAATAAATTTCTACTACTTATATTTAGTATTATATCTATATTTTCCACTCTAGGGATTGAGGATAAAGAATTTGTAGAGGCTATTCCAGCAATTGCCTCTACACTTTTAGGAGCTGTATTAACAGTTTTAGGATTTCTAATCGCAGGCTATACAATTTTTTGCTCTGTGCTTAGCCACAACCTTTCAATGGAACTATACAACTCTGAAGATAAACCTTTTGGCTTCTCAAAACTCAAGTACTCTCACCTCTTATTTATGAGAGTCTTTTCCTATTATCTAATATATACCTTCCTCCTATTTATCATAGTTTTTTTCTGCAAATCTACATCCTTATCTGCACTCATCTCACTTATATCACAACATGATGAATGTATTTTCTTAATAACTAACTACATTTTATATAATTTTCTTTTTATAGGAATATCATTTCTCCTATTACAATTAGCATCATTCATATTCAATATTTATCATACTGTAATGACATCTATATGTTCAACAGAAATTAATAAATAAAAAAGATCTTAAATTTTTTATATAAATATCAAATAAATCAACATTAACTTTGGTTAATTTAAAGACTTAAACCATCTACAGGTTTAACTGCCTTTTCTCATACAATGTCATCGCAAACGCCAAACCACACAAAATCACAAAACCACTGGTCATTGGAATCAAGGTGCCGTTATACAGCTGCCCAATGATCGAAGCGAGTATTAAAGACAGTACAGATGAAGATGCCCCAATAATCGCCGAAGCCATACCCGCAACATGCCCCATCGGTTCCATTGCTATCGCATTCAGATTTCCAAACAATGTACCAAACAATAAAAACAGAATGCAGGCATACAACATAAACATCCAGAATGAAACGGTTACACCTGCAAGCTGGATGATCAAAAATACCAATGAAATTAAACACAGGCCAAGAAAGCCATAAATACAAATCGGACGCATGCCAAACTTCATCACAATTCTAGAATTGGTAAAAGACGCAATCCCCATCACACCTGCTAATAAAGCAAAGTAGGCACTAAACTCCTGCCCTGTTTTGCCAAATTGCTGCATAAAGATTTGCTGTGACGTTCCAAGATAGCCAATGAATCCACCAAAACAGAAACCTGCACAAAGCAGATAACTCATGGTGGTTTTATTGCTCACCACCTCTTTAAAGCCATCCTTAAATGCTTGTACCCGCATCGGCAGACGATTCTCAGGCACTAAGGTCTCTTCCAAGCGCAAAGCAACCCATGCTCCCACAACCGTGGCATAGACCATATACAATACAAAAATATCGCGCCAGCCAAAGAAATGGATAATCAGTTGCCCCAAACTCGGCGCAATTGCAGGCGCGACCATAAACACCATCATGATCAGAGACATGATGCGCGCCATTTGGGCACCGCTATATTTATCCCGCACAATCGAAATCGAAGCGACATAAGGTCCAGAAACGCCAACACCCTGAATAAAACGTCCGATCAAGAACCATTCAAAGCTTTGGGTGGAATAGCACAATAAGCTTCCTAAAAAGTAGATCACAATACCTGTGAATAAAATCCGTTTCCGTCCAATCGCATCGGACAATGGTCCTGCTATCAATTGACCAATGGTCATGCCTGAAAAAATGCTAATAATCACCCATTGGGTCTGATTGCTATTTTGCAGGGTAAAAACACGACCAATTTCACCCAGTGCAGGTAAAACCGCATCAATTGAAAATGAGACGATCGACATCAGTAATGCCATCAATAGTGCAAATTCGTGGAAATGGATTTTTGATTTCATTTTTGTTGTCCATTGATGATTATTGTATTTGGAATTAAATAAGCCACCTGACGGTGGCTTATGGCATGGATTGATTAACCAATAAATTTACGTGCGTTACGGAACATACGTAACCAGGCACCATCTTCAGCCCAGTCTTCTGGCTTCCAAGAATGCTGTAAAGCACGGAAATTACGTTCTGGATGCGGCATCATTACCGTTGCGCGACCATCTTTAGAGGTTAAGCCTGTAATTGCTTCAGGTGAACCATTCGGGTTCAACGGATAATGTTGAGTTGGATTACCCAAGCTATCTACATAACGCAAGATCACTTGGTTCTCAGCATTTAAAGCAGCAATTTGCTGTTCAGTTGCAACCAGACGGCCTTCACCATGCGCAACCGCGATTGGTAAAATCGAACCTTGCATATCTTCAAGCAAGACCGACACCGATTTTTCTACACGAACGTTCACGGCACGCGCTTCAAATACTTCTGAGGTATTACGGTGGAAACGGCCCCAATGTTCTGCACCCGGAATCAGTGGTGCAAGTTGCGACATCATTTGACAGCCATTACATACGCCTAAGCTGAAGGTGCTCTCACGATGGAAGAACTGTTCAAACTGGTCACGTAACTTGGCATTGAACAAGACTGATTTCGCCCAGCCACCGCCAGCGCCCATCACGTCACCGTATGAGAAACCACCACACGCCACTAAACCTTCGAAATCGCTCAAGCTGACACGACCGGCAAGCAAGTCACTCATGTGTACGTCGATGGTATTAAAGCCGACTTTGTCAAATGCAGCAGCCATTTCAACGTGACCGTTGACACCTTGCTCACGCAAGATGGCCATATTTGGACGACGTGTATTAATAAACGGCGCTTCAACAGGTTCATTCAAATCATAAGTCGCTTGTGCAATCAAACCTTTATGGTTTTGATCTGCGATTAATGCAAACTCTTGATCCGCAGTTTCTACGTTGTCACGTAAGCGTTGGATCTGATGCGATACTTCTGCCCATGCTTGTTGCAATTCAGCACGCTCTAGCGTTAAACCATTGACAGCCAATTGATCCGTGCTATTTACACGACCAACCACTGCGATTGCATCTTTCAGACTAGAGGCTGCAACCTCAACTTCTAACTGTGCCCAATCCGCCGCTGTGATTTGCAGCACCGCACCAATTTCTTCAGCAAACAAGCTTTCAGTGCTTTGATTTTCTAAAGCTACACCCAAGCGTGAAGCAAACATCATTTCAGCAACAGTCGCGAGTAAACCACCATCACCGATGTCATGGTAAGCCTTGATCACACCACGATTATTCCAGTCCTGAATCAAGGCAAAGAATGCTTTGAAGTCATCAAAACTATCGACGTCAGGTGTCACTGAACCAATGGCTTTATATACCTGCGCAAGGATCGAACCACCTAAACGGAACTGTCCTTTAGATAGGTCAATACGCACAAGGACTGAATCTTCTAAATTTTTAAGTTCAGGTGTTAAAGTTTTACGTACATCCAATACAGGTGCAAATGCAGTAATGACACCCGACATTGGCGAAGTCACGGCTTTCTCTTCACCATCGTTCCACGTCGTACGCATTGAAAGTGAATCTTTACCGACTGGAATTGCGATGCCTAGAGCAGGACACATTTCCATACCAATCGCTTTCACACCTTCAAACAAGGCTTGGTCTTCACCTTTTTGACCCGCCGCTGCCATCCAGTTCGCAGAAAGTTTAATATCGCTGATTTGTTCGATGTTGGCACACGCAATATTGGTGATTGCTTCAGCAACAGCTAAACGTGCAGATGCCGCAGGATTTAACAAAGCAACTGGCGGACGTTCGCCCATGGCCATTGCTTCACCTGTGAAGCCTTGCAAGCTTGTGGTCGTTACTGCAGCATCTGCTACAGGAACCTGCCAGCGACCAACCATCTGGTCACGTGCAACCATACCGGTAATCGAACGGTCACCGATGGTGATCAGGAACGATTTAGACGCAACGGTTGGATTTTTCAAGACGCGGAAAATCGCATCTTTTAAATCAACTTTTGCAGCATCAAAGTCATTTCCAGTACGTTCAATCGTTTCATAGGCACGTTGCATACGTGGCGTGCCGCCCAACATCACTTGCATTGGAATGTCGACCGCATTGTTGTCAAACAGTGGATCTTCAACGGTTAAATGACGCGCTTCAGTCGCTTCACCCAATACTGCAAACGGGCAACGCTCACGTGCACAGATTTCTTCAAACTGTTCTAAAGACTCTGGACGAATCGCAAGTACATAACGCTCTTGCGCTTCGTTTGACCAGATTTCCATCGGGCTCATACCTGGCTCTAAAGATGGAATCTTACGAAGATTCAATACCGCACCTAACTCATGATCATTCACCAGTTCAGGCATGGCATTGGATAAACCGCCCGCACCTACGTCATGTACAGACACGATCGGGTTGAAGTCTTCCAAGCGCCAGCAAGTATCGATCACTTCCTGGCAACGGCGTTCCATTTCCGGGTTTTCACGTTGAACAGAAGCAAAGTCCAAGCTCTCGCCCATGGTACCGCTGTCTACAGAAGATGCCGCGCCACCGCCAAGACCGATCAACATGGCAGGACCGCCCAATACAATGAGCAAGTCCCCCGGTTGAATCGCATCTTTTTCAACATGGTCAGGACGAATGTTACCGTAACCACCTGCAATCATGATTGGCTTATGGAAGCCTTTCACTTCACCATTCACATTCTGTTCGAAAGTACGGAAATAACCATTTAAAGCAGGACGACCGAATTCGTTGTTAAACGCAGCACCGCCCAATGGACCTTCAATCATGATTTGTAATGGCGATGCCATACGTGAAGGTTTGCCGTAGTTTTCTTCCCATGGTTGTTCGAAACCAGGAATATTCAAGTTTGAAACGGTAAAGCCCGTTAAGCCTGCTTTTGGTTTACCACCACGACCGGTTGCACCTTCGTCACGGATTTCACCGCCCGAACCTGTTGCAGCACCCGCAAATGGCGCAATTGCAGTTGGATGGTTGTGGGTTTCCACCTTCATCAGGATATGAGCAGCCTGACTCTTATATTTATAAACGAAGTGGCCATTTTCATCCGCTTTCGGATAAAAACGCATGGTGTCATAACCCACGATCACAGACGCGTTATCTTTATATGCCGATAACACATCGGTTGGCGATTCTTTATAGGTATTCTTGATCATCTGGAACAAGGACAATGGTTGTTTCTCACCATCAATTGTCCATTCAGAACCAAAGATTTTATGACGACAGTGTTCAGAGTTCGCTTGAGCAAACATCATTAATTCGATGTCGTTTGGATTACGACCGAGCTTGGTAAAAGCTTCGGTAAGGTAATCAATTTCCTGCTCAGATAAAGCAAAGCCAAACTCATTGTTGGCTTTGACTAATGCTTCTTTACCTTGACCCAAGATATCAATTGAGTTTAACGGCTTCGGTGCGGTTTCCGAGAATAACGCTTTTGCATCATCAATATGAGCAAAAACGCTTTCTGTCATACGGTCATGTAAGGCCAGTTTCACTTCGTTTGAAATCTCTTTCACCCCTTTCAAGGTAAATAAAAGACCACGTTCCAAACGGTGAACCGGGGTATTACAGTTTTTGAAAATATCTGTTGCTTTAGATGACCACGGCGAGATTGTCCCGACACGCGGTGTCACTAAAATCTGGATTTCATCACTTGCAGCTTGGCGAAGTTCGAAAGATTGACCATCGTTTAAAAGTTGTAATGCCGATTGATGTTGCTGCTCGTTGAGCGCTTGATCAAACAAATAAACCCACTGGCTGTCAAAAGATTGAACAGAACTCATTGACGTTAATCGGTTTAAGAGTTGAGCTTTCTTGAAAGAAGAATGTGCTGATGCACCGGCCACGATAAACATGTTGACTTTGGCTCCACGGGCGGGTCTAACGAACCTACCACAATGTGACTTATAAGAGAGCGCATATTCTACTGTGAAAGGCGCTTTTCAGCTAGCCATATCCATCTTAAAAATCAGAGTTTTCTGCTTCAAATGATTTAATTTATTGTAGCTTTATCCATTTTACTTTATTCGTAACAATTCATTTACTGCAAGGGACAAAATATCGGTGCATTCCAAATTTGGTTTCCTGATCCGGCAGCAAATACCACACACCCAGTCAAGCCGACCATAAAACGACTTTTCTATACGCTGATTCTCCGGTACATCTCAGCAGAGATCACAACAAGCTCAGCCACTCGATAAATACGGTGGAATGGGTGCATCACTTAAACCCTACACCAGTACCTATCTGCTGTTTATCTCAATAGCTAAGCTTTAATTTTCTCAGCTCTATTTGCCATGACCCGGATCAGATCAATAGCTTGATAGTAACTTGACTGAAAAAATATATAATACAGACCTGTCTTCCTAACAACTTAGAACGGCCTAGAGAGCTTCAATGAATAAGCAAATAATCGAGCAACTATTTAAACAAAAGAAAATTTCCCAATGTATTGAAGCTGCTGAAGAATATTTAACAGAACATCCCAACGACCTGGATACCCTCAAGACCATGCTGGAATATCTGTTTGAGCATGAAGCCTCTTTAGAAAGTACAACTCAACCTCTCTCCTTGCTGAATAGTGAACAAGCAGATCAATATAAAGCGCTAATACAACGCCTTTATCAGCAGGAAAATGAGAAAGAAGCAGCACTGCGTTATTATTTATTGCTCGCCAAACAACAGAAAGATGTAAACGATTTCTTAAAATATGATGCTGAATATACTGAGCTTTATCAACAGCACTATGCTCATAACCGTGAAAGCCGCGATATCATGATTTCACAGCTCTGGCTCGACAAAGTGTATTTTTTAGCGTCACAACAATATCCTGACTTAATCACGCAAATCGAAAATGGTATTGATCTGCTCTCTGTTGAAGATGAAACCGAGTATTTGCATTTGGCAGAAATTGCGTATGAGCATCAAGAAATCACGCTGGCGCAAAAAATATTATTAAAACTGATTAAAGGATTAAATTACCAACCCGAGGTTCCGGCTGGATTAGTCCGCTGGTATCACCGCTTTGAAGAGCTAATTAACAACGGTTATGAGCATCCGGAAGTGCGCTATTACCAAATCATTATTGAACGGAACTATTATGAACAACTCAATAAGACAGAATCTGCCTATTATCAACGCAGTTTAGCCACTATTGAAAAATATCCAGATGAAGCTGCTGCTTTGCATTTTGCTGGAACTTATCTGTATGAAAACGAACAATATCAGCAAGCATTCACTTATCTGGAAAAAGCCCAAGCCTTAAAACCGGATGTTGTGACCTGGCGTAGATGGCTAGAATCAAAATATCTGCTGCAACAACCCATCAATCTGGAGGTTCCGGTATTCAGCACGGCCCTGCCCAGAGATCTCTATGCTGCGGGGGTGAGTCTGAACGAGTTTTATGAGGAGAATTACCATTTCGATGATCAGATCACATTCGAGCTGACTCATTTAAATTGTGAAATTTATCGTCAGTCTTATCACGCCTTTAAACAGTACTATGAGCAGAATCAATACCCAAGCGACTATCACGGTAATTACCATTATTTTGCGATGTGTTGTAATAACTATGCCATCAAGCTGATCAGAACCGGACACTATGATCAGGCAGCTGCTATTGCCACGGAAGGATTAAATTACTCCGAGTTTATGGAGTTACACTTTACCCGAATCTGGGCTTATAAAGAGGCGCAAAATTACCAAGACATGGAGCATGCCTTAGCAGAATATTTTGAAAAATATGATGCAAGCTGTGTGCCATTTACTGAACATCAAATTCGGGTAGCAGAGTATGTGGCCTGCAAAGCAAAATTAGGCAAAATCAACAATATTCAGGAAGAAGCTGAAAAAGTCCTGTTTCAGCTATATCAATATGCTGCTAAAAAACCTCATCTGCATGATGAAGATTATCGCAACCTACAGGTGGCAGAATGTGCAGTAGAGAATCTGATTTATGAACTGTATGAAGATCAGGATGCATTGATTCGCAAAGACTATTATGAAAGTGTTACTACGCGCTTCCCTCTCGCGTCTCAACCCCATTATGTGTTAATGCAGGTCTATAATGAGTTAGAGGATTATGAAAATATAAATGCATCCGCTTATCGCTATTTAAAGTTGAAACGCAGTTTTATGATGGCACAACAGGACTGGGACAAGACGATTTACCTGATCATTAAAAGTTACTGCTTACTTGAACAACATGAGCAAGCGATCCAGTTTTATCAGCACCATGCAGCCAGAATAGAGCAGGAATTTGATCCGGAAGATTATCCGTTGCTCAATCAATACCTCATGAAAAGCTTTCTCAGATTGGGTGATTTTGCAATGGTACATCAGCTGGCGGAACAGTCTCGAATGATTTATGAACAGCAAGCCTGGGCCTATAATGACCTTATGGAAAACATCTATCTGCTTGAAGCTGAAGCATACTATAACAGCGGTCAGATCAAGCAGGCGCACCAACATCTGGATCACATCCTGTCATATAGCGACCATATCCCTATTGCCGCGCACTACAAGAAATCATGGAAAAAACCAGGCTTCTTCTCCAGATTTTTTTAAGCTCAATTAAATGGCTTTGCTCTGACTTATTTATAGGTTTTTATTTAATGTATGAATAAGTCAGATCTTTTGTCTGACTTGCTAGGACGTTCCGAAATAAGCCTGCTGCTTGTAGGCTGTTTATTGCACAGCATAGCAGTCGATTCGATAGCCTTAAGCCCCTAAAACAAGCAGCAAGACAATTTATGTCGCCCTACTCTAGTGCTTTAATCTTTTTTTTGGCATGATGAAACTGAATTCATAGTGAATAATGATAAATGGAACAAATGCGTTGGTTAGAATTGCTTTCTGCAATTCGTTTAGGCAGTAAAAAAAGCAGTACCGAATTGGCTCGAAGCCCATTCCATAAAGATTATGACAGAATTATATTTTCCCAAAGCTTTCGCCAACTGAATAGAAAAACCCAGGTTCACCCGCTTACACAACACGATGGTATTCATACCCGCCTTACTCACTCACTGGAAGTGTCTTGTATCGGCCGCTCACTCGGCATGCTTGCCGCTGAAAAAATCAAAGATGAATTACCGATGTGGATCTCACCTGCCGATGTCGGGGCGATCATTCAGGCGGCTTGTCTGGCCCATGATATTGGCAATCCACCCTTTGGTCATGCCGGTGAATATGCCATCCGTGAATGGTTTGATGATGCCTCTCATCGGGACTTCCTCACCAAACTGACACCCGAAGAACAAGCCGATGTGCGTCAATTCGAGGGCAATGCCCAAGGACTTCGCCTGCTTAGCCGGATTGATTATCATCCAGATGATGGCGGAATGCGCCTGACCTGCGCCACGCTAGGCGCTTATTTAAAATATCCATGGCTATCCAAAACCATTGAAGAACAAGGTGATACGCCTTCCCATCAACGGGCAAAGTTTGGTTGCTATCAATCTGAAAAAGAAATTTTAAAACAACTGGCTGAACAGCTTGGCCTGATTCAACTCGGTGAATATCATTATTGCCGTCATCCTCTGACCTATTTATTAGAAGCTGCTGATGACATGTGTTATGCGCTGATTGATCTGGAAGATGGCATTATTCTGAATATGTTGAACTATGCCGAAGTTGAACCGATTTTTTTGAACCTGATTGCCGATTACGGTTATCCCGAGGAGCTCCATTTACCGCATACCACCTGGCAACAAAAAATTGCGGCTCTACGTGGTCGTGTCATGAAGCGTTTGGTCGATGAAGTCACCACTGCTTTTGCCAAGCATCATTTTGAAATTCTGACAGGCCAGCTCAAAGGTAGCCTGTTACAATATTGTTCACCGGATATTGAAGCCGGTATTCAAACCGCCAAGAATCTTGCCAGAGACCGTATCTTTGAACATCCTCAAAAATCCGGTTTAGAAATTATTGCACATCAAAGTTTGCAAACCATTCTGGATGCCTTTATTCCCCTGACCATGCCACATAAGGCACTCAGCTTTAAAGAGCAGCGATTGATGTCAATTTTGCAACATTCAGGCGTAAATCTGCAAAACAACCATTATAGTAATATCATGCAAGTTCTTGATATTATTAGCAAGTTCTCAGACCATCAGGCTTATAGTCTGGCGCAAGAGTTGCAAGGCAATAAGATAGGCTTTTTTTAGTGAAGCGATTTCTTGATGACGGGAAGACTTGGGGTACTTTTGCGAAGTATCCTATTTTAGTTGTATGTCCTTTTTGCCAGAGTCATGCACGAGTAATTCAACCCGAACAAAATGATCAGACTGAAAAAAAAATAATTTTTACTTGTATATTCTGTTGTAAAACTTTTGATCAAGACCAGCAGCAACAAAACAACTTAGGCTATTTTGACGAGATCAACGTAGAAATTAATCAAACCTGCACTTGTAAACGTGGGAAATATTACTTTTCCCAATCTTATGCTCGGCCCAGTATTCTTCCACCTTTTATCAAACTGAATTGTACTTTCTGCCAAAAAGAGCAAGTGTATAATTCCCCTTATCCGTTATGGACCTATAAAATCCCCAGAAAATCAGGGTTTGAAATCAATAAAGATCCTTTCTTTGGTTATCGGCTATATCTCACTACAGAAACCAGGCATGGTCTTATTTTCGTGTATAACATGGAACAGTTAAATGATTTGAAGGCTTACATCTCTGCTGAGCTAAGACAGAGAAGCTATACAAATAAGAATAAAACTTACTTAAGCCGATTGCCTGCCTGGATAAAATCCGCACGAAATCGCAAAGAAATCCTGAAAGCTATTTTGCGTTTAGAACAAATGGCTACTACTATTCAACCATTAACAAATAAGTGAAAGATTCAATGATCGGATGTTTGATTGGCGAAGTGTTTGCCCTGGAAGCCCCAACCGTATTACTCAATGTAAATGGTGTAGGTTATGAAATTGACACACCACTTTCGACATTTTGCCAATTACAAAAAGGACAAAAAGTCACGTTATGGACCCATTTAGTGGTCCGTGAAGATGCGCAGCAACTATATGGTTTTAGCGATGCTCAGGAAAAAACCATTTTCCGCACACTCCTCAAAGTGAATGGTGTAGGGCCTAAAATGGCACTCGGTATTCTTTCAACCTTGAGTGTTGAATTACTGATTCATACCATTGAACATGATGATGTGAATACCCTGATTAAAGTTCCGGGTGTAGGTAAAAAAACTGCTGAACGCTTAATGATTGAATTACGTGACCGCTTTAAAGCATTGGCTCATCCTGCAGGTGGCTCAAGCAATGCTGCGGCAACGCAAATCCAGTTCATGTCAAATTCACCTGTTGCCGAAGCCGAAGCCGCATTACAATCACTCGGTTATAAGCCGGCTGAAGCACAAAAAGCCGTTGCAGCCGTCAAAGCAGATTATACTGAATCAGCCGACATTATCCGTGCTGCGCTTAAATCCATGATGAAGTAATAGATATATGCAAGATCGTCTTATTAGCGGAACAGAAAAACCTGAAGATCATTTTGATCGCGCCATTCGCCCTACGTCTTTGGCTGATTATATCGGTCAGCCCGTAGTGCGTGAGCAAATGGAAATCTTCATTGGCGCAGCCCGTGGTCGTGGTGAGGCACTCGATCATACCCTGATCTTTGGCCCGCCAGGCTTGGGTAAAACCACCTTGGCAAATATTATCGCACGTGAAATGGGCGGTAATTTAAAATCGACTTCTGGTCCAGTGTTAGAACGTGCTGGCGATTTGGCTGCCATGCTGACCAATTTGGAAGAAGGTGATGTTCTGTTTATTGACGAAATCCATCGTCTTTCACCCGTAATTGAAGAAATTCTGTATCCGGCGATGGAAGATTATCAACTGGATATTATGATCGGTGAAGGCCCTGCTGCCCGCTCAATCAAGCTCGATCTACCTGCGTTTACTTTAGTTGCAGCCACCACACGTGCGGGGTTACTCACTTCGCCTTTACGTGACCGTTTCGGGATTGTGCAACGCTTAGAGTTCTATTCGGTTGAGGATTTGACCCATATCGTGACACGTTCTGCCAATTTGATGGACGTGCCGATTACCCATGAGGGTTCAACCGAAATCGCCCGCCGTGCACGCGGTACCCCACGTATTGCCAACCGTTTATTACGTCGTGTTCGTGATTATGCCCAAGTCAAAGGTACAGGTGAAGTAACTCAAGACATGGCACAACGTGCTTTAGACATGCTCAATGTCGATAAAGCTGGTTTAGATACGCTCGATCGACGTTATCTGAGTATGTTGCTGGAACGTTTTGAAGGACGACCAACTGGTGTCGAAGCTTTAGCCGCAGCGATGGCAGAAGACAGCGGAACGCTGGAAGATGTAATTGAACCGTATTTAATTCAGCAAGGATATGTGATGCGGACTGCACGCGGCCGTATTGCAACCAATATGGCGTATTTGCAATTTGGTATGACACCGCCTGAATAAATACTGAATAGAATAAATATCGTATTAATGCGATATTTATTCTATTAACTAGTTCGATCATTTTAAAAACAAAATATCTGGATATTAAAAATAAAATTTCCTGTTATAATTTTTCATCTTAAAATTACACCACACATTCAAACCAATCAAAATCCAATATAAAGGGTGAAAGAAATGTCAAACAAATTATTAATTTCTACTATATGCTCTGGGGCGCTATTATTAACCGCCTGTGGAGGTGGTGATGATGACAACCAGCCCAGCTTTAATGGTAAAGAAAAAATAGACTACACCAAAGCAGAGTCAATCCAATCAATTTATGAACCAATCGTCACATTATCTCAAGAAGATGACAATATCGTTCTCATTGGTAATGAACTTGCAGAAAGTATTTATTATGACATCAATGCTGGCAATAACTTTAAATGTTCAGTAGGCTCATATACAAAAAATAATGATAAAAGCATTACCTTCAATAACTGTAGCTTTGTAACTTCCGTAAATGATGAAGACAATGCATTAAATCGCTTAAGATTTTTTACTATCTCTGGATCAGTAAATAGTAAAGAAGTATTATCTACAGATTCGGTACGTTATGAAACCACGTTAAAAAATTTCAAAATTATTTCACCAAGTGACTCCACAATTACTTACAATGGGAGCCTTGTAAGTAAATACACACCTGCATCCACTCAATATCAAATTAAAGCAATGACATTGAATGTATTCGATGACAAAACAAAAAAATCTCAACAGTTGATGATCAATAATTATCAACTTAATGTAAATAATCTTATGCTTACTGCACTAGGAGATATTCAGGGTAATCCTGAAAACAAATTTTTCTCAGTAACTTTCAAAAGTAATCTCAGATTCGCAAGCAGTAATGATAAATTAGCTTTCCGTCCTAATTTTGCTGAAATTATGATTGAAGATACTAACAATATAAAAAACACGATTAAAATTTCAAATACAAGCAACTCCCAAGCATTGATTAGTGCATATGCAAATGGCATCACAGTGGTTGGTTTCCCTAAAACTATGGATTGGGATGAGCTTAATTAACTTTAGATAATTGTCTTTTTTATGAAGCCCTACATGTTAGGGCTTTTTTTATCCGCATCAAGAATATGTTATTTATTACTATTTCCATCTTCGAATTGACCCCCTATCATTCGCTAACTAGTGCCGACTGAGCATGGAAATAGGTAAAAACATGGCTAATCATTTTGAATTTAAAATTCGCGTTTACATCGAAGATACAGATGCAGGTGGTATCGTCTATCACGCCAACCATATCCGTTTTATGGAACGTGCGCGCACTGAATGGTTACGTGCTGCGGGTGTAGATCACTACTGGCATCAACAAGATTACAACTTTGTAGTGCACCAGATTCAGGTCAAATATGTACGACCTATATTAATGGATGATTTAATTACCGTTACAGCACGTGTTATTTCGTGTAAAGCCGCATCATTTGTGTTGCAACAAAATATTTATCGTGGTGAAATCTTGCTGGCTTCAGGTGAGGTTGTGTTGGCATGTTTAAACAAAGAGTTAATGCCACGTCGACTTCCTGATGAAATTCGTGACCTGATTCAAAAAGAATTGGCACAGGACTAAAATAAACTTTCGGCACAGTAACTTATGGCAACTAATTTAGAATCTTCTCTACACATCTCCGACCTTATTTTACAAGCAAGTCCTGTTGTACAGCTGGTCATGCTGATCTTATTACTTGCTTCAATTTACAGCTGGTATCTGATTGCAAAATTACATATGGGCTTCAAAAAAGCAGGACAAGATGATGAGCATTTTCAAAAGATGTTCTGGTCAGGTGCCGAATTAAATACCCTTTATAACAATGCTCAACTCAACTCTAAACGTCGTGGTTTGGAAGACATCTTCTATCAAGGGTTGGGTGAGTTTTTTAAATTACAAAAACGTAAAGCAGATACCAACCAGACTATCGAAGGAACTGAACGTATTCTTCGTGTCGGTTTAAGCCGTGATCAAGGTGGTTTGGAGCAAGGTTTAGGCGCGTTGGCCAGCATTGGTTCGGTTGCACCTTATATCGGTTTATTTGGTACTGTCTGGGGTATCATGAATGCCTTCATCGGTCTCGCTGCAGTTGATCAAGTCACTTTAGCCACCGTTGCACCGGGTATTGCCGAGGCTCTTATCGCCACCGCAATCGGCTTATTTGCAGCTATTCCAGCGGTACTTGCGTTTAACCACTATACCGCCAAAGGTGAATCAATCTATTCAGACCGTGCCTTATTTGCAGAAGAAATGGTTGCTCTTTTACAGCGTCAAGCAATTGGAACGACACAGGAAGATGCATAATGGCGATTCAACGATCTGGACGTTTTGAGCGGATTAAGAAACCACTAAAAAGCGATATGAACGTGGTTCCTTATATCGACGTCATGTTGGTGCTACTGGTCATTTTTATGGTGACCGCACCCATGATCACCAGTGGTATCAAAGTGGATTTACCTCAAGCCAATAACCATCCCATTGAATCTAAAGACATGCCAGCAATGGTCACGATTGGTAAAGATGGTGATATCTTTTTGCAATATCAAGAGCACAAAGGCAGCGAACCGCTATCACTTAACCAGCTTGAAACCCTTTTAAGTGAGGCACAAACTCAAGCCGAGCAAGAAAATAAGCAACTGACTGTTCTGGTGAATGGTGATAAATCTCGTCCTTATGGTGAAGTGGTTTCACTGATGGCGAGTCTACAAGAAGCTGGCCTAACTCAAGTTGGCTTACTGACTGAGCCGTTAAAATAAGCTATGAAAAAATTTCAAGAGCCGCCTTTTAAACAAAATGCGATTGCACTGGGTTTCACACTCGGTGTGCATGCAATCGCGATTGTTGGCTTACTGTTTTTAGGCTTGAGTAAACCACCAGAAGAGCCTAAAAAACTCACCACTATTTTGGTGAAGCCAGAAGATTTACCTTCATCGCTACAGCAGCCTGAACAACAGGTCACGGCTGACAAACAGGCACCAGAAGTGGTCAGTCCGAATGTAGATCCGACCCTACCTGAAAATATTCCTGTAGCCCCTCCACCACCAACGGCTCAACAACTTGCAGCCGAGAAGCAAAAGGCAGCACAAGCACAGCAGGCAAAATTAGCTGAACAAAAACGTAAAGCTGAAGAAGCTGCTCACGCTCAGCAAGAGCAGCAACAACGTAAACTTGCAGAAGCACAAGCACAAAAACAACGTGCAGATGCTGAAGCAAAACGTCAGGCAGATACGAAAGCTAAAAATGAAGCTGAAGCAAAACGCAGAGCTGAACAAAACGCGAAAGCTGAAGCAGCCGCTAAAGCTCGCCAGAAAGCAGAGCAAGATGCCAAGTTAAAACGGCAGAAAGCGGCTGAAAATGCCAAGCTTCAAGCTCAGCAGGACGCGAAACGTAAAGCTGAGGCAGATGCTAAACGTAAAGCTGATGCCGATGCCAAACGCAAAGCTGATGCAGACGCTAAACGTAAAGCCGACGCCGATGCAAAACGCAAAGCCGATGCAGACGCGAAACGTAAAGCTGATGCCGATGCAAAACGGAAAGCTGACGCAGATGCTAAACGCAAAGCCGACGCAGATGCTAAACGTAAAGCAGATGCCGATGCGAAAGCAAAAGCTGACGCGGATGCCAAACGCAAAGCTGATGCAGACGCGAAACGCAAAGCTGAGGCAGATGCTAAACGTAAGGCTGACGCGGATGCCAAACGCAAAGCCGATGCAGATGCGAAAGCAAAAGCTGACGCGGATGCAAAACGCAAGGCTGACGCCGATGCAAAACGCAAAGCTGAGGCCGACGCCAAACGTAAAGCTGATGCAGATGCGAAAGCAAAAGCTGATGCCGATGCAAAACGCAAGGCCGACGCCGATGCAAAAGCCAAAGCTGAGGCAGACGCGAAACGTAAAGCTGAAGCAGAAGCCGACGCAAAAGCCGCTGCTGCTAAAAAAGCAGAACAGGATGCTGCTCAGAAAAAAGCCGATGCAAAACGTATTGCATCAACAGCCAAACGTGATTTTGAACAAAAAATCTATCGTGCCTGGAATATGCCATCGGGTTCATCAGGTCAGCGTGCCAGCGCACGTGTTACCTTGAGCGATAGCGGTGCTGTATTATCTGTTGTTGTTTCTGCAAGCGATCCAGACGTGAAAGCAAGTGTAGAAGCTGCTGTTCGTGCTGCTGCGCCTTATCCAATGCCAGATGATCCTGTTGCACGCCGTGAGGCAAGAAGCTTTACTTCAAGTTTTACTGCAAAATAGTAATGAATAGTTAACGTTATAGGCTTTTAATAGCACAAAGCCTATAACTGTGTTAAATAATCAACAGCCACAAAAATACGACGCAAGTAATTGTAACTATGGACAAGACTCGTAAACACCTCCTCTCTTTAGCAGTTTTCGCTGCAATTAGCACAGTTGTTCCTACTGCAACTTTTGCTCAATTACATCTAGAAATTGCTAAAGCACCTGAACAAGCACCAAAAATCGCGATCATTCCATTTGCCAATGACAATGCGATCTATCCAATTGTGGAAAGCGACTTGAATCGTTCAGGCCGTTTTACCAGTGCATCTCAAAACCTACCTGCAACTGCCAGCCTCAATCAGGTACAGGCAGGCGATTGGCAAACTGCGGGTGTGCCTTATGTCGTCGTGGGTCAAATGAAGGCTGTGGATGCCAATACATTTGAAATTCACTACCAGTTGTATGACGTACAAAAACAACAATATCTACTAAATGAAGTCCTGACTGTGCCTCGTTCACGTGTGCGTCAAGCAGGCCACCTGATCAGTGATACGATTTATCAGGCCTTAACCGGTATCGCAGGTGACTTTAGCGGTCGTATTGCCTATGTATTACGTAATCAGGCGACTCCTGCACAACGTTATACCCTGCAAATTGCAGATACGGATGGCGAACAGCCTAAAACAGTTCTGTCATCACGTGATCCGATCCTTTCTCCGGCCTGGACACCTGATGCCAAGAAAATTGCCTATGTGTCTTTTGAAACCAAACGACCTGCAATTTATCTACAGGATTTAGCGACTGGCCAGCGCGAAGTGCTAGCTAGCTTCCGTGGTTTAAACGGTGCACCGAGTTTCTCGCCAGATGGTAAATCAATGCTATTTACTGCATCGATGCACGGCAACCCTGAAGTCTATCAAATGGATTTAAGTACCCGCCAAGTACAACGCATGACCAATGACTCTGCGATTGATACCGAAGCGCGCTACTCACCAGATGGCAAATCTTTCATCTTTACCTCGGATCGCGGCGGTTCACCACAAATTTACCGCTATAGCTTTGATAACAGTTCAGTCAAGCGTCTTACCTTTAAAGGTGCATTCAATGCGCGCGGTACCTTAAGCGCAGACGGTAAAAAGATTGCCTTGGTGCATCGTCCAAGTGGCAGTAACTACAAAGTTGCGATTCAGGATATTAATACAGGAATCACCAATATTCTCACGCCAACCAGTTTAGATGAATCACCAAGCTTCTCGCCAAATGGTCAAATGGTGGTTTACGCAACGCGTGAAGGAAATCGTGGTCTTTTATCAGTCATGTCTACTGATGGTCGTTTCCGCATGAATTTACCAAGCGAACAAGGTGAAGTTCGTGAACCTGCTTGGGCACCAAAATAAATTTAATTGATTGGAGAATCATATGAACATTAAATATCTAACGCTGCCATTAATTGCTGCGACACTGGTTTTTACGGGTTGTGCAAGCCGTAAACCTGCTGCTGAAATTACCACAGGCACAAATCCGAATGGTGCATCATCAGTCAGCACTGACGGTTTAAGTGAAGATGCCGCTTTAAATGCACAAAACCTTGCTGGCGCATCTTCAAAAGGCGTAACTGCTGCCAATAAAGCATTCTTGGCAAAACGTGTTGTTCACTTCAACTATGACAGCAGTGATTTATCAAACGAAGATTATCAAACATTACAAGCCCATGCCCAGTTCCTGGTTGCAAATGCGAATTCTCGCGTTGCCCTTACAGGTCATACTGATGAACGCGGTACACGTGAATACAACATGGCACTTGGTGAGCGTCGTGCCAAAGCCGTTGAAAGCTTCTTGATTACCAATGGTGTGAATCCGCAACAGCTTGAAGCAGTTAGTTACGGTAAAGAATCTCCAGTGAATGCAGGTCATGACGAAGCTGCATGGAAAGAAAACCGCCGTGTAGAAATTAACTACGAAGCAGTTCCACCACTATTAAAATAATTGTGGTTTCGCTATAAATAAAAATGCTCACTTCATGTGAGCATTTTTATTTGATTATTTAAGATGAGGATTGAGCGTCAGGCTTATTTTGCATCGACTCAATCAAATCATGCTTATTAAACTCTTTATATTCTGGCTTGGCCTCATACTCTTTCCATGCATCCTTCACATTTTCTTTGGAAATCGTATCCAAGTTAATGGGTTCACTTGGCGTGGGCGTTGCCTCAAAATTCTTGGTTGTCATCTTTAGCCTCCAAACATCCTGTTTAGTATCTATGCAACATAGCATGTAATGGCTTAGTTGTAATCATAAAAGCAACATAAATAAAGTAAGATAATTTTTATTTTTGGACGATCTCATCTAGAATAGCCACATTCATTTTTATCAATTTTTGACACGGCTAAATCGGAGCTATTCAATATGTCAAACCTTACTTTGACCCAATACCTAGAACAACAAAATGGGAATTTGACTCCAGAGTTGGCACAAGTCATTGAAACAATTGCAGCAACCTGCCAGACCATTGACCAAGCCTTACAAAAAGGTGCTTTAGCGGGTATTTTAGGTAGCGCGGGTAATGAAAATGTCCAAGGTGAAACCCAGAAAAAATTAGATGTCATTTCAAATGATTACCTGATTGATGCATTGAAAGCACATCCACAGGTAGGTGGCTTGGCTTCAGAAGAGCTGGATGACTTCACCCCTGCTCAAGAGAACGGTAAATACCTAGTTTTATTTGACCCATTAGACGGTTCAAGCAACATCGACATCAATATGTGTGTGGGTACCATTTTCTCTATCCTTCCAGCAAAAAATGCAGTTACCCAAGCTGCTGATTTTATGCAGGCAGGGACTGAGCAAGTTGCTGCCGGTTATGTACTTTATGGGCCTTCAACCATGCTCGCACTGACTGTTGGTGCTGGTGTTGTATTCTTTACTTTTGACCCGACGACACAAAGCTTCTTGTTAACTTCTGAAAAAGTTCAGGTTTCAGCAGATACACAAGAATTTGCCATTAACTCGTCTAATCAACGTCATTGGGAAAACCCGGTAAAACGTTATATTGATGAATTACTTGCAGGTAAAACCTCGGTGCGTGAGAAAGACTTCAACATGCGTTGGGTTGCATGCATGGTTGGCGACATTCACCGTATCTTATGCCGTGGCGGTATCTTCCTTTATCCTTATGACTTGAAAGACCCTAAAAAAGCAGGTCGTTTACGTTTGATGTATGAAGCAAACCCGATGAGCATGTTGATCGAACAGGCTGGTGGTGCCTCTACAACAGGCCGTGTTCGTATTCTGGATATTCAACCAACCGAACTCCACCAACGTGTTCCAGTGATTATTGGTTCAAAGAATGAAGTTGAACGCGTCACCAGCTATCACTAATTAATTTTAAAATCAGGGCATTATCATCCATTTATAATGCCCTTTTGGATGTTTATCTTATGGCGGTTATTTTTCTAGAATCAAAAGACAATGCAAAGATCAAACATTTGCGTGGACTGATCGAGCTGAACAGCGCCCGAAAAAAACACCAGCAAACAGTTCTGGAAGGTACTCATCTTTGCCTGGCTTGGTTACAACAGCAGAAAAAAATCTTTTCTCTCTTTACCACTGAACAGGCTCTCAATCACCCAGAGTTACAACAGGTGATTGAATTACACCAAGGGCATATTTTTGTCATTAGCGAAGTACTCTATAAAGATTTGAGTACTCTAGGCACAACCTTGCCCTGCTTAGCCATTATTGATCTGCCAAAAAGCTCAGTGACCATTGATTTTAAAGCAGATACACTCATTCTTGAAAATGTTCAGGACCCAGGAAATGTCGGTACACTGTTGCGTTCTGCAGCAGCTGCCAATATTAAACAGGTAATTTGTACGCAAGGCTCGGCTTCATTATGGTCACCTCGTGTATTACGTGCGGGTATGGGTGCCCACTTCAGTCTGACTTGTTTTGAAAATTTCCAACTCAACGATCTGCTTCCAAAGTTTCAAATTCCTGTATTTGTAACCAGCTCACATCGTTCAACCAGTTTATATACCCAAGATTTAACCCAACCTTGTGTATGGATCCTGGGTAATGAAGGCCAAGGTGCAAGTGACTACGCCCTAGAACATGCTCAAGCGGTTACAATTCCTCAGCCGGGTGGTCAAGAGTCTTTAAATGTTGCAATTGCGGGTTCAGTCTGCTTCTTTGAAATGGTGCGCCAACGTCAGTAAAACGTTATTTTATTTTAAATACGCGTTTTTTACTGGGAAAATCTATTACACTACTAAAAATAATTGCTTAAGTTGTCAACGCGCCCACCATTTTCAACGTTATATGATTAATGAATTGAAATAATAATGGTGGGTATCCATGACAGGATTTTCCATCTCTATGGATTTAGCACCTAAACAGGCTCGAACAGAAAACGGTACTGATCGTAGTACGGTTGAACAACGTCTGCGTTTCTTTATGCAAGACGTGACTGGTCGTGCGCTTGTGATGATGGAAAGTGCGACACAGGGACAACAAGGTATTGCAATGGATCTGGTTCAGGAAGCCTTTATTTCATTGCATAAATCCTATGCCGATAAGAGTACCGACGAATGGTATCCCCTGTTCTATACCATATTGAATAATAAGCTCCAGGACTGGAGAAGAAAGGAGGCCCGCCGGGCAAGTCCATTCTCATTATTTAAAAAGATCAGTTTAGACGATGACGAAGAAATCATTGATGTAGTCGATGAATCAACTCCAAATCCATTTGAGTTCCTTGATCAGGAAGTCACCATGGAGGAAATTCAGGCTGCAATCAATCAACTACCGGTCCGTCAGCAACAAGCGTTCATGTTAAGAGCATGGGAAGGCTTTGATACGATGACGACAGCGCAAATTATGGATTGTAGTGAAGGTAGTGTAAAAACACATTATCACCGTGCAATTCAGGGACTCAGAATTGCCTTAGAGCACTTAAATCCACATACGGGAGGATCATCAGATGAAAAAAGATGAGTTCGCTAAACAAGTGACTTCCAAACTTGATCAACTTGCAAGAGAGCAGCACCACAATAAAATGCGGGTGATGAATCATGTTTTAGATACCGTACAAAAGAAACCAACCTCTTATTACAGTATCTGGAAAATGACAGGTTTCGCCTTTGCAGCCGCGATTATGGGCATTGCCGTATTGCCAAGTTCTTTACAGTTAATCGATAAACCACAGAATCAGGTGGTGGTGAATCCAAAACTTTCACCTCAGATGGTTGAAGACATGGAAATGTTACTGGTTCTAGGTGAGGATAAAGTTCCGCATGGCAGCTAAAAAATTAGCACTTGTTGTGTGTACGCTTGGATTATTGCAAACCAGTTTTGCGGGTTCAGAACGTTTCTGGATTTTTTCCAAACAGAATAAACCGACGACTGAAGAAGCATGGGATGATTTAACCCCTGAAGAACAACGCGTTTTAATTAAACGCTATCAGTCTTTAAAGGAAATTCCAACCACACAAAGCTCGCAACTCCAGCAGAGAATGGAGTGGTTTACCCAGCTGCCCGAAGATGAAAAACAAAAAATGCGTGATGTCTGGCAAAAAATGAGTACTCAAGAACGCACCACCTTGCGTAAACGCATGCAAAATGCGAGTACCGAAGAACGCGTCAATATCCGCGAAGAATATTTAAGTAAATACGCCGAACATTGATTTTTGAATTTCATAAAAAAAAGAGCGCCAAATATGGCGCTCTTTTCTATTTCATGTTTTATTTTTTCATACGGCGATAAGCCAATAGACTGAATAAACCAAATATAGATAGGAAATTCAAACTACCGCCTCCACCTTTACCACTGGCATTTGCTGTACTGTTAATTTTTACAGTCGCAGTATTTGAGATCAAACCATCAGCATCAAAAACCTGATAATTAAATGAATACTTAAATGGATTAAAGATATTTATTTCCTGAACATAAATATTTCCACCATAACAAGTTTCTTTTTCAAAATCTCCAGGAGGACATGAACCTTTACGGTCAGCCGTCACGCTAATATTTTCTGATGGGACATTAGACAATCGAATTGGTAGCTCAACACCGTCTGCATTTTTCCAGAACTGAGGCTTATTCGGATTACTGTCTGGCCCTTTTCCACCCTCTCCCGTATCACCATAATCATTGGCGAAGTTCAGCAGGTTGATAGCAACCTTTTCCTTCTTCTGATATTTTAATGTAACAGAAGTATCCTTTGCTTCAGGCGCGATATTCTCAAATAGTGCACTAATCAATCCAGAAGAGGTAATTGAAGAGTCTGCTCGATACTGAATAGTATATTTACAAAAGAAATTATCGCCCCCTTGTTTCGGTCTATCATCTTTACGGTAGAAAATAATTTGCTCTAAATCTTCATTCCATTCACAAACCAGATTTTCAGCGTCACTTTCATCTATATTTTCAACATCTTCATTGATTTGCCCTTTCCCTAAAGGTTCAGTTGTAACAATATAATTTTGTTTATTAAAGAACGCTAATTTAGAAGTACCATCAGCTTGCTGAGTTTCTTGGGGAATCGGCAACTGATAATTTTTTAAATCAATATAGATTGCTCTATACTTTAAAGTACTCTGGGTCTTCTCATATAAGTTTTTATACTCTTGTGCACGAACCTTATAGTAAGTTAAGAAGTCAGGATTATTTGGCTGCTTAACGAGATCGTTAAAGAAATCTAGCTGGTTTTTGTAGTTTGCCAATAATGTTGTCAATGAAATATTGGAGACATCAACAATATCACCCGCTGTCAATTTCATTAACTCTACGGAACCAATATCGCAGGAATTACGCGAGTCTGGATCATAATGCAATGTACCATCGGTAATACGTGCTATATTGCGCTGGTCTGTTGCACTACAGCCAGTGACACCCGTATTAAGCAAATCTTTTTCCAACTTGGTATTTACTGGATAATATAGGGGTAAGAAAGCCGTAGACTCTGATTCTGGTTGCAAGGTAGTTAAAAGCGTACGGATATTAACAGCACTAATATCAATATTGGTATGCTTCTCAGGTAAGGCCAGTTTTGGTAAATCACACTTACTTGCCCCATTTAGAGAAAAAGCGTTATAAAGCGGGACGATATCTACTTCTTTCTCTTCGGTGACATCCCCTAACAAATAACGGCAAGAATAGCCTCCATTATTATAAGCAAGCACATTGAAGCTTAATATTTTCAGCCCTAACTTATCATATAGAAAAGCAGAGTAAGCATTGTTCTCCACGATGGTATTACTGAGTAAATTAATACTACTCAAGTTACTTAAAATACTAGAGTTGTTTGTAGGCGTACTGCCTATCTGACTATCACCTGTAAATTTAATCAAGCTACCATTTGATAAGTTTGCTGTATTTTGCGCAATCGTATTCGTGCTTAAGGTGACTAGAGGTTCTCCACAGAAATCTAACATACTACTTGAATCTGTAGATCCATTCGCAATAAGACTACTTCTACTGATATCAATCTTGCGTTTAGAATATACATTATCATTAATACAACTCATGGCGAGTAGGCTACCTAAAGGTGCCTTGTTATTTTTCAGTAGGCTCCCTACAGGCGCCTCATCCTTATTATCCAATAAATCACTATCAATATTTAAAGAGGATGATGATCCAGCCAAGAAGATTGCTCCTCCACTGATCGCCGCCTGACTATCTAGGATTTGAGTGTTTTGTAAATTGACATTGCCCCCTGCATAAATTGCACCACCACGGTCCGCAGTTTTACCATTCACCAGAATAATATTCATTAAATTTAAGGTACTATTATTACCGGTCGTATTAAAAATACGGCCTTTTCCTCTGGCATCAATCGTTGTTTTCAACGCCGTTTGTGCAGGATAATCATTAGTAATAATACTTCTTTTTTCCCAATCAACAGGACTTTTACCCCAAATAACAATATCAATCTTTGGGGCCAATTCTCTATCGAGTACATAAGTACCTGCATCTAATTGAATTGATTTAGTGGTAGCGGGTGAAGTATCTGTGACTTGACACCCACCATAAGACTTTCTGTCCGCTGCCGTTTTAAGTGCTTCTCGTAATGAACAGGCAGAGTTATTTTCACCATCTTCATCTACAAAAGTTGTGACCTGAATTGGCGCGCTACTTGTTGCTGCAAAAAGCGGCATCGCCGCAAGCACCAAGGTCGCAAGCAAAGTTTTTTTATAGTTTTTCATCTCATCATCCCTGATTATGATTTAAAGCGACGTAATCCAATTAGCCCGAATAATGCAAAAATTGCACCTAAGCCAAAGCTGCCACCACTAACATTGACAGTTTTACTTTGAAAATTATTAGGCGGAGCTTGAGAAATCTTGCTTGGGATTGTAATGTAATAATTTGAGACATCATTAAAACGCGTTGTTGTTGTCATCACCCGCATATTAAATTCATCAGACCCATGCCAATTTCCATCGGGTACATACGTAATATTGCCTTGCTGATCAATGGTCAATTTCCCTTTGGAGGGTGTCTGTCTTTGCTGGATATCCAGACAACCTGGTTGCCAAGGTAAACCATCCTGACGTTTACCCAAAACCTTCTCACATGAAGCCGGATCAAGTAGTTCACCATCCAACAAACTATCGGCGATACTGAATTTAGCAATTTCGCCATACAGAATATCTTCCCCAGTAATAGGAATTTCATCTCGATTTATAACTAATTCAATCGCCCCAAGATCACATAATTCACCATAACCACTACGTTTTTTTCCACGCTGGTCTGAAACTTCACAAATTGTTGCAGAGCCAGCAGTTGTTCCATCACTATAAATGCGCCCTTTGTTCACAATTAAAGAGTCTGTGAGCTTGGTATATGACATCAATAAACGTGGCTTAAAATAACCTAACATTTGATCTTTTGGTGTGTAATATGGACATAACAGACCATCTGCAGGAGGTGCAGCACATTCGCCTTCATCATTAGTGCCACCTGCGATGAGTTTATTATTTTCTATGAAAAAGTTAGGGCTACCACTTGGTGCATTACGATCACATTCCGGGGTAATTAAGTTACTTTGTATAACCGCTTCATCATCGGCAGAACTAGCACAGTTATTTGCTTCATTTGCAACCATAATACTATTGGAAATATAAGCACTTGGTTCCAGTTTTGTCGTGGTTTTACCATCTGTCGTGGTTGAAACCTCTCTCATCGGTGCCTGTAAAAATAATCCCGCGGCATTTTTAATTATCGTTACATTATTTAGCAACATCCCGCCACGAATATTTGCAACATAGCCACCTTTATTATGAAAAACGGTACTATTGCGTAGGCCTGATACACGATCTTCAAGCACCTGTGATGTCGATTTATCTGTAAATGCTGTTTGTGAGTAAAGTAAGGCGCCAGTTTCTCCTTGAGTACCTTCGTTATCACGAATTACAGATTGGGTTATTAAATATAGAGGCATCTCACTATAAATGACTGCGCCCTGATCTGCCTTATTACCTTGTAGCAGGCTATTACTGATCGTTAATATACTTGCGGTTTTTTTTCCATCTGCTACCGTACCTGCATTATAAATTGCACCTCCTCGAACAGCATTTCCTCCCAATAAACGGGAATACTGAATGCTAAGCGCCTCTCTATTAAGGATTAAGCCTCCATCAGTAACTTTATAGCCTGAACCCTTTAAGTTTAATTCAACAAGAATTACAGGAAGTAAAGTCTCTTCCACACTTTCATCGTTAATGACAAATAAACGATCATTGCCTGCCATTTTAATAGTCGCATTATGCATGCCTTTCTGATTATCGTTAAAACTGCCACTTACCGCAGTCATGATAGCCATGCCAGCTTTAATATGAATTGCTGATTTTAATGTATACTCTTTATCTCTTTGCAGGATGATCGTATTACTAGAAGTTTTATCACCACAGCCCTGATAGCCATTTTCATATTCTTTTTGACTTCTTTTATTTAAAAACTCTACGGCGTTGCGCAGAGAACAACCGGTATAATTCTCGTCATCAGCTAATGTGTTGACTTGGATATCCGCAGAATAAGCGTGCCCAGTCATCACCAATAACGTGCAGGCAAGCGTCCGTTTGAGCATACCGATCTCCTTTCATGTTTTTTCATTTTTTTTAGTTTTACAAACTAGGTGTTTGCAACCACATTCCTTTGTGCGTACTTTGTCATAGCTCTCAAAATTACTCAAGAAATTTTATACTATTGGCGATATTCATCTATCAAGGCATAAATTTGCTTAAGAGTAGTATTGGATAGCTTGGTTTTTTCGCCTTTCAGCATTTTTTCAAGTTGGGCTAATGTTTGTAATAATATTGAGGCCTGATGTGGCCCATTACTTAATAAATAATCAACAATCTGCTGGTCAAAATGAATACCGCGACGGGTCATTACCGATTGAAGTAAGGCTTGACGGTCAATATACGAACTGCCATTTGGGACTTTAACACTGACTGCTTGAGTTAATCTTGATTGAAGATCAGGCAGTTCCAGTTTTAATTCAATCGGCGCAACCCGAGAAGAAAACACCAACTGACCTTCATGATTATTCATCAAATGGAAAACCGCTTTTTGCCAATGCGGTACACCACTAATGGCGTCAATATCATCCAGTGCAACCAGATCATAAAACTCTAGAGAAGTAATTGCTTCGATCGGTGCATCTAATAATTCGAGTAGCGAGACTTTAATTGCAGGCCGCCCCAGCTCCAGATAAGAATCACAGATCGCAGAAAGCAAATGGCTTTTACCTGTTCCTGCTCCACCATAGACATAGAATCGGCTGACCAAACCCGCATGTAATTGTCTGACTGCATCAACCACAGGCCCCCAACCCGGCCCCGAAAAATCACTGATTCGAGCATCGAGTTGTGGTTCTATATCCAGTTGTAGTTGACGCATATATTTAATATGTTCCTCAATTACTTTAAATCTTTCGGGTTTGAAGTCTCTGTATCTTGAGAGTTTTTAATTTGAATATCAAGCTCTACTTGCTCTGAATCCACATTTATGTGCTGAGTTTCACCCTGTACCAGTACAACTTCTGTGGTAGAACCATAGAAGCGGCTTCTTTCATAATTATCACGTGCATGTTTAAGCAGCACCACAATCACCGCAGCCACAGGTAAAGCAATCAGCATACCCAGGAATCCACCCAGCTGTGCCCCTGCCAATACTGCGAAAACAACAGCCACAGGTGACAGACCAATCTTATCACCCAGCAAGAAAGGTTGCAGAATATATCCCTCGACCATTTGTCCAATCATGAACACCACACCGACAAGCAGCAATTGGGTCCAGTCCAGTCCAAACTGGAAAAGTGTCGCAACCACAGCAGCAATAATCCCGACACCAAATCCAAGATAAGGAATGATACTTGCCAAACCAGCAATCATGCCAATAATTAAACCGACTTCCAGCCCAATCAGCTGTAACCCGACGGCGTAAACGATTCCCAGCAAAAGCATCACAAGGAACTGCCCTTTGACAAAGGCGCCTAAGACGCTATGGCATTCACGCACGATGGTTAAGGTTGAAGCTTCATATGGACGTGGAATTAAACGTCTTAAACTTTGCAGCATTCTCTCCCAGTCCAGCAGGAAGTAGAACGAGATGATCGGAATAAGGATAACCACACCACCAATCTGAATAAAGTTCAATCCTGATTGGGCGACTCGCAATGCCATGGTCTGGATGCTGTCAGCGCTGTAATTGGTCTGGATATAATCCATTACGGCTTTTGAAATCTGTTCAGTGTCAATTTCCATAGGTACAACATTAAAGGTATGTGATACCCACGGTAGGAAAGTGGCATTGATCCAGTGGATACCCGCAGGAATACTATCCCGGGCATACATCAGCTGTTTCCAGATCAACGGTACCAAGAACCACAACACCATGGTAAGGGTCACACCAATTCCAATAAAGACGATACTGATGGCTAACCAACGCGGTAATTTGATTTTGACAAGGACATCCACTAGTGGACTAAACAGGTAGGCAATAAAAAAAGCACCTACGAAAGGAATGACGATGGGCTTTAGCAGATAGAGCACCCAAAGCAGTAATGCGAGCCCAGCGAGGATAAAGATACGACGTAGTACCTGATCTTGCATAAAATCTAGCCTTTTATTGTATATTCGTTATAAATAAAAAAAATTTTAATTAAAGATAGCATTTTCGAGCATAAATAACATAAGAGTTTCGTATATTCAGGTTATAATCTGCCGCCAATGCGGAGACTTCACTATGAGCAACTCAACTTCTACCCCAAACACTGGTTTAAGCTATAAAGATGCGGGCGTCGACATTGAAGCGGGCGACGCACTGGTCGATCGTATCAAATCTGTCGCGAAACGCACCACTCGTCCTGAAGTAATGGGCGGTCTTGGTGGTTTTGGTGCGCTATGCAAAATTCCAAAAGGTTATGAAGAACCTGTATTGGTTTCAGGCACAGATGGCGTAGGTACCAAATTACGTCTGGCACTCAATCTCAATCGTCATGACACGATTGGTCAAGATCTTGTGGCAATGTGTGTTAACGATTTGCTTGTTTGTGGTGCTGAGCCACTTTTCTTCCTCGACTACTATGCAACAGGTCATCTAAATGTTGATGTGGCAGCCAATGTAGTGACAGGAATTGGTACAGGTTGTGAACTTGCTGGTTGTGCATTGGTTGGTGGGGAAACTGCCGAAATGCCGGGCATGTATGAAGGCGAAGATTACGATCTTGCCGGTTTTGCTGTCGGTGTAGTTGAACACAGTAAAATTATTGATGGAACAAAAGTGAAGTCTGGTGATGTACTCATCGGTGTGGCATCAAGTGGTGCACACTCAAATGGCTACTCATTACTACGCAAAATCTTAGATGTTAAAAATGTAGACCTGACCCAAATCGTTGATGGTCGCCCGCTTGCCGATGTTGCAATGGAACCGACGCGCATTTATGTAAAACCGGTCCTCGAACTTTGCAAACAAGTTGATGTGCATGCCATGGCTCACATCACCGGTGGCGGTTTACCAGGTAACTTACCGCGTGTTCTTCCAAACGGCGCGCAAGCAGTGATTGATGAATCAAGCTGGGAATGGTCTGAGTTGTTCCAGTTGTTACAACGAGAAGGTAATGTAGAACGCTTTGAAATGTATCGTACCTTTAACTGTGGCGTTGGTATGGTGATTGCAGTTGATCCAAGTGAAGCGGACAAAGCCATTGATGTGTTGAATGCTCAAGGTGAAAAAGCCTGGAAAATTGGTCACATTCAGGAAAATGCTGAATCAGTTGAAGGCGCTGACGAAAAAATTCGCGTGATCTTTGCATAATGAGAATTGCTGTCCTTGTTTCAGGCAGCGGTAGTAACTTACAGGCCCTGATAGATGCAAATCTGTCAGGGCAAATCATTGGCGTGTTATCAAACAAAGCTGATGCTTATGCATTACAACGTGCGAAAGATGCCAATATTGCAACCGCTGTTATTTCACATAAAGATTACCCGAATCGCGAAAGCTTTGATGCAGCCATGCACCAGCAACTGCTAGCATGGCAGGTGGATCTGGTGATCCTTGCAGGTTTTATGCGGATTTTAACACCAGGCTTTGTGCTGCAATGGCAAGGTAAAATGTTAAATATCCACCCTTCTCTGTTGCCTGTATATAAAGGCGTTAATACCCATCAACGGGTATTAAATACCGGAGACCGTCTGCATGGTTGTACCGTTCACTTTGTGACAGCTGAACTGGATGCCGGACAAAGTATTGCGCAATCTGCCATTCAGGTAGGTTTACATGATACGGTAGAGACTTTGGCGCAACGCGTGCATGAACTTGAACATTTTATCTATCCTCAAGTCGCGCAATGGTTTTGTACAGGGCAACTGCGCTGGCAAAATGGCCAAGCCTATTTTAACCAGAAGCCTTTAGAACGACCGATTCAGTTTGCTCAATTCTAAAAAATAAAACGCATCTAAGGATGCGTTTTTTTATGACTTTAAAAGATAGGTTAAATATTTTTCTTGAAAAATATTTAACCACTCCATGCTTTCATCTGCGTCATGTTCATCAGCTAAATGCAATAGAAAAACTTTGATGCGAAGAAAGCAGTAATACTCATCTTCTTGAAATGAATACTGATCAATTTCTTGCCAGTTTTTATGGTTGAATCGATCAAATACGCTTATAAGTTGGTCTTGGGCTTGCACATTGCTTAACGCAAGGCCAAATATATCTAAAAAATTGCTAATATATTCAACCCGTTGTTGATAAGCATCAAAAAAAATCAGTACGCTTGCTTGGCAACTTTCTTGCCCATAACCCAGCAAGCCCAGTGCATTTAGAATAATCTCAGTATTTCTCATCGAAACAATTAAAGCACCAGACTTTTAATTTTCTCAACGGTATCCAGTGGATGCTCCAATGGGAACATGTGCCCTCCTTCAACAACAGAAAATGGAATAGCCAGTTTCTTTTTCGCAACCTGCGGAAATTTCTCTTTTAAAAACACACTATCTTGACCTACCACTAAATGTACTGGCACAGGTGGCTTCGGCATCGGTAACCACCACATCGATGGGGTTGTTCTAAACAGCTTCACTTCATCCTGCTTAGGAATGGTTAAGGTAACACCGCCCCGCTGCGGATCAACGGTTAAGGCATGATCAATGTAGGCTTGAAAACAGTCGGCATCGAAATGTTGGTAAAAACCACGTGAACCCAGCAGCTCAGCCGCTTGTTCACGCGACTCCCAATGGTCACGACGGCGTGCAGATAAACCCGCAGGGGTAATTTTATCCACCAGCTTAGGTTTAAAGAGTTTAGCCAAATGAAACACAAAAGATGCCTTACCAATGATTAGGGGAGGATCCAGCATAATCACTTGGGAAAATAACTCGGGGCGACGATAGGCAGCCATTAAAGTCAGAACCGAACCCAAAGAGTGTCCTACACCAATCACTTGGCGTCCTTGGGCTTGCTGAACAATATTATCAATGACCTGATCGACCAGATGTGTCCAGCCATGCGTAATCGGATAACGTTTGTCATTGCCAATTTCAGCCAGATAAATAATGTCATACTGATCTTTAAGCTGATCAAATAGCTTTTGATAAACTTTAGAAGGGACACCGTTGGCATGGGCAAAATGAATCAAGGGTTTCATAAAGGGTTCTTTATTTGTTTTCACTGATCGTTCAATTATCCTGCTCTACACATGTATTGCAAATCAAAACAAGAACTGCCCAGTTATTTTTACAATAAAAAAGGCTGTGAAAAACACAGCCTGAGTATGAAGAATCTATTCCAGCAAAAGCATCGCTTTAATAAAGTTGGAACAATTTGACCTGTTATTGAATTTTCGCGTTCTGCTGAGTCTCCAGCTGTGACGCAAGCGAACTGCTAATTCCTTCACCAATCTTGGCGCCCATACGGCCTAAAATCGACTCAAAAGGATTACGTTGAACAGTATAGTCCACTTTTTGTTCAACTTTAAGATCACGCATCAGTGTGGTAATGCTACCGCTACGATCTGCAATACCTAAAGCAATCGCCTGTTCACCTGTCCAGAATAAACCAGAGAATACCGCTGGATCGTTAGTCTTCAAACGTTTGCCACGACCTTCTTTTACCGCATTGATAAAGTGAGTATGGACATTATCCAGTACAGATTGCACATGTTGTTTTTGTGCCGGATCTAACGGCTTAGTCATACTTAAGATATCTTTATTACTTCCCGCAGTTAAAGTCCGGTCTTCAATCCCTAACTTTTGTGCCAGTCCGCTTAAACCATAGTTTGGCATGATCACGCCAATAGAACCCACCAAACTCGATGGATTGACAATAATTTCGTCAGCAGCAGACGCAATATAATATGCACCTGACGCACCCATATCACCAATCACTGCATAGACTTTCTTGTCTGGATGCTGTTTTTTCTGGTAGCGAATTTCCTGCCAGATTTCATCTGACTGTACCGGCGAACCACCAGGAGAGTTAATATTTAAAACAATTGCTTTACTGCCACTCGCCTCAAACGCTCGTTTAAGCGCTTTATTGGTATCTTCACTGTTAACAGTCGACTGACCCGCAGATGAATCAATTGTCCCTATAATATCAATCACGGCCAGATGGTCGCTGCTGATATTGGTGGTTGATTTCTCTGTCGATGTCGAGCAACTCTTGGTCATTGCAATCAGGACAATGAGTAAATAAGCGAAACCTAAACATTTAAAAAAGATACTCCAACGACGGCTACGTCGTTGTTCCTCTACAGAGGCAAGAACGGCTTTTTCTAAAATCTGCCATTCTTTGCCCGTAACATTGTCACTATTTGTTGATTCATTTTTTGGTTTTGGTGGCCAATCGGACATAAGATTCCAATCCAATATGTTTTAAAGTGGCTTTATTATATACGCTGATTTCAACAAAACTGTTTAAATAACTTGTTTTAACTTATAATTATTTTTTACATTATACTTTTCCTTTGTAATTTTTCTCATACCGCCTCCATGACCCATTCCAGAACGATCAGCTCAAATTACCGTCTCATCAAGCTCCTAAGTCGTCAGCCGATTCAATTAGGACGTTTTTTGGCACGGCTGGTTGCTGGACTGGTCAATACTTTTCAACTATCTAAACTTTCAAAAATTATTTGCCTGAATATAAAGATCGCATTTCCAGATATGGAACCGCAACAAAGACAATTATTAACCAAACACGCCATTCAGAATGAACTCACCTCTTATTTCGAGTTTTTGAGTATCTGGGGGGCATCTAATCAGAAGAATATTCAGCGTATTGATACCGTTCAGGGCGAACACTACCTGCATGAAGCGCTGGCAGAAAAAAAAGGCGTGGTCTTAGTTGTTCCTCATTTTGGCACTTGGGAAGTGATGAATGCATGGTTAGCGCAATATACCCAAATGACCATCTTATATAAGCCCGTTAAGAATCCTGATGCTGACCAGTTTGTCCGTGATGCACGTAGCCGTGAGCAAGCGCATCTGGTCCCGACCGATGAAAGTGGTGTACGACAAGTTTTCAAAGCCTTAAAACAAGGTGGTACTACCGCCATTTTGCCTGATCATACCCCCGATCATGGCGGCGACATGGTGAATTATTTCGGTATTCCCTTAGCTTCCAGCAGTTTAAGTGCCAAGCTAATCCAGAAAACCAAGGCCAAAGCCCTGTTGCTTTACACCAAAAGAAATGAGCAAGATGGCTTTGATATGTTCATTGAGCCAGTCAATCCTCAAATTTATGAAGGCAGTGCCGAGCACGGTACCCTGATCATTCATCAAACTTTAGAACAACTGATTCAACGCTATCCGGAACACTATCACTGGAGCTATAAACGCTTTCGTGCCAATCCCGCATTGAAGAAAATTTATGATATTGATGAACAGGAGGCACTGGCTCAGGTGGCCACAGTTCGTCAGCAAACACAAGCAGGGATTGCTTAGGCTATTCTCGTTGTAACCATTTCCTTTGCTGCCGTTGCAGCTTTATTTCAACTTTGCCATGCTCAAACAGGAAACTCACCGACCCTGTTCGTGTAGTATTAAGTAACGGAATATTCAGAGCTTGCAGACGCTTTTGGACTTCCCGGCTCGGATGCCCATAACGATTATTAAAGCCAGCTGAAGCAATCGCCAGCTTGGGTTTTAAAACTTTTAAAAAATCATAAGCAGAACTATTTTTACTGCCATGATGGCCTAAAACCAGAACATCTACTTTTAAATCTGGATATTGCTGTAGCAACTTAAATTCGGTTTCCCAGCCTGCATCGCCCATAATCAGAAAGTTTTGATAAGGTTGAGCATTGAGAAACTGCAGATAGACCACACAAGATTGCTCATTCTGTTGATGTTCGGCAAAATTCAGGCCATCTTGCGTAGGCGACAAAATCTCAATTTTAAGATTGCTATATGACCAATGCTGACCCTGTTGGCAATAGGAGAAATTGTCCTTAAACGGGAGCTTTTCACTTCGTTCACTTGACTGCACCTGAGTAATCGCAAAGGCATTTTGTATAGCCGGAAATGCGCCACTATGATCCTGATCCAGATGCGATAGAATGACGTGATCCAAGCTACGAATACCCTGCTGTCTTAGGAACGGGATGTCGACTCGCTCACCGATACCAAATTTTCGCTCGTCATAATTACCGCCCGTATCAATCATTAATGTCTGTTGCGGATGCTGTAAAAAGATCGCCTGCCCTTGTCCCACATCAAGAATAGTTAAAGTTGTAGATTGAGTGTTAACGCCTAAAAGCATGGGCAAAAAGCAGATGCCGGCCCAAAGCTTGGGTACGCTTCCTCTAGGCATAAATAAAATGACCAATCCCAAGATCAAGCTCAGCATCATGCTAGGTGTATAACTAACCCCGTATAATGCTGGGAACAGGTGCTGTAAACCGTTTAAGCCCCACAACAAGAATGCAAGCAACTGATCATTCAGCTGAAACAACAATAGCCCCAATGCGGGAATGATCAGCCACAGACAAGCAGCAAGAATGCCTAGCGGCACCACCACGCCACTTAATAGCGGAATTGCAATCAGATTACTCAATGGAGCTGCCCAAGAAATCTGCTGAAAGAAAATAATCACCAGTGGCAATAAGGCAATAAAAACTTTCCATTGAGCATCAATCAACACTTTAATTGCCAGTATCATCTTTTGTATTGAGGTCTGCACTTGATCTTGAGGTAAGTGTGCTGTCGTTTGATAGATTCGTAGCAGAATAAAACAGGCCCCGTAAGATAACCAGAATGCTGCCGACAAGATGCTAAATGGATCATAAATCAGCAGTAAGCTAGCACTATAGATCAGCAAAGCCAGAGGTTGGATAGACTGTCGCAAGATCAGGAAAAGACTGGCAATCAGCACTGTGAACAGCGTTCTAATAGCCGGAATCTCAAAGCCGACAAAAGCTACATAAAGTACAACACTGGCAACAAAAGGAAAAATAACCAGAATCTGTCTGGGTTTCCATAAATATAATTCTGGGCAATAACGCTGTATCAACCTTTGGCACAACCAGGTCAGCATCAAAGCAAAGATTAGTACATGAGGCCCTGAAATAGCCAGTAAATGGGATATTCCCAGCAATTGAAATTGCTGTTTTAGCTCGCTCGACAACAGGCTTTCATCGCCAGTCAGCAAAGCTAGCAGCAAACCTGGATGTTGCAGAGAGCTTGTTTGCAGCATGTGCCGGAAGTCCAGCCGCATGCCTTCAATTTTTAACAGCAACCTGGCTTTGAGCGTACGTTGTTGCTTATCGTGTTGCTGATAACCCAAACGATAAATCTCATCAGGGCTTAACGGCTGAATCTGCCTGACTGAAAATGCAGAGAAAATATTCTGCTGTAAAAACCATTTTTCCTGATCAAATGCTCCTGCTACGGCATAACTATGCGCAGGCCTGATCATCCCGTTGATCCGATAATAACGCCCCAGTCGTAAGCTCGGCTGCTGCATGGATTGCTGGGATGCTTTATTCAGATACAGTAGCCAGTCTACTGGCTGGCTATGCCGATTGAGGACTTCAGCAATCTGTTTTTGCCCCTCGTCTGTTATTTCATCTATTTTTTTAATATAAACAATGGTTTCAAAGGGTTGAACCTGAAGTTCTCTTAAACTTAAACGTTGTTCTAAAGCCACATCAGCATAATGATAACCGGTACAGCACAATGCCCAGCTGCAACTGCTTAAAAGGAGCGCCTTATACCAAGCCCGCTGAAAATAGCGCTGCCTTTTATATCGTCCTAAAGCCAATATCAGACTTGCTAAAATCAGCCATATCCACCATGTTTGTCCTATAAAATGGAAATCCTGCCCCATCAAAGCAATACCGGCAATCCAGCCGAATAAAATAATCTTCAACATTTCTTAACATTGGATTTAGTTTTTCTAAAGACAAAATTAAAGCCCCTTTTCGGAGCTTTAACAAGAGGTCTTATTCAATATTTATGCATTATTCATAGCGCAATGCTTCTGCCGGCTGAACTTTTGCTGCACGTAAGGCAGGATAAATTGTTGCCAGTAAACTTAATAACAATGAAACACTTACCACCAGCAATACATCTTGCCAACGTAAATATGAAGGCAGATAATGCACAAAATAGGCATCTAATAAATTTAAGCCAAAAGTGGTATTCACCCAAGACACAATATTACCAATGCTTAACGATAAAATAATCCCTAAAACCGTACCCAATCCGGTGCCAATCACACCAATAATTGTCCCCTGCACCATAAAGATTTGAGTAATCAATAAGGGCGATGCACCTAAAGTACGTAAGATGGCGATATCTGATTTTTTATCTGTCACCAACATCATCAGGGATGAAATAATATTAAAGGTTGCCACGATAATAATGAGGAGCAGTAATAACCCGACCATATTTTTTGCCATTTGAATGGCACTAAATAAGTTACCTTGCGTATAGGTCCAGTTCGAAGCGTAAAAATTACTTGGTAATTTTTTGATAATACTCTCGGAAATCTCCGGTGCAGCAAAAATGTCATCCAGTTTTAAGCGAATGCCTTGAGCACCTTCCGGTAAGCGTAATAGTGTCGAGGCATCATTTAATGCCACATATCCCACCATCGAATCGACCTGAGTACCAATTTTAAATATACCCACCACTTCGAAACGTTTGAAGCGAGGCACTACCCCTGCGGATGAATTGGTGGCTTCAGGTAACACAAGCGTCACCGGATCATTCAGCTTCAAGCCTAGACTGTCTGCCAGATCCTGACCGATCACAATACCATATTTGCCTTTCTTCAAGGCCTCCAGACTACCGGCTTGCATATAGTTATGAACAATAGAGACCTGTTTTTCATATTCCGGTTCAATGCCTGAGATCATGATCCCAGTTACTTCGCCATGTGCAGTCAACATCCCCTGTAACTGTGTATACGGCGCAACAGCAGCCACATGGGGCTGTTTAGCAATGTCTTGAGCCAGGTCTTGCCAGTTGGTCATAATCTGAGTGGAGGCAATCGTCGCTTGTGGCACGATTCCTAAAATACGGTTTTTCAATTCCCGGTCAAAACCATTGATCACGGACAAAACCGTAATCAGTACCGCAACACCCACCGTGAGACCAATCATGGTCATCAATGAAATAAACGACACCAGACGGCTTTTTTTTCTCGCCTGTGTATATTTCAGCCCAATATAAAATGAAATGGGTTTAAACATGCTCACCCACCCATATACCATCTTGCATATGCAAAATTGAATCCGCTGACTGGGCCAGTTGCTCATCATGGGTCACGATCAACATCGCCATATTGAGTTCTTTTTTCAAATCGGTGAGCAGCTCGAAAATACTGAGCGCGGTTTTACGATCCAGATTTCCGGTCGGTTCATCTGCCAGCACCACCGCAGGTTTGGTCACCAGAGCACGCGCCAAAGCCACACGTTGCCGTTCACCACCCGACAATTCACCCGGTTTATGATCCATACGATGAGACAGGCCAACACGATCCAGCAGATATTCTGCCTGCTTTTTTACGTCCTTAAAATTGCTCTCACTGCGCAACATTAATGGCATTGCCACATTTTCCAATGCAGTAAATTCTGGCAATAAATGGTGGAACTGATAAACAAAGCCCAGATATTGGTTACGCTTGTAGCCACGCTCCGCTTCGCCTAAATTATCAAAGCGTTGACCTTGTAAGAAGACTTGTCCTTCCGAAGGTTGCTCCAAACCGCCTAACACATGCAACAAGGTACTTTTACCTGAACCGCTTGAACCCACAATCGAAACGAACTCGCCGGCATTGACTTGCAGGGATAAGCCTTTGATCACTTCAACTTTGCTTTTGCCATCATCGAAATGCTTAAAGATATTTTTTGATTCTAGAACGATCTTACTCATAACGTAATGCCTCGGCTGGTTGCGTTTTCGCTGCACGGATAGCAGGGTAAATTGTTGCTAAAAAACTGATAGATAAAGATGCGGTCACAACAATCAGGACATCTTGCCAGCGTAAATAAGAAGGTAAATAGCCAATGACATAACCACTAAATAAATTAAGTCCAAAGGTGTGATTTAACCAGCCCACCAAATCACTGATGGTTAACGCAAAAGCGCTACCTAAAATCACTCCTGTCACCGTACCCACCACCCCAATAATGGTCCCTTGTACAATAAAGACAGACGTAATAAATCGTGGTGAAGCACCTAAGGTACGCAGAATTGCAATATCTGCCTTTTTATCTGTGACCACCATAACCAGTGACGAAACGATATTAAATGCAGCCACCACAATAATCAGAAACAGCAGTAAACCTACCAGATTCTTTTCCATTCGCACCGCACCAAACAGACTCCCATGCGTTTCTTTCCAGCTAGTTGCATAAAAATTATCTGGTAATTGTTTAACAATCTGGTTCACCACATTCGGCGCCGCAAAAATGTCATCCACTTTAAGACGCACACCTTGGGCACCATCCGGCAAACGTAATAAGGTCGAGGCATCATTCAAGGCAATGTAGCCAACTGTAGAATCCACTTCTGCACCGACACTAAAAATACCGACAATTTTAAAGCGTTTAAATCGTGGCACCACACCTGCTGGAGACGGCGTTGCTTCAGGCAGTACCAAGGTCACATTGTCATTCAGGCTCAGACCCAAGGCATCGGTCATATCTTTACCGAGCACAATCCCGAACTCGCCTTTTTTTAATGCATTTAAATCACCTGCAACCATATGGTTCTGGATAATCGACACCTTGCTTTCATATTTTGGCTCGATCCCTGTCACCATAATACCGGCGACTTGCCCTTGCCCAGTCAACATCCCTTGCAATTGGGTAAAAGGCGCAGCACCTGTGACATGCGGGTGATGCTCAACTTTTTTTACAAGCTCAGGCCAATCTGTTAGAATTTGATTAGAAGAAACAGTGGCTTGTGGAACCATTCCAAGGACACGATTTTTTAATTCGCGATCGAAACCATTCATGACCGATAGCACTGTAATCAGCACAGCAACACCAAGCGTCAAGCCGATCATGGAAACTAAGGCGACAAAAGAAATAAAATGATTACTCCGCTGAGCACGAGTGTATCTCAACCCTATATACAGCGAAATTGGCTTAAACATACCATCTAGTCCGAGGTGATTTATTATGGAAAATTCACAACATCATCTTGTTGACGACAACACTGAACGTCGTGTGATGTCTCGTATTGATGCCGTGTTGAGAATCAACTATCAAATCATTCCCGATGATGTAGCGCTGAATGACCCGTATGATTCCCATTTCGTTTTGCCCCGCTATTTTCTACTACTTGCAGAATTAGATCAATTTGATCATGCGTTTCGCTACGAATTAGAACAATTAAATGAAAAAGATCAACAAATTGCTCGCATCTTATCCCTTTTTAACCAGAAATTAAACCTGATTACAGGGTCTTATTATGACAATATCGTGCAATCCTTATTGCCGGTTCCTGAGCAGGTCAATGTTTCCGAGAATGGATTAAGTTTCTTTAGTTCTCAAGATATTAATCAAGGCACCTATATCCACATTACCCTGAGCCACCCTGAAAATTTCTTCCATATCGCAGCCATTGCGCAAGTTGCCCATAGCACCGCGGAAGAACAGGGAAAATTCCGTATCGGTGCCTATTTTATTACGCTCAATCCGCAAGATCGCGCTAAATTGGCTGCCAGTATTCGACAGGCTCAACAAAGTGAAGCCAGCTGATTCCATCCTTAAGATTTCAAACGGCGATATGCCCTTAAATCCCTGAAGAAGTACAGCACTAAACCGAACAGGATAATACTCGCGCCCACAAAGACCTGAGCTGATATTTGTTCATGGTTCAGATAAGCGCCGATCAGAATCGCCAGCATCGGTGTCATGACAGTCGTGAGTGATAATGTGGTCGCCTGTAAGTTCTGCACCAGCTTAAAATAACAGAACATGGCAATTAACGAAGCCATCACGATGGTATAGGTCAGTGCAAACAAAGACTTTGCAGAAGGAAAATGCGTTGGGGCATATTGCCAGATCCACGGTATCAATAATGTAGCCAATAAGGTTGAGACCAGAATTGAGCCGGTGGCCTGCGCCATCACTGGCAAGTCTGCATTAATCTTCTTGACCAGAAAAATCGACAATGAATAAGAAAAAACGCTGATCAGCATTAAAATAATGCCAATCGGCTGTACATGCTGCTGGCTACCACTCAAGCAAATCATGGCCAAGCCGATAATTGAGGTTGCCATTCCCAGCCACTGCAAACCTGCCAGCTTCTGCTGAAAACCAAAACGACCAATCAGGCCAGCCATAATCGGTGCCAGACCAAACATCAAGGCGATCAGCCCCGAACTCAGATAAGCCGTGGCTGCATAGGTAAAGATTTGCGAACCAATCAGACTCAATGAGCCTGCGGCATAACTCAATAGGGCAATTTTATGAGTGGGAAATTTCACTTTTAACAGTAATAACACCGTCACAGCGAGTGGTAAGGCAATAAAAAAGCGGATCAGCAATGCCCACATCGGATGCAGGTCCGAAACACTCCACACAATTGCAAGCGGCGTGGTTGCCCAGATAAAGACCAGTAGTCCATAAGTGAGCATCAGGTTTATACGTGATGGCATACTCAACTCAAGATGCTGTTTTTCGTTTTTGTTTTAAAATGGTCTGATCCAGAGAACTGGAAAATTCACGTTTATCTCGTTCTGAAATTGGTGGTGGCCCACCAGTCTGTACCCCAGCCCCACGTAAGGTATCCATAAAATCACGTAGATGGAGACGTGCTTTTACGTTAGCCGTGGTATAGATCTCACCACGGGGGTGAATGGCAATTCCCCCTTTTTCAATTACTTGCGCCGCCAGCGGAATATCTTGTGTAATGACAATGTCATTTTCTTGCATACGTTCCACAATTTCCTGATCCGCCTGATCTGCCCCGCTCATCACCTGAATGGATTTAATCCGCATGGATGGGGTGATACCGACATTCTGGTTGGCAACAAAGGTCACTTCAAGTTGATAACGATCGGATGCGCGTAAAATCACTTCACGTAAAATTTTAGGTAAAGCATCAGCATCTACCCATAATTTAAATGGCAGCACGTTGACGAAAACTCTTGAGAAGAAAAGACTAGTGTAGCAGATTACGGGAAAAGTAGAGTTAACAAAGCGGCAGTCATCCCATGCATTTTTTATTTGCTTCGACTGGAGTAAAGGTTGATATCAGCTTAAAAATTAAAATAAATTTTAGAGAATTACAGATTCAGACTTGAAATATCCCGGTTACCCTCGATTTAATAGAATAAGTTCAATCTTTTTAGCCTCTCGCTTTATGAAAAATCAAAACAATCCAGAAATCATTAAAATTCAAGATCAAAATTTCGGTAATCATGTCGAGCATTGGAACTTATTGACAGATACACCCGAAACTGATGTTCCCAAATGGTTAGGACTGGCCCTTGATGCACCGATTATGCCAATGGGGCTATGTGAAGATGAACATGAGATGGATCAGGCATTCTGGTTGATTCAAGGCCCAAGCGGTGAATCTGTTTCGATTAACCAGATCATCGCGGTGGAAGACCAAAAACCACGTGCATTAAAAACTGCATTTCCAAGTTTCGAAAGCCCGTATAAATATGATGCCAAAATTGAGCGAATTATTACCTGTGATTCTGCCACTCAGGCCGTATTACGGTTAAATTTAAATAAAGATACCACCATTTATGCCTTTGATAATCTATTCAGTGTAAATAGCTGTCAATATGACAAAAATCAAAGCTATAAAGTTCAATTTAATGCTTGGGCCTATGAATTGGAAGCAGTGGCTGCAGATGAGAAAATCATTGTAGATGATCCTGCTTCGATTAAACATCATCGCGCTTTAAATGCAATTTTGGCAGAACATAATGGTGTAGCGCCAGAAAATTTACAGGAACTGATTAATGAGTGGCAGCCAAAAACACCAGAAGATCAAGAACCTGTCACGGTCGACTTTTCTAAAATGGTGGCTTATTTATTTGGTGAAACTTTAGGTCAGGAAGATGAAGCCTGGTTCCAGGGTAATATTGTTGGTAAAACTCAAATGCAGTTTATGCAGGATGAATATACCCTGTATGACGTAACTCTGGTTTTAGAAGATGATTTACCGGCAATCCTGATTCGTATTGCCACTAAAAACGAATTGTATAGAAACTTTAACATTGGCCAATATATTCGTGGCAACCTATGGATTCAGGCCAATATTTATGCTAAAACTGCTCTTGAGTGACAAAAAATCACATAAATGGCATTTTAGGCGTTCTAATGAAAATTATACCAGAACAAACAACCACCAGTCTGATTCATTCGAGTGATCAAGGTCTTAAACTTGATGTTGGTGCTTTTTGCTTTTTCTTACTCGGTATGTTCTTAGCAGCACTTATTTTTCATCAAATTGGCTTTTTCTGATTTTTGCGCATACCCTTATTCATATAAATAAAAGCCCTCAATGATGAGGGCTTTTATTTTAACTGCTGTTTATGGCTTAACCATGACGTTTCGCAAAATCGTCCATAAAGTGAACAAGAGCCTGAACACCTTCTAACGGGACGGCATTATAAATACTTGCACGCATGCCTCCCACTGAACGGTGGCCTGCCAAGTTCAATAAGTGATGCTGTTCAGCTTCTTGCAAGAAAGTCTTTTCAAGTGCTTCATCCGCCAAGGTAAATGGTACATTCATCATTGAACGGTTTGGCACTGCGATCGGATTGTTATAAAAATCGCTCGAATCAATGTAACCATATAATAACTTGGCTTTTTCCTGATTCACTTTATAGATGGCATCTACTCCACCCTGCTCAAGCAACCATTCAAATACCAGACCTGATAAATACCATGCGTAGGTCGCTGGGGTATTGACCATTGAACCATTCTTGGCTTGGTCTGCATATTTCAAGATGCTTGGAATTTCCGGCTTGGCCTGGTCAAGTAAATCATCACGAATAATAACGATGGTCAAACCTGCCGGACCGATATTTTTTTGCGCACCGGCATAAATCAGGCCAAACTTGCTGACATCCAATGGTGCAGACAAAATGCTAGATGAATAATCACAGACCAACGGTGCATTCACATCTGGAATAGCCGCGAATTGCAAACCACCAATGGTTTCATTATCTGCATAATGTACATAGGCTGCATCATTCGACAGATTCCAAGTACTCTGTTCAGTGATCGCATGTTTACCATCAATAAGCGTACCCGCTTCAACAATATTAATATCGCCATAGCGTTTCGCTTCTTTTAGCGCTTTTTCAGACCAGATGCCAGTATGGATATAGTCTGCCTTGTTATTTTTACCTAACAGGTTCAACGGAATCGCTGAGAACTGTAAGGATGCCCCACCCTGTAAAAATAGCACTTTATAGTTTTCTGGAATGTTCATGAGCTTACGTAAGTCAGCTTCAGCCTTCTCTGCCACGGCAACATAATCATTGCTACGATGACTCATTTCCATGATCGACAGACCTTTGCCCTGCCAATTCAACAATTCTTGTTGAGCTTTTTCTAAAACGGCAGTAGGTAATGCAGCAGGACCAGCGCAGAAATTATAAGCACGCATGAGTTTTCCCTTGTTAAAGTGGAACAAATTGGAATGGGAATTTAATCATAGATTGGCGAAGCTTGCAGCAGCTTATGCAGTAAATATTTCAATTTGACTGCAAAAAAAGTATTAATTTTTCAATCATGTTCTGTCATTACAATTATTTTAGGCCAAACTTGCCAGCCCTTTTCCCGAACCTAAAACGTCCCGGTTTTTCGCCATTTTATTTAGATTAAAAACTCTACTTTTTACAAATTCACTACACCAATCTGAGCCATATAACTATTTAATTAAAAACATAATATTTTAATTTTATAAAAAGAATTTAGACTAACGCAGGATATTATTAAATTGCGACATAACCTGATGTTGAAACAACATGACCGACCAGATTTCAAGGTCAAGCGCTTTCCCAAAATGTTAAGCTTGAGTATAAGCCTGATCAGCTGTGCCTTATTTTCATCTTCTGTATGGGCCCAGACATTCAGCTATAGCGAGGCTGAACAGTATGTGGTCGAAAATGCCTATGCCTCCCAAGCCCAACAAGCTCTGCAACAAGCTTCACAACTTGAGATGGAGGCGGTTAAAAACCTGGGCCTTCCCCGTATTGATTTAAATGCCCGTGCTTATTCATTTCATAGTGAAACCAGCGTGCCTTTAGGCTCAAGTAAACGACGACTGGAAAATTCGCTGACCCGTGGTTTTGATGACAAGTTATCACAATGGGAAAATGTATTACCGCCTGAAGTGATTGATCAGGTTAGTCAGGGATTTGATCAAACCGTAAGTGAAGGTCTGAATCAGGTGCCGAACAATGTCGATGTTACGGTTAAAGACCATGATGTGCGTACCTCAGTTTCCATGGTGATGCCGCTCTATACCGGCGGTAAAATTAGCAGCGCCAAACAGATTGCCACCATTCAGGCACAACGCTCAAACATTAGCGAAAAACAACAACAAGACTCGCAACGTTTTGAGATGATCCAGTCTTATTTTAATGTGCAATTACAGCAGCAATTACTGAATGCCAGCCTGTTTAATTTAAATGCCATGCAGGAACATTATGACAATGCCCTTAAACTGGAGAAGCAAGGCTTTATTAATAAGGGCCAGCGCATGCAATTTGAGGTAGCACGTAATAATGCGCAACGTAGCTATCAAAATGCTCAATCGAACTTACAAGCCAGTCAGTTTAGCCTGCAAAATTTACTCAAAACCAGAGAAAGTTTAAATCTCACCACCCCTCTGTTTGTGAATAACGTACAAAACCATTCGCTGGATAAAATGCTGGCAAATTATGATCAGAATTCCAGTCTGATCAAAAAGCTGCAAATGGATACCCAACTGGCCAATGAAAATATCAAGGTTCAGCAGTCAGCCAAAAAACCGAGTGTTTTTGCCTTTGGTGAATATGGACTGGACAGCAAAGAGAACTGGATTGTCGGCGTCATGGCAAAATACAATTTATTTTCGGGCATCGATAACAATAAAAATATCCGGGCAGCCGAACTTAAAAAGTATGCAGCCGAACTGATGACCGAACGCACCAAACAGGAAGTCGAAAATGTGTTGTATAAGTCTTATAGCGAATTAAGTTCCTCACAGAATAGCCATCAATTGCTGGTTCAAAACACCAAAGCGGCACAAGAGAACTTACGTATCCAGCAGCTTTCCTTTAAGGAAGGCATGGGCACGGCGACACAAGTGATTGATGCACAAAACGCCCTCAGTGCTTTAAAAAGCGAAATGGCGCTTAATTCATATAAATACATTTTATCTCTCGCAACACTTTTACAAAGCTATGGCTCGATTGATGAGTTCAAGCTGTATGTTCATCAACCACGTACTGACTATATCCGTTAATTGGAGAATTTTATGAGCCAAGATCAATCATCATCCAATTCAGAACGCGATAAAAATCAAGTGGACAACAAGACTGAAACGCAAGCGTCTGAATCAGCTCAAGCACAAGTGAGCGCGACTGAGCAAATTGCGCAGCCACAACCTGAGACATCAAACTCAAATACCCAGCAGCCACCGAACGAGCCAGCTAAAAAAGGCAAGGCAAAAATCATCGGCCTGATTATTTTGATTCTACTTTTGGGTTTAATCGCTTTTGGCTTGTGGAAAGCCTATCAACCGCAAGCTATTGAATTGCAAGGTCGGGTTGAGTCAGAAACCGTGCATATCAGCACCAAAGTGCCTAGTCGTATTGAAGAGTTCTATGTTTCCGAGGGACAGCCAGTTAAGAAAGGTCAGGCTCTGGTTCGTTTTGTCAGCCCGGAACTTGAAGCAAAAAAAGAACAGGCCCAAGCAGCTTTACAAAGTGCAACTGCATTCCACTCCACCGTTTATCGGGGTGCTCAACAAGAAAATATTGAGACCCTGTATGCCAACTGGCAAGCCATGAAAACCCAAGCAGAATTGGCAGCAACCACCTATAAACGTGGTGAAACCCTTTATCAGCAAGGGGTGATTTCTCGTCAACGTCGCGATGAAATGCGGGCTGCACAGACCTCTGCACGTGAAACTGCCGAAGCTTCTTATCAACAGTATGCCCGTGCCAAACGTGGTAGTACCGAACAACAGAAATCAACTGCGGATGCACAAGTTGCAATGGCACAAGCGGCAGTCAAAGAAGCCAATGCATTAACAGCAGAAACCAAACTGTATTCACCAACAGACGGAACCGTATCAAAAACTTATGGTAAACCGACTGAGTTAGTCGCAACAGGCGTGCCTGTGGTCAGTATTATCGAAGACCACGATTTGTGGGTCAGCTTAAATGTTCGCGAAGACATGTACAGCGCTGTGTATCAAATGAAAAAAATTGAAGGTTTTATTCCGGCTTTAAATCAAAAAGTCAGTTTTAAAGTCAAAAACATTGATGCCGAAGGTGATTTTGCAACCATTAAAACCACGCGCCAGACCGGTGGTTATGACATACGCAGCTTTAAATTCCACTTGGTGCCTGAGCAACGCATTCCAGATTTAAAAGTCGGCATGAGCGTACTCTTTAAAATCGAAGAGGCCAAATAACCGATGTTTGCTGTCATGCTTCGGGAATTACGCTATCTCAAACGCCATAAAGTCGATCTGTTTATGGCGGTTATCGCCCCATTGCTGGTGATTCTGCTGTTTGGCAGTATGTTTTCAGCCGGTAAGGCTGAGCATCTGCCCATTGTAGTGATTGACCAGGACCAGAGTGAAATGAGCCGTAAGGTGATTCGTAGCTTAAGTCTGAACCATACGTTACAGGTCAAGACCATCACTGCCAGTCAGGATGAAGCCGAACACCTGATCAACAAAACCGAAGCCTGGGGATTCGTGATGATCCCCGAAGGTGCTGAACAACGGCTGGTCAAAGCCCAAGATGCACAAATCAGTATCGCCTATAACCAGTCATTTTTTAGTATCGGGAATACCATTTCCTCAGCCATGCTCATCAGCACCCTGAATGGCATGGCGGAATATATGGGACAAAGCTATCTGTCCAATACAATCCCCTATCTGGACATGCCCACCCCACACATCAAGATCTCGACCTTATATAACCCAAGCATGAGTTATGAGTTATTTCTTGAGCCGTTTATGGTGCCAGCCGTTTTACACTTATTGCTCTGTTGCTGCGTGGCTTTTGCCATAGGGCAAGAGTTTAAGCGCAAAACAGTGGGTGAATGGGTGAGTTCCAAACAAGTGGTTTCCAGCCTACTCGGTAAAATTTTGCTCTATGTCTTTATTTTCTGTGCCTGGACCTGGTGCTGGATGTTCTGGTTAGCACAGATCCGCGGTTACTTCATTGCAGGTTCACTCACGCTGATCTTGGTAGCACAATTTTTACTGTATTTTTCCTACGCCGTGATCAGCAGTACCGTGGTACTCGCCACCCAAAACCTGCCTAAAACCTTTGGTTTTATTGCTCTTTATGGCGGTTCTTCACCCAGCTTCTCAGGGATTACCCTGCCCCTGAACAATGCGCCTGCATTTACCCAGTTCTGGTCAATGATTATTCCCTATACCCCTTATGCCAAGCTGCAAACCGAACAGTGGATTATCGGCAGCGATCTGCATGTCTCAATGGTTCCCTTTGCTATTTTGCTGGTCTTCGCGAGCTTATTCTTTGCGTTAAGCGTGCGTCTGTTGAAGAAAAATACTCAGGAGCTGAGCGCATGAAGTCATTTTTCAGCTATTACCTACAGACCTTTAAGAATATTTTTGCCAACAATTCGGTATTCACCACCCTGATTGCAGCAACCCTGCTGTATAGCTTCTTCTACCCAACCGCTTATAAAGCACAAACCGCAGAAGATATTCCGATTGTGATTGTGGACGAAGAACAAAGCATTTTGACTTCAAAAATCATTAGTCAGGCATCCAATAGTCCGCATATCAAGATCACCACGGTGACGGATAATTTTCTGGAAGCACAGCACATGGTGCAGAACCAGCAAGCTGAAGGTATCTTGTTACTCCCCGAGAACCTCACCAATAGCTTGAAACGCGGGGAAATGGGCGGCATTGGCCTGTACTTGAGTACAGCCTATTTTATTCGGACCAAAGAAGTTGGCGTAGGTTTGGCAAGCTCAATCGAATACACCCTGAAAGAACATTTAGAGAAATTCGGTAATGCCTCTGCTTTCGAACCAGAACTTTCGATTCATCAGATTCCCTTATTCAATACCATGTCAGGTTATGGCAGTTATATCTTCCCTGCTGTGGCCAGCCTGATCATTCATCAGACTATTGTGTTGGGTCTTGCCATGCTGATTGCCAGTTACCGTGAACAGGGCTGGGTCGCAAAGCCGGTTGAATTCTGGGCCACATTCGCCGCCATTTTTACCACTGGCTGCCTGAGCTGTCTATATTTATTCGGCTTTACCTTCTGGCTATATGAATTTCCACACGGTGGCAACTTCTGGGGCATGTTGCTTGCCGTTCCAATCTATGTCAGTTGTGTGATTGGCTTGGGCATGCTGCTCGGTTCACTGGTGGATATGCCGGAACGGGTTGGGCATCTGATTGTGGTGACTTCTGTTCCATTGTTCTTACTGACTGGCACAGCCTGGCCTCATGAAGCCATGCCGCACTGGATGCAATGGTTGGCTTGGATTTTTCCTTCAACACATGGTGTCCAGATGTTTGTCCAGCTCAATCAAATGGGTGTACCAACCTCTATTGTGATACCAAAACTGATTTATCTAGCTACTGTCGCTGCCATTTTACTGGCAATTTCTTATTACCGTTTAGTAATGATGCAACCCATAAAAAAAGGAAGCTCATAAGCTTCCTTTTTTATTACCTCAATGATTACGCTTCAGGCGCATCATCTTTTGGCTCAGCAACCACTTCTTCAGAAGTCACTGTTTCAGCTTCAGTATTTTCAACTTCATCTATAGCATCTAACTCTTCGTCATCTTCTACAGCTTCAATCGAAACCACACCCACCAGGGTTTCAGCATCGCTTAAACGGATCAAGCGTACACCTTGCGCATTACGGCCCGTTGTTGCCACTTCAGCAGCACGGGTACGTACTAATGTACCGCCGTCAGAAATCAACATCAGTTCTTTGCTTTCATCAATCGATACTGCACCCACTAGCTCACCATTACGTTCGCTGGTCTTGATCGCAATTACACCCTTACCACCACGTTTCTTGGTCGGGAAGTCATCTACTGGCGTACGTTTACCATAACCGTTGGCACATGCACACAGCACTTCACCCGTTTCAGGTACAACTACAAGCGAAACGATACGGCTGATGACATTTGAATCTGATGAATCATCATTGTCATCGCTGTCATCATTTTCAACATCGGCATCTTCAGCTTCGATACTGTTGCTGGCGAAGCTGACACGCATACCGCGTACGCCTTTGGCGGTACGACCCATCGCACGAACATCAGTTTCAGCAAAACGGATCGCCTTACCTTCATTCGAGAACAGCATGATCTGCTGGTTACCGTCGGTAATCGCAACACCGATCAAGGTATCTTCATCATTTAGCTCAATTGCGCGTAAACCGTTTGAACGGACATTGCTAAATTGCGCTAGTTCAACACGTTTTACCGTACCTGATGCAGTCGCCATGAATACGTAATGGTTCTCTGGGAATTCAGTCAACGGTAAAATAGCAGTAACAGTTTCATTCGCTTCTAGAGGAAGTAAATTGATAATTGGACGACCTTTGGCACCACGAGAGGCTTGCGGTACTTCAAATACGCGTAAGCGATATACCTTGCCGACATCGGTAAAGCACAGCACGGTTGCATGGTTCGACGCCACAATTAAATGCTGGATGATGTCATCATCTTTCATTGCAGTGGCAGACTTACCACGACCACCACGGCGTTGCGCCTGATAATCAGAAAGCGGTTGGGTTTTCGCATAACCGGTTTGAGACACAGTCAATACAACTTGCTCTTCAGGAATCAAGTCTTCACGGCAGAAATCAACACCAGACTCGACAATCTCAGTACGACGACCATCACCATATTGTTGCACGATCAACGCCAGCTCTTCACGAATTACGCTCATCAACAAATTGAAGTCATTCAGAATCGCTGTTAATTCAGCAATTTGGCCTAAGATTTCAGTATATTCAGCGTGTAACTTGTCTTGTTCCAAGCCCGTTAAACGGTGTAAACGCAATTCTAGAATCGCGCCAACCTGAGTTGGTGACAAGCGATAAATATCACCTGACAAGCCAAACGGACGTGCCGGATCTTCGCCTTCAATCTCGTCTGGACGAACAGAAATCGCGCCTGCTTTTTCCAGTAAGGCAACCACACCGCCACCGGCCCATTCGCCAGCCTGTAAACGCTCACGCGCCTCAGCCGGATTGGCAGAAGTCTTGATAGTCTCAATAATGGCATCAATATTAGCCAAGGCAACGGTCAAACCTTCCAAGATATGACCACGCTCACGCGCCTTACGCAGTTCGTACATGGTACGACGCGTTACAACTTCTTGGCGGTGACGGATAAATGCCGCAATAATATCCTTCAGGTTCATCAACTTCGGCTGACCATTATCCAGGCAGACCATGTTGATACTGAACGAGTTTTGAAGCTGGGTATGCAAGAACAGGTTATTCACTGCAACTTCTGCATTTTCGCCACGTTTCAAGTCGATGGCGATACGCATCCCTTCTTTATCAGACTCGTCACGAAGCTCAGAAATACCTTCAATTTTCTTTTCTTTGACTAACTCGGCAATACGCTCAATGGTTTTTGCCTTGTTGACCTGATAAGGAATTTCAGTAAAGACGATCGTGGTACGACCTGTTTTCTGGTCTTCTTCGAAGTGATATTTACCACGAATATGCAAACGGCCCTTACCGGTACGGTAGGCATCTACAATGCCCGATTTACCGTAAATAATACCGCCTGTAGGGAAATCCGGGCCCGTGATGTGCTCCATCAATCCTTCTACAGAAATATTCGGATTATTGGCATACGCCAGACATGCATTGACCACTTCAGTCATGTTGTGTGGCGCCATGTTGGTCGCCATACCCACTGCAATACCCGTCGTACCGTTAATCAGTAGATTTGGAATACGCGTTGGCATCACCTGAGGAATACGCTCGGAACCGTCGTAGTTGTCTTCCCAGTCAACCGTATCCTTTTCCAGATCGGCCAAAATTTCATGGGTGAGCTTTTGCATACGAACTTCGGTATAACGCATTGCTGCCGCGCTATCCCCATCGACCGAACCGAAGTTACCCTGACCATCCACCAGCATGTAACGCAAACTAAAGTCCTGCGCCATACGAACGATTGTTTCATATACTGCGCTATCACCATGCGGGTGATATTTACCGATTACGTCACCGACAACACGAGCAGACTTTTTGTACGCTTTGTTATAATCATTGCCCAATTCGTGCATCGCATATAATACGCGACGATGAACAGGTTTTAGACCGTCTCTCACATCTGGCAATGCACGAGATACGATTACGCTCATCGCGTAATCTAGATATGAATGCTTGAGTTCGTCCTCAATGGCAATCGGTCTGATTTCCGATACGCTCATGCATACTCCTTGTTTACAGGTAGAGAGTTGTACCTGTTTTTATGTCTTCAATCTTGCAAAAATTCAGCTCAAAGACTTGAACTAAAATAAAAAATACAGCGAAAAATTATAGCATAAAGCACAAAATAACGGTAAGTTTAAGCCTGCAAAAATAGCATTTTTTTACAATAAAAAGGATATATAAATGAATGACTTAAAATTGCTAAAAACAGAAAAGCGCCGATAAAAATACTTTGCTCAGCGGTTTGGATAAAAAAGCAGCAAACCCTGCTGCAAAAGTCGCTGATTGAGCGCAATTCCGTATCGGTTAAGCCCCGAGCTAAACCGTTTAAAAAGTCTCTATTTTTATTGATAGGGCTTGGGAGAAAGTTCTGACTGCATCGCCGGCATGAGCTTGTCCTGTTCAGTCACCCGATCCTGCTGCATAAAATAAAAAGCAGAACAGAACAGCGCCAGAATAAATGGATTTTCGTAGAGCTCTTCCACGATATCCTGATTCGCATGATTACTGAGCAACAAGGTGTCAATAAAGCGATGATGCTCGATACTATCCGCCAGAAATAATGACAAAATCGCAATCAGTAAATACCAGAACGGCAACTTGAGCTGTTGCCACTTATACTTGATTTCAGCTCTTAAGTGCGGAGAAAACAGCATCAGAACCACAGGTGCAATCACAAAAATTGAAATGATCCGATAATAGACATGCGGAACTTCAGGAAAAAAATCACGCCCCCAACTAATGCTTCGCCCAAAGAACATCAACCACCACGCCATGGCCCAGATCCAGAACCATTTCTTCTGCTCAGTTAAGGTCTTGGGTTTGACATAGAACCAGGTGAACGGAACACAAGCCAATAACACAATGGCCTGAAAGGCTTCCAGAACATGGACATTCCATGTCAACAGTACAGCACTTTGGGCAATGGCTAGAAATGCGGTAAGAGATAAAAGGGAGAATAAAAACAATACAACGCCATTTAAGCGGAAATCAAACTTCATTATTCAACAAAAAAACCAGCGAAAATAAAAGTCTAACAAAAGTGTACTAATGAGTACACTTTTAGCTTAATTGAAATTAACCATTAAGAAAAACTTAATTTAATACGATTTAAATCAGTACCTTAAATTAGCAACAGTATCGTTGCATAAAGGAAACGCTCTGTCTCATAAGCTTGAAGCTGCTATCAGCGAAGAAAAAATCAAAGCCACCCATCACTGTTCTGGGCGATATTGGGCTGGAATCCATTGATAGCCGTGCGCATTCTTGCCGATATGACCAATGCCGGGAAAAGCCACATGTGCAGCGCCAATCCACCATTGATGTTGAGAGGCTTGTTCAAAAATATGTTTACGCACTGCAATAGCACTTCGGGAATCCGTATCCGGTTTATAGCTGGCTTCGGGATACGGAAATTGCACCGCAGCATAATGCACCACGTCCCCCAGTCCCAAAAATTTTTGTTCATTTTGTCCATCCACCAGATAAGAGGAATGGCCTTCGGTATGCCCCTGCGTGGTGATCAGTTGTACATTGGGCACATGGAAAGAGGTTCTGGTAAAGGCATTCAACTGTCCTGCCTGCTGATAAGGTTGTAATGCATCGCGGGTCATTTTAAATAAAGGTTTGAAGAAATCAGTGGCTTTTGCTTCGTTCTCTGCTGATGTCCAATAGTCGACATCCGCTTTGGCCAGATACACCTTGGCATTTGGATAAACCATTTTCCCGTTTAAGCTAATACCACATAAATGATCAGGATGGGCATGGATAATCAAAATCGTATCAATCTGCTCGGGCTGTACTCCTGCCTTTTTCAGGTTTTCCGGAACATGTCCCAAGCTTGGGCCAAAGCATTGGGACGTGCCAGCATCAATTAAAATATTCTGGGTCGGAGTTTGGACCAGATAAGCCGAAAAGTCAGTCACGATCTGATTGTGCTCATCGACAGGTACAAAATTCTGAGCAAATAACCGGTTGGCTTTTTCCGATGAAATTCCCAGCAAATCGCTACGAGGCAAGCCAAGTTCGCCGTCAAACAGCGCCGTCACTTTCAGATTTCCAATCGGTTGTAAAAAATATCCTGCGACCTGCTTGAGCTGGGGACTGGATTCAGCATGGACAGTAGCTGCACTAAACAATAATGCAATCAGGATCGGTTTTAATAATTTCACGTCCATCACCTCGATATTGGATTGATTTAAATCTAATCATTCCTAATGATCAAAATCGCTCAATCATCGACGTGAATCGCTCAATCTGGATGATTACAAAGCTAAAACGTTAGGATCAATCTGATAACGCTGCATAAATCGGGCACGGAACGTCGCAACCGATTGATAACCGGACTTCGCTGCAATCGTTTTCATCGGCAGTTTGTTTGAATACAACAACTCCAGTGCATAGGCAAGCCGGGCACGGGTAATGATTTCTCTTAAAGACGTCTGTTCGTGACTGAGTTTACGCCGCAATGTGGCACTGCTTAAACCTAGGCGCGCCTCAATTTCACTGGATTGCCATGCATGTTGTGGTTGCTCTAGCACCCACTGGTAAATTCGTTTGGAGAGTTGTGGAGCAGGAACAATCAGTACATCAGAACACTGCTGTTGACATAGCTGCACCAGTATCGCTGCAATCGACAAACGTGCCTTGACCAGATCCTGTTCAAATAAAGCGGTTTGCCAGCTTAGAAGATGAGAGGCAAAATCATGGATTGAAAACCGTAAGATTGCTTCTGTTTTATCGGTAATTGGCTTGGCCCAGATCATCTGTGCAGCCTGAATCACCTCTTCACACATCGGCACCAGAATGGTTAGATATTCGCCCGTTTCCGGATCTGGAATATTGATGGTATCGGCAACAGTATCGGGCTTGATAATAAACAGATCACCCGCACTGAGATTCACCTGTTGATGATGCAGCGTTAATTGTTTCTGCCCATGCAGAATCATGCCCATGTGTAACTGGTTCACTTGAATATTCGCTAGCCCATGCTGATTTTTTGCCCGAATACATAAGTAATCCCGCGCCATATCTGCACGTGCCAAGCTGACCAGCGAACCATGTAAATGCTGTGCATCCATCGTAGCCGTAGAATCAATATTCATGATCAATCCAATAAAAAACGCCCTTGTGCAATGTATAGCACAAGGGCGTTTTCTTGAATAAGTGGCAGACTGTAAATTACAGTTTGCTTACCAATTCTGGAACAACAGTGTTTAAATCGCCCACTAACCAGTAGTCAGCAACGCTGTTGATTGGCGCTTCTTCATCTTTGTTGATTGCAACAATCACTTTAGAGTCTTTCATACCTGCCAAGTGCTGAATCGCACCAGAGATACCAATCGCCATATAAAGATCAGGCGCAACGATTTTACCCGTTTGACCAACCTGGAAATCGTTTGGTACGAAGCCAGCATCTACCGCAGCACGTGAAGCACCTTGAGCAGCACCAAGCTTGTCAGCTAATGGATCAAGGACTTTGTGATAGTTCTCACCAGAACCTACACCACGACCACCAGAAACAACGATACGTGCAGCAGTTAACTCTGGACGATCAAGTTTCACGATTTCTTCGTTTACAAAGGTAGAAATACCAGCGTCTTTTGCTTCAGCAACCGCTTCAACTGCAGCAGAACCACCTTCAGCAGCAACTGCATCAAATGCTGTACCACGAACGGTACCCACGATGATTGCTTCGTCAGATTGAACAGTTGCAATCGCGTTACCTGCATAGATCGGACGCTTGAATGTATTTGCAGATTCAACAGCGATGATGTCTGAAATCATGCTGACGTCAAGAAGTGCAGCAACACGTGGAAGGATGTTCTTACCCGTTGTTGTAGATGCAGCTAATACATATTTGTAACCGCCTTTCGCGATGTCAGCAACTAAGCCAGCAACGTTTTCAGCCAATTGGTTTGCATAAGCAGCATTGTCAGCAAGTAATACTTTGCTCACACCAGCAACTTTAGCAGCAGCGTCTGCAACTGCTTGAGCGCCAGAACCAGCAACCAATACAGTAATATCACCACCGATTTTTTGAGCTGCCGCAACAACGTTTAAAGTTGCACCGTTAAGTGTCTGGTTGTTGTGATCAGCGATAACTAAAATACTCATGATTTTATCCTTCTGTATTAGATCACTTTCGCTTCGTTTTTCAATTTTTCAACAAGCTCGTCTACAGACTTCACTTGTACGCCAGCTTTACGTTCAGCAGGAGCTTCAACTTTAATTGTTTTAAGCTTAGTACCTGTTGCAACGCCATAATCAGCAGGTGATTTGGTATCAAGTGGCTTTTTACGCGCTTTCATGATGTTTGGAAGAGCAGCATAACGTGGCTCATTCAAACGTAAGTCAGTCGTGATGATTGCAGGAAGTGCAAGCTCAACAGTTTGTAAACCACCGTCGATTTCACGAGTTACCTGAACTTTACCTCCGTCAACTTTAACTTCAGATGCGAAAGTACCTTGACCTGCACCCAGTAAAGCACCAAGCATCTGACCTACTTGGTTAGAGTCGTCATCAATTGCTTGTTTACCAAGAAGAATAAGTTCCGGTTTTTCAGCATCAACTACGCCTTTCAAGATTTTAGCAACTTCAAGAGCGCCAACTTCATCAGCAGTTTCAACTAAAATACCACGGTCAGCACCTAGCGCCATTGCAGAACGAATTTGTTCTTGAGCTTCTTTAGCACCCACTGAAACCACAACGATTTCAGAAACTGTTCCTTTTTCTTTTAAGCGAACCGCTTCTTCCACTGCGATTTCACAGAATGGGTTGATTGACATCTTAACGTTGGTAAGGTCAACCCCACTATTGTCCGGCTTAACACGAACTTTAACGTTGGCATCAACCACACGTTTTACAGCGACAAGAGCCTTCATGTAATCCTCGGCTGTTCTAAGCAAGTAAATGTAATGAAGAGTATTCTAACTCTTCGATTGAAACTTTTTAGGTGCCCTATCTTGCAATGTATTTGGCATTTCGGTCAAGTCACAATTTCCGCTACAGCCATAAAAAACATGAAACGCTCAGTTCACAAATTGAAAATAATGATTCATTCTATTTATTTAGCTCATCAAGATGATGAATATTAAACTTTGATTTTTTTAATATTTTATAAAATTCAACGATCTAAACCAGCATTTTTCATCAGGATTGCAATGATCTGTAACGGATCGTTTCCTGCAAATTTGGTTGCCTTTTCACTTTTATAAAAACGTGGCAATTAAGTAATAACATCAATTCAACAAATGTACGGAATAAACGGGAAAAGTAGACGACGATTAATCGTTCAAATTTGCAACATAATATATCAGGAACTCGCCTTTTGCGCCCGTGGATGGGTTTGATCATACACTTTTGCCAACTGATCAAAGTCGACATGGGTATAGATCTGGGTGGTGGAAAGATTGCTATGTCCCAACATTTCCTGCACGGAACGTAAATCGCCACTGGCAGATAACATATGACTGGCAAAACAATGCCGTAATAAATGCGGATGCAGGTCGACATTGACACCCGCTCGTTGCGCTTGCAGCTTGACCCGATTTTCAATTTGTCGTGGTGTTAAGGCATTGCCGCGTTGCGAGATAAAAACCGCAGAATCCGCATGAAAGCCGCCTTGCCAGATCCGATAGATTTTTAGCCATTCCACCAGACTATCTTTGGCTTTGCTTCCAAATGGGACTATGCGGGTTTTATTGCCTTTACCTGTGATACGTAATAACTGCCGATTAAAATCAATATCCTTGATGCTTAAGCCTTGCAATTCTGCCAGACGCAAACCACTGGAATATAGCAGTTCCAGCATGGCTTTATCGCGTAGCCATAATTGCTGCTCAACAGGTTTTTCGGGGGCAGCCTGATCTAGAATTTGATGAACCGTCTCAATATCAATCATGCCCGGTAAAGGACGTGGCTGGCGCTTTAATTTAAAATCTTCAGATGGATTCTGCTCCAGATATTGTCCTTGCTCTGCCCACTTCATAAATTGGCGAATAGAAGTCAAATGTCGCTGTAGCGTGCTGGAACTCAATTGATCCCGCTCAACACGGGCAGCCAGATATTCTCTCAGGTCTGAAGCTTCAATATCCTGGAGCTGTAATTGCTTTTGTTCACAAAACCGGAAAAAATCAGTTAAGTCGCGTTGATAGGCCGCAATGGTATGTTCCGACTGATTTTGAATCATCCGTTCTTTTAACCACATGGATAGTAGTTTTTCAGGGGTTTCCAAATGACGCTCCATGCTGAAAACAAGACCTAGCGACAGTCTAGCAAATTTTTCCCTCGATTCCTGCTAAACCTGCTCGAACAATGTATTGCACTGTACTACAATCATTTTTCAAGTTTTAAGTGGTGCCCTCATCATGACAACAATGCTTATTCCCTATCTGATTGCAATTACCCTGCTGACCATTACCCCCGGGCTTGATACCACGCTGATCATCCGTACCGCAACGCTTGAAGGTAAGGCCAAAGCATTTCAAGCGGCCTTGGGGATTAATCTGGGTTGTATCGTGTGGGGAGTTATTGTGGCTTGTGGATTGGGCGCCTTATTGATGACCTCAGATCTGGCCTTTAATCTTTTAAAATGGATGGGCGCCATTTATCTAGCCTGGTTAGGACTCAATCTGATCTTAAAACCTCGTAGCCAACTCGCTGGTCTGAATGATTCTACGACGGCGCAAAACTGGTTTATCAAAGGTTTTTGGGGCAATTTGCTTAATCCTAAAGTCGGTATTTTTTATATTTCCTTTTTACCGCAGTTTATTCCCCAGTCCTCATCTCCAATCATCTGGACCATGGGCTTGGTGATGATTCATGTGGTAATTGGGTTGTTCTGGTCGATATTCCTGATTGTTGCAATGCAGTCCATTTCAGCCTATTTAAAACAACCTAAATTTATTCAATATATGGATCGGATCACAGGCAGTGTGTTTATCCTGTTTGCTCTCAAGCTGGCATTGAGTAAACGATAAAGCATAAAAAAGCGCGTTTTTAAAACGCGCTTTTTTCATCTGGGTTGATCAGCCCTGAAAATATCTTAAATCCAGACGGGCATCATAGACATGCGTGGTTGGGCCTGTCATCCACACCACATCCCCTTCACGCCAAGCAATGTGTAATTTACCGCCCGCAAGCTGAACTTCAACTTCATTTGCTAGCAAACCACGGCGCATACCACTGACTGCGGCAGCGCAAGCCCCTGTACCACAGGCCAAAGTCTCGCCAACACCTCGTTCATACACACGTAAACGAATATGCTTTTCATCCAGAATTTGCATAAACCCCGCATTGACACGTGCAGGGAAACGCGCATGTGATTCCACTTGTGGCCCCATACGTTCTACATCTGCCGTTAATACATCAGGAACGATGGTCACCGCATGCGGATTCCCCATGTTCACTACATCAATATTAATGCTTTGATTGTCTGCTAATGCAAGTGCGTATAAGCCTTCAGTATCTTCATGCGCTTGCGTCACAAACGGAATCTCTTCGGGAAGAAACTTCGGTTGCCCCATATTGACACGCACCCAACCGTTAGCACCCAATTCAGGTTCAACAATCCCTGCTTTGGTTTGCACACGGATTTTGGTTTTGGTGGTCAGTTGACGCTCATGTACAAAACGGGCAAAACAACGCACCCCATTACCACACTGCTCGACTTCCGAGCCGTCGGCATTGAAAATTCGATATTTGAAATCAACGTCCGGTAAATCGGGTGGTTCAACAATCAATAGTTGATCAAAACCCACCCCAAAATGACGATCTGCCAAACGCTGAATCGTGACTGTATCTAAATAAGCACGCTGGGTAACGAGATCAACGACCATAAAATCATTGCCCAAACCATGCATTTTGGTAAACTCTAAATACATCTCAACTTATTCCTCAGGCAATAAACGTTCTTTTTCCCAAAGTGATTCTATGGTTTCACGCTCACGAATTAAATAGGCTTGATCACCACTGACCATCACTTCGGCAGCTCGGCCACGGGTATTATAATTAGAGCTCATCACAAAACCGTATGCACCGGCACCCAGCACCGCCAGTACATCATTTTCCTGAAGCGCCAAGTCGCGCTCTTTACCGAGGAAATCGCCTGTTTCACAGATCGCACCGACCAGATCCCATGTTTTCACTTCAACATCAGCACTCGGATTCACCGATTGAATATCCATCCATGCTTCATATAAGGCAGGACGAATCAAGTCATTCATCGCCGCATCAATAATGGCAAAATTACGGTGGCTGGTTGGTTTGAGTAAATCTACTTTGGTTAATAATGCGCCCGCATTGGCAGAAATACTACGCCCCGGCTCCATATAGACTTTGAGGCCCAGCTTTTCTAAAGCAGGACGCATGGCATTGGCATATTCTTCAACACTTGGCGGCGTTTCATCTTTATAACGCACGCCCAAACCACCGCCAATATCAATATGTTTGAGGTTGATCCCCAGACTTTTCAACTGCTCGATCATTAAAATGACACGATCCAGCGCATCGACAAAGGGTTGCGTTTCCGTCAACTGCGAACCGATATGGCAATCGATTCCGACAATCTCCAGATTCGGTAATGACGCTGCATATTGATAGGTTTCATTGACCGTATCGCTTGGAATACCAAACTTGTTTTCTTTCAAACCTGTTGAGATATAAGGATGCGTATTGGCATCCACATCAGGATTTACACGTAACGAAATCGGTGCTTTTTTGCCAAGTTTTGCTGCGACTTTCTGAATGCGGTCCAGTTCGGCATGCGACTCCACATTGAAGCAGGCAATCCCAACATTTAAAGCCTTTTCGATATCCACTTCAGATTTACCCAAACCGGAGAAAACAATTTTTGCAGGTTCACCACCGGCTGCCAGTACCCGTGCCAATTCGCCACCTGTCACGATGTCAAAACCCGCACCCACTTTTGCCAATACACGAAGAACAGCCAGATTTGAGTTTGACTTCACTGCAAAACAGATTTGATGATCAATAAAATCAAAAGCACGATGCATATCCAAATAATGCTTTTCAAAAGTGGCTTTTGAATACACATATAAAGGCGTGCCATATTGCTGTGCGAGCTGATCCAGTGAACATTGCTCAGCGTGCAATACTCCATTAATGCGAGTGAAACTCATGAAGATGTCCTTATTTACAAACTTAAGGTGAGATGGTCTGTGATTGCGGCAATGAGGTTGCCTGGCTGTCCTGTTCTACTTCATCAGTGTTTACATCAGATGAGGTTTTAGCCTGAGTTGCTTCATTTTTATAAAGCAGATATTTTGCGCGTTTGTCTTGGTTTGGATCAGATGGCAAATGCAATTCACCCGTCTGGCCACAGGCAGTTAAAACAATACTGCTTAATAATAAACTGATCGAACAAATGACTTTAAGCATCTGAGCACCTAACTTTTACAATTCGGAGCAGTATAGCGTGATCATTGGATTGGCTAAAGTCTAAACTTGAATGAATCAGGCAATAACCATAAAAAAACGCCGACTTTAAAGGTCGACGTTTTGATACTTCAATCTGGTTATTGCTTATTTTTTTCTATAGAAGAAATAACCAATCGCTAGAATGACAAACCAGATCGGGCTGACTTTGAGCGATTCTAATGTGGTTTCATCTAGTGCAAGGAAGTAAATCGTTGCAAGGAAGAATAAAATCACGACCCAGCAAGTGAACACTCCACCTGGAAGTTTAAAGCTTGATTGCGCATGCAACTCTGGACGGTTTCTGCGGTAGTTAATATAACTCCACATGATAATGATCCATACGCAGATGAACAGAATGGTTGATAGTGTTGTTGCAAGCGTAAATGCTGTGACTTCATCATTGGTACCGGTCTGCAACTTATAAACAAACTGCACGAATGCACCGATAAAGATACAGATTGACGAGAAGATCAATGCTTTAGACGGAACAGCCGATTTAGACAGTTTTCCAAACAGTTTAGGCGCTTGTTGATCTGTAGATAGACCAAACAACATACGACTGGTCGAGAAAACACCACTGTTCATGGATGACATCACCGAAGACAATACCACCAGATTCATGATAATCGCAGCCGAGGCAATACCTGCTTGTGAGAAGATATTAACGAATGGACTCACTTTAGGATTGATCTGATCCCAAGGCGTCACACACATCACCACAAACAAGGCCAATACATAGAAAATAATGATACGGATCGGAATCGAGTTAATCGCTTTCGGTAGGTTACGTTTTGGATCTTGCGTTTCAGCAGCCGTGGTACCAACCAGTTCCACCCCGACAAAGGCGAAAATTGCAATCTGGAAGCCTGCTAAAAACCCTTCCAGACCTTTCGGGAACATGCCGCCATGGCTCCAGAGATTTGAAACACTTGCGACTGTTCCTGAAGCATTGGTAAAGCCGGTAAAGATCATCCATAGGCCCACCGCAATCAACACAATAATTGCAGTAATCTTCACCATTGCAAACCAGAACTCCATTTCACCGAATAATTTAACGGTGACCAGATTCAGGCCCAGTACAAACATGATCGCGACCGTACTAATCAGCAATCCGCCTAATGGGGTAAACGACTCTCCGCCATTAAAGAATTCCAGATAGTAAATAATGGCCGATAAATCAGCGATACCGATAGTGACCCAACAGAGCCAGTAGGTCCAACCAACAAAATAACCTGCCCAAGGGCCGATCAGATCGGTCGATAAATCGATAAAAGATTTGTAGTTCAGGTTAGACAGTAACAGTTCTCCTAATGCACGCATTACGAAGAACACCATCAAACCAATGGTCATATAAATAAACAGGATAGATGGCCCAGCCAAACTGATGGTTTTACCAGACCCCATGAACAATCCTGTTCCGATTGCACCGCCAATCGCAATCAACTGTAGATGTCGATTAGATAGACTACGGTGAAGTCCGCTTTGCTCAGCAGCCTCACTCAGATTTTGATTCGACATTTTACAAAAACTCTCCAGTGTTTTTAATCCCTTAGCTAAAACCAGCTGTTTATAACGATACATACCCTTTTCAGTATCTTTTTTCGCTATCCATGCTTGGGCTTGTTTTAGCTAAGTAATGTTGTACCTGTATTTGTCAAAATACAATTGAAGCCGATCATACGCACAAGGCCAAAACAATACAATGAACTTGTGCGGGCAACTTGGTCATCCTGGAAGCAAGCACAAATAAAAAAGAAGTGGCAATCAAGGCCACTTCTTAGCTATGAAAAAATGAATCTATAACTTAATCATCAGATCTTGACTGCTGTTTACGCTTAAGACGCTCTTCCCAGAAGGTCGCATTACGGATGCCGAGTTTCAACGGATCAAACACGAACTCCTTAACACCTGCTTTCTGTTGCTCTTCGTAATCCTTCAAGGCTTTGATGGTCGGTTTCCAGATAAAATAGGTCACGATAATGCCAATAATATTGATCCAGGCCATGAGGCCTACCCCAATATCACCGATACCCCAGATATAACCGGTTGCACTGATAATGCCGTAGGCAACTGAAAGAATAATAAAACACTTGGTGATAAAGAGCAGCGAAGGTGTTTTGGTGATATAGCTCAGATAGGTAATATTGGTTTCTGCAATATAGTAATAAGCCACAATCGTGGTGAATGCGAAGAAGAATACAGCCAGCGCTACAAAGATTTGACCAAAACCTCCAAAAACTGTGCTGACTGCCATTTGGGTAAATGCAGGTGAACCGATTTCGGTTGCCGGCGAAACATGCTGCACAATAAACTGCCCGGCTTCTAAAGTGCCTTGTACGTTATACATGCCTGTAATCAGAATCATAAAGGCCGTTGCTGAACACACAAACAGGGTATCTACATAAACCGAAAAAGCCTGTACAAAGCCTTGCTGGGCCGGATGTTGCACTTCTGCAGCTGCAGCAGCATGCGGCCCTGTGCCTTGCCCCGCCTCATTAGAATAAACACCACGTTTTACCCCCCAACCAATTGCGGCGCCGATCCCTGCCATCGGTGAAAAAGCATCTGTAAAAATGAGCTTGATTACCCCCGGCAATTCCTGAATGTTCATGACCACAATAATCACCGCCATCAGGATATAACCCAGCGCCATAAAAGGCACCACCAGCTCTGCAAAGCGCGCAATCCGCTTGATGCCTCCAAAAATAATGATCGACAGTAAAGACACCACCACAATCAGCGCCAGCAATTTGAATACACCGATATCACCAAAGACAATCGCACCCTGGCCGGTAATCTGGGTAAAAGCGTTCCCGACCGCATTGGCCTGAATTCCCGGCAAAAACAGACCACACGAAACAATGGCAGCAATCGCAAATAGAATCCCTAACCAACGCTGGCCTAAACCCCGGTCAAAATAAAAAGCAGGACCACCACGATATTGCCCCTGATATTCAACCTTGTAAATTTGACCCAGTGTGGACTCGACATAGGCGGTACTGGCGCCAAGAAATGCCACCAGCCACATCCAGAACACCGCACCTGGGCCACCGAAGCCAATGGCGGCCGCCACGCCGGCAATATTACCGACCCCGACACGTCCCGATAAGGAGACCGACAAGGCCTGAAATGAAGAAATTCCCTGTGCGGAGGAGGAACCATTAATTAATAGTTTCGCCATTTCCTTGATCTGACGAACCTGTACAAACCGAGTTAAAATAGAAAAAAATAAACCAGCACCGAGGCATAAATAGATTAGCGCTGGACTCCAGATAATTCCATTTACCCAATTTACAATCTCTGCTGCACTCATAGACATCAACCTTTATTATATATTTTGAAAAGATAGTCACTGTTGAATTTTTCATTCGTCTGAGCATGAGCAATATCTATGCCATTCGATCAAAATCTCCTGACAACAAATAAGCAAATACACCAACACCATCCATGGAAAAAGTGAATTGAACAAAAAAAGCGATTGCTAAAAACACACGGTCTAAAACTTGTAAAAGTCGTATATCATGTTATTTTTCTGAGCACTTCCCTTTAACCAATCTGTGACGAAATCATGCCGTCTTCGTTTTGTTATTCCTTAAACAACGATGGACATGTTTAGAAATTTTTCGTCCTGATTCTTTTTTATCTAATTTTAAGAAAGTTTTCAATTTTATCTTATGGCAAAAATCAAATCCGTTTACAGATGTGAACAATGTGGTGCAGATCATCCGAAATGGGCAGGTCAATGTTCAGAGTGTGGTGAATGGAATAGCCTGCTCGAAGTCCGTGTTGAACCGGTGGTAACACATCGTGGCCAGCCTAAGATGGGCGGAGGTTATGCCGGGCAAGTGGCGAATCTGACTACACTTAACCAGATCTCGGTTTCACAGGAAACCCGTCTGCAAACCGGAATTAGCGAGTTTGACCGGGTCTTGGGTGGCGGACTAGTGACAGGTTCAGTGGTCTTGATTGGCGGTGACCCGGGGATTGGTAAATCAACCATTCTGCTGCAAACCGCAACGCATATGGCCAGCAAAAAAAGTTCTGCGCTATATGTCACCGGTGAGGAATCCCTGTCACAGGTTGCCTTGCGCGCACAACGTCTTGATCTACCGACCGATTCGCTGAAAGTCATGGCTGAAACCTGTGTCGAACGGATTTGTGAAGTACTGGCTCAAGAACGTCCTGCTGTTGCAATTCTGGATTCGATTCAGACGCTGTATACCGAAACCTTACAGTCAGCGCCAGGCGGCGTATCGCAAATTCGTGAATCTGCAGCATTACTGACCCGTTTTGCCAAAAATAGCGGCACGGCTTTATTCCTTGTGGGTCACGTGACCAAAGAAGGCGCGCTGGCAGGTCCACGTGTTTTAGAACATATGGTCGATTGTGTGCTGTATTTTGAAGGCCAATCCGACTCACGTTACCGTATGATCCGTGCGGTCAAGAACCGTTTTGGTGCAGTCAATGAACTGGGCGTATTCGGCATGACCGATAAAGGTCTACGTGAAGTTGCCAATCCTTCCGCAATTTTCCTGAGTCGTTATGATGAAGCCATCCCGGGTTCAATCGTGATGATTAGCCGTGAAGGCACTCGCCCACTTCTGGTCGAAGTTCAGGCACTGGTGGATGATGCACATGGGCAGCCACGTCGCGTGGCACTTGGTTTGGAACAAAACCGTTTAAATATGCTCTTGGCGGTGATGCACCGACATGGTGGAGTTCAAACTTCAGGACAAGATGTCTATGTCAATGTGGTCGGTGGTTTAAAAATTACCGAGACCGGTTCTGATCTGGCGGTATTACTAGCCTGTGCGTCCAGCCTAAGAGGCAAAGCCTTGCCACAACAACTGGCTGTTTTTGGCGAGGTGGGTTTATCCGGCGAGATTCGCCCTGTACCGAATGGTCAGGAACGCTTAAAAGAAGCGGCCAAACATGGCTTTAAGTATGTGATTTTACCGCGAGGTAATGCACCACAAAAACCGGTTGATGGCGTCCAAATCATTGCTGTGGCACGTTTGCATGAAGCCTTAACCGAAGCCATGCAGCTCAGTGATGAGCTATAACCCGCGTCTGACATAAAAAAACATACTTTTCTAGTTGAAATTCGATGTAAATACCTTCATAAATACATTTACAAATTGAATTTAAATAGGAAATTTCGATGCAAGTACACCAGCGTGGCTTGATGGCAGCTCTTTTGATGGCAACTTTGGTCGCTGCACCGCTTGCGGAAGCAAAACGTGCAGGTGGCGGTAAAAGCCATGGCATGAGCAGATCTAGTTCATCTAGCCAATCTTACCAGCCGTCACGTCAAGCAGCGCCAGCGCCTCAACAACAAACTGCGCCTCAACGATCAGGTCCAGGTGTGGGCTCTATGGTTGCTGCGGGTGTCGCAGGTGCAGCCGTTGGTGCTGTAGCTGCCAATGCATTGGCGGATGACAAACAACATAACCCGACTACGACTGAGCAAGAACAAGCTGCTCAGCAAGCACAACAGCAACAGGAAGAAAAAGGTGGAATTCCTGGCTGGATCTGGGTCCTTCTTGCTGCTGCCATCGCCTTCTTTGTGTTCCGCAAATTGGGCGCAAAAAAAAAATTAGCCAGCAATAATCCTTACGCGCCTAACAATGGCGGTCAAAACAACTTTGGCCGTCAGGCTCCACCTCAAGCGGCACCACGTCAATCAGCGGATAACACCAATATCTTTGGTCAGTCTGTCGCTGGTGGTAGCGCTGCTCCTCAAGCCCCATTTGGTGGCGCGTCTATGAGCAGTGGCAATCAATTACCAGATGGGACTGAACCTGCTGCCTTCTTACGTATTGCCCGTCAACGTTTTAACCATATTCAATCGGTTAACAGCGCCAGCAATATTGAGGAAATCCGTCGTTATTTAACCCCTGAGCTTTATAGTTCAATGCACAGCGATATCATGGCCAATCAGGATCAGGATGTTGCCGAGTTTAGCAATCTGAATGCGATGGTGGTCGAAAGTACGACTGAAAATGGTCAATATGTGGTGAGCGTACGCTTTACCGGCACAGTAAGTGAAGATCTAAATAGCTTGCCACAACCTTTTACTGAGATCTGGCATTTTGTAAAACCTGCCGGTTCACAACAAGACTGGGTGGTTGCGGGAATTCAACAAGCTTAATTGTGGTATGAAATAAAAAAAGAGCTATTTCGATAGCTCTTTTTTTTTTATGGCTCTTATTTTAACAGGAACAAAAAAAGCCATTCCCTAGAGAATGGCGGAGTGTAAAACAACAAAAATTATCGTTCTTATTGAGATAGGTCAGCACAACCTGGCACGATCTGTCTATTGATACTAACGGATAAATGCTTTAAAAAATATTCCTCTTTTGGGGAATAAAACGCTTTTATTGGGGGTCATTTTCAAGAATACTCGTTCTCACCTAGACGGTAATGAATTTTACCTGCAACATCTTCACCTAAAGCGGTTCTTACGCCCATTTCGCCAGATCACCCTCCCTTTGTACTGCTCAGGTTAAATCACCTTGTAGGCTTTGATAGAGCCTTCACAAGCAGAGATCTGTCTACGCCATCAAACAATACCCATAAAAAAAGGCCTTGCCGTAGCAAAGCCTTTAAATTTTATTCAAATCTAATGATTCAGTCTCATTAGACAAACTGTAAGAATAACCAGTATAAACCACCAGACAATGCAATCGTTGCCGGTAAAGTGAAGACCCATGCAGAAAGAATGGTTTTCACGGTATTGAAGTTTAAACCGGACTTATTCGCAACCATGGTCCCCGCAACCGCACTGTTTAGTACGTGAGTGGTTGATACCGGCATACCCAAACCATCAGCCGCAGCAATGGTACTCATTGCCACAAGTTCAGCAGACATGCCCTGACCATAGGTCATATGGTTCTTACCGATACGTTCACCCACAGTCACTACGATACGTTTCCAGCCCACCATCGTACCCAGACCCAGTGCCAGTGCTACTGCAACTTTAACCCAGTTTGGAATGTACTGTAGGAATGAATCCAGGCTATTACGATATTCTTTGACCACTTTGGCCTGACTTTCATCCATTGCTGGTAAAGCTTCAGCTTTGTCTAAACGTTTGAATGTCGTAGTGCTCAAATACATGTCATTACGGATTTCACTCACTGCCGCTTCAGGAATCAATTTAAGATCACCATAGCCTGCAACACGTGTACCGATATGAGAAGTCATGCTTGCAAGTGCAGGAACAACTTCAGCGGTTTGCTCTTTGGTCTGGATATATTTGGTTAATACATCACGTGCTTTTTCATCGGTCAGCTCGTTTTGATTCACATTCAAAACGACCGCAGTCTGAGTAGAAAGTTGCTCAAAAGACTGTAAATGTTGTGCATCCAGATTTTTGTTCAATGAGTAAGCCAATGGTACCAACCCGATCAGGATCAACATGATTAAACCCATGCCCTTTTGACCGTCGTTTGAACCATGCGCAAAACTTACGCCTGTACAAGTAAAAATCAGGATTGCACGAATCAGTGGTGGCGGCGGCTTATTGCCTTCTGGTGGCTGAAACAGCTCCATTTGACGTTTAAAGACTTTTTTCACCAACAAGAACAGGATTGCAGCAAACGCAAAACCGATCAATGGCGAGAATAATAACGCCTTACCCACCTTAATCACCTGATCAATATCAATGCCGCTACTGGTCGCCCCAGCAGACGCATTCAAGATATGATTCATGATGCCCACACCTAAAATCGAACCGATTAAAGTATGTGAACTTGATGCAGGAATTCCCAAGAACCACGTGCCCAGATTCCACAGAATCGCCGCGATTAACAATGCAAAAACCATCGCAAAGCCGGCACCACTGCCGACATTCATGATCATTTCTACAGGAAGTAATGCAATAATACCGTATGCAACCGCACCACTCGCCACCATAACCCCAAGGAAGTTACAGAAGCCAGCCCACATTACTGCTGCCGGTGCAGGCAAAGCATTGGTATAAATAACCGTCGCTACAGCATTTGCCGTATCGTGAAAACCATTTACAAATTCAAAGCCTAAAGCGATGAAAAGTGCCGTCGATAAAAGAATAACTGAATATAAGCTTAACGGCGGTACATGTGCCAGATCAGCACTTAACTGAAAACCGATATAAACCAGTGTTGCAACAATAATTGTCAAAAACACCGGCATAAAAAATTTCGGTGTAGGTACATGTACATTCGTCGATTTTGCCTGAGAACTGGCAAGCGGTGAATCCGAAACAGGAGGAAGATTAGAATTCATGTAGACGGTGAGAGGATAATAAAATCCTCTGTATTGTTTAATTAAATTATGACAATTATATGACAAAGGGCTGTCATATAAAGCCAAAATTTCATATTTTTATAGCGTTTTTTAGGCTTTTTTTACGATAATTTTGTCCTGTTTTAAAATTTAATAAAATAAAAACAATGGCTTATAAACACATCATATCCAACCAAACTGTTTGTCTGATTTTGCAACAAATGCTAAGAAAGATGACATATTTTTGTCATATTCTGATTAATTTGTTGGCTTTTTAAGCATTATTCCGTTCGATTATGACAATTGAATGAACATTTTATGACATTTTCGAAATGACCCGATGAATCACTGTTCTGAGTTGTTGAAAATACGCGCTTTGACCTAGCTTCTGTTACAATGCCCCTGCTTTTTATCTTCATCATCGACCGGGGTTTCTGAATGTCCACGCTTACCACCCTACAATCACTTCTTGCCCAACGCATCCTGATTATTGATGGTGCAATGGGAACCATGATTCAACGCCATAAACTAGAAGAAGCAGATTATCGTGGTGAACGCTTTGCAGACTGGGCATCAGACCTGAAAGGCAATAATGATTTATTAGTTCTGACACAACCACAGATTATTCAGGGCATTCATGAAGCCTATCTGGATGCTGGCGCGGACATTATTGAAACCAATAGCTTTAACGGCACCCGCGTTTCCATGTCGGATTATCACATGGAAGATCTGGTACCGGAGATCAACCGTGAAGCAGCACGTTTGGCACGTGCAGCCTGTGACAAATATTCGACTGCAGATAAACCGCGTTTTGTTGCCGGTGTGCTTGGTCCGACATCACGTACCTGTTCGATTTCACCAAATGTTAATGATCCGGCCTTTCGTAACATTACCTTTGACGAACTAAAAGAAAACTATATTGAAGCTGCTCACGCCCTGATCGAAGGTGGAGCTGACATCCTGCTGATTGAAACCGTGTTCGATACCTTGAACTGTAAAGCTGCGATCTTTGCAGTAAAAGAGGTCTTCAAGCAAATCGGTCATGAACTGCCATTGATGATTTCAGGGACTATTACCGATGCCTCAGGCCGTACTTTAACCGGCCAGACTGCAGAAGCATTCTGGAACTCGGTGCGTCACGGTGATTTACTCTCGATCGGTTTTAACTGTGCATTGGGTGCAGACGCGATGCGTCCACACATCAAAACCATTGCTGATGTTGCAGATACCTTTATTTCTGCCCATCCGAATGCTGGCTTGCCGAACGCCTTTGGTGAATATGATGAAACCCCGGAACAAACCGCAGCATTCATTAAAGAATTTGCTGAAAGCGGTTTGATCAATATTACTGGTGGTTGCTGTGGTACTACACCCGACCACATCCGTGCCATTTATCATGCGGTCAAAGATATTCAGCCACGCCAAGTGCCGGAAACCATTCCTGCTTGCCGTTTAAGTGGTTTAGAACCCTTTAACATTGATGAAAACTCTTTGTTCGTTAACGTTGGTGAACGTACCAACGTCACCGGTTCAAAAAAATTCCTGCGCCTGATTCGTGAAGAAAACTTTGCCGAAGCTTTGGAAGTGGCTCAGCAACAGGTTGAAGCGGGTGCACAGATCATCGATATCAACATGGATGAAGGGATGCTCGATTCGCAAACCGCGATGGTACATTTCCTCAATCTGGTGGCATCTGAACCTGATATCTCTCGCGTGCCGATCATGATTGACTCATCAAAATGGGAAATCATTGAAGCAGGCTTGAAGTGCGTACAAGGTAAACCTGTGGTGAACTCGATTTCCCTAAAAGAGGGTTATGACGAGTTTGTCGAAAAAGCACGCCTGTGCCGTCAATACGGCGCTGCGATTATTGTCATGGCCTTTGATGAAGCGGGACAGGCTGATACCGCTGCACGTAAACGTGAAATCTGTAAACGTTCTTATGATGTGTTAGTCAATGATGTCGGCTTCCCTGCTGAAGATATTATTTTTGACCCGAACGTATTTGCCGTGGCAACCGGGATCGAAGAACACAACAACTATGGCGTTGACTTTATTGAGGCTACGGGCTGGATCAAACAGAACTTGCCGCATGCCATGATTTCTGGCGGTGTATCGAACGTTTCCTTCTCCTTCCGTGGTAATGAACCGGTGCGTGAAGCGATTCACTCGGTATTCCTGTACCATGCCATCAAGCAAGGCATGACCATGGGTATCGTCAACGCAGGTCAAATGGCAATTTATGACGATATTCCAAAAGAACTGAAAGAAGCTGTTGAAGATGTAGTCCTGAACCAGAACCAAGGTGAATCGGGTCAAAATGCCACAGAGAAACTGCTTGAAGTGGCTGAAAAATACCGTGGTCATAGTGGCGCGCAACGCGAAGCTGAGAACCTTGAATGGCGTAACGAGTCGGTTGAAAAACGTCTGGAATATGCCTTAGTCAAAGGTATCACCACGTATATTGATGAAGATACCGAAGAAGCCCGTTTAAAAGCCAAACGTCCACTCGATGTGATTGAAGGCGCCTTGATGGATGGTATGAATGTGGTTGGTGACCTGTTCGGTTCAGGTAAAATGTTCCTGCCACAAGTGGTGAAATCTGCACGTGTGATGAAACAAGCTGTCGCTTGGCTGAACCCGTACATCGAAGCTGAAAAAACCGGTAGCCAGTCTAAAGGTAAAGTGTTGATGGCGACGGTAAAAGGTGACGTACACGATATCGGTAAAAATATCGTGGGTGTGGTCTTGGGCTGTAACGGTTATGACATCGTTGACCTTGGCGTGATGGTACCAGCAGAAAAAATCCTGCAAACCGCAATTGATGAGAAATGTGACATCATCGGTTTGTCTGGTTTGATCACCCCATCTCTGGATGAAATGGTGTTTGTTGCCAAAGAAATGCAACGTAAAGGCTTTAACATTCCTTTACTGATTGGTGGGGCAACCACATCGAAAGCACATACCGCAGTGAAGATTGATCCACAATATCAAAATGATGCAGTGATCTATGTGGCCGATGCTTCACGTGCAGTCGGTGTTGCAACCACCCTGCTGTCGAAAGAAATGCGTGGCAACTTTATTGCCGAGCATCGTGCTGAATATGCCAAGATTCGTGAGCGTCTAGCTAACAAGCAACCGAAAGCCGCCAAACTCAGCTATGCGGAATCGATTGAAAATGGTTTCAAGGTGGATGATAACTATGTGCCACCGATTCCAAATACATTAGGTACGCAAGTCATTACCAACTATCCATTGGCGACACTGGTTGAATATTTTGACTGGACACCATTCTTTATTTCTTGGAGCTTGGCGGGTAAATTCCCGAAAATCCTGACAGATGAAGTTGTGGGTGAAGCAGCCACTGATTTGTATAATCAGGCGCAAGCGATGCTGAAAGACATTATCGAGAATCATCGTTTCGATGCCCGTGCTGTATTTGGTTTATACCCTGCACAACGTACAGGCGCAGATACAGTCAGCGTATTTGATGAAGCCGGTCAAAAGGTTACTCATACCTTTGAGCATATCCGTCAGCAATCTGACAAAGTGACGGGCAAACCAAACTTATCTTTAGCCGACTTTATTAGCACCTCTAAAGACCATACCGATTATCTCGGTGGTTTCACTGTATCAATCTTTGGTGCAGAAGAATTGGCCAATGAATATAAAGCCAAAGGTGATGATTATTCAGCAATCTTGGTTCAGTCGTTGGCCGATCGTTTTGCCGAAGCATTTGCTGAGCATTTGCATGAGCGTATCCGTAAAGAGTTCTGGGGCTATAAAGCCGATGAGACTTTGAGCAATGAAGAATTGATCAAAGAGAAATATGTCGGTATTCGTCCTGCACCAGGTTACCCTGCTTGCCCAGAGCATTCTGAAAAGGCAGTGTTATTTGACTGGTTAGGTTCGGAAGCGAAGATTGGCACCAAGTTGACTGAACACTTTGCGATGATGCCACCTTCTTCGGTCAGTGGTTTCTATTATTCGCATCCTGAAAGTGAATACTTTAACGTGGGCAAGATTTCTCAGGATCAGCTTGAGGATTATGCAAAACGTAAAGGCTGGACGCTGGATGAAGCGAAACGTTGGTTAGCGCCGAATTTAGATGATTCGATTGGGTAAGCAATAAAGAAAAATCCCCTCTATTGAGGGGTTTTTTTATTACTTATAATTAAATATTATAGAAGTTATATAGCTAGGATATCAGTTTCTAAATAGATTTAACCATTAAAAATCGCCAGCTTAATTTTTTAAATTTGAGGAATTGTAGTAAAATTTGATATTCATAAAATTCGTCTGCACCCAGCTTTAAATGATCAAATATTCTAAATTAAATCAAGAGTATAAAAATAAATTAGCGATTACTCTTGCTTTAATTTTTACAGCCTTTCTTCTTTTTATAATAGCCCTGAGCATTCACAAACTTCTCTCACCAAAGAAGATAATTAAACCAATACCGTATCAGCATCTGGAAACAGATAAGCACATGACTTATGAATTCAGGATTAAAAAATTTAATAAGTCAGATACAATATTCATCATTGAAAATCAAAAAAGAATCTATCTTTTTGACTGTTCAAACTATTTGGAAACTATCTGTACGCATGATCACGACAAAGCTTTAAACCACCAAATAAAAACAGCAGATATTATAAAAATAAACGATAAATTTATAATTAAAAATATGATTTGGGTGGATTCCGTTGCCAAAAGGCAATTTCAACATACATTGAAAGATCACCAACTCTTGGAAATATATGAAGCGAATAGTAAAACCTCTTATGTAACGATAGCTATCTTCTTAGCTTTCACTTGTGGAGGTTTGTTTATAATCCTTTGGGGTCATATTTATAAATCTATTTTAAAAAGACTCGACTCAGTTTGAATTGTTTCTGTAGTTCCTAAAATACTTTTAAAATTGGCTAAAACACTTATATTTTAGCCTTTAGTTGATCTTTTAACTCGCCATTCTCAAAAATTAACAATCATCAAAGAACAATTTATATTTTAGAAGTTTCCCATTTTTAAAGACGAACTCTATTGAATCATTTCCACTCTCGGCAAGCCCACTATAAACAATATTCTTGTTTTCAGAGTCTCCCCACAATTCATATTTTTTAAACTGTTGCATAAAACTCTTTTGATCTATCCCACCACGAATTTTTTGTCCGTGGAACAGCAGCCCATTGTTCTGACTTAAATAAACCTCTTTAATAACACCTGTGTCTAAAAGCTTAAAACTGCCATAATCATATTCATCAGGAAAATTACCTCCATTACATTCATCTGGTTTACCTTTAATAATGCTTTTCGGTTTACCTAAGGAACGGATCGGTACTTCCCCATTACTGTAAGTTTTGCCCTGAATGACAGGTTGCACAAATGGAGCAGCAAGGAGTGGAGATGAAATCACACACATCAAAGCTAAACTAAAGATTTTATTTTTCATTCTAAATATTCTTCAAAAAACCAAGCTCTTCATTATAAATAAAACTTAAATTAATTTCGCACTTAAATGAAAGTTTATCTAATATGTAGCACGATGTTTAAAGCTGACTTAGGTAAAATATCATCATTCAGAACCTATACCATTTAAATATAGGCTCTCTACTCCTACAGCCCTTTATGCTTCTCAATCAAATCCCCAAGATTCTGATAAACATGCAACACCCGATCTTTATGTGTTCGTGCGTTATCCAGGCGCTGCTCAGGATCAACCAAAAGCAAACTATGCCCATCATCTATCAAGCGATCAATGCCTTCTAAAAACATCCGTTTCCCGACATCATGAATCAAGGAAATCTGGGATAAATCAATCACGATGCTACTGTTATCGACTGGCTCACATTGCAACGTCCGTAACAACATTTCCGCTTCAGTAAATTTCAATACACCACGCAGTACGTAGACACTTAAAGAAGCATCTTTTTCAGTCCGATAATGACTCTGCACAATGGTTTGTGCGGAAGGTGTGCCTTCCATTAAATGCAAGCCCATATCACGTGAGAGTCTTTCCATGATATCAATGCCACGTACACTATTGCCATGTTCATCGAGTCGAGGAGAAAAAGCCGCTATGCTGACCTGACCCGGCAACACACCCAAGATTCCACCTGCGACACCACTTTTAGCAGGAATGCCAACCGTCGTGAGCCAATCCCCCGCTGCATCATACATCCCACAGCTCATCATCACGCTTAGGACTTGGCGTACCACAGCACGATTCAATAAACGCTTTCCAGTTTTAGGGTCAACTCCGCCATTGGCAAAAACACTGCCCATGCGTACCAGATCTTTGACCGTCACCAAGATCGCGCATTGACGAATATAGCCATTCACAATATCAACAGGATCGGATTCCAAAATTCCTACAGTTCGCAACATATAACCGATCGAGAGATTGCGATAAGCGGTTTTTACTTCTGACTCATAAACAGCATCATCAAACTGTAGTTCACGGCCAGCCAGCTCACTCATAAACTGACGTAAAATTTCTGCGCCGGACAGTTCGTCTTTGCTTGGAATCAGGGAATGTGTGGTGATGGCACCCGAATTAATCATCGGATTCTTGGGACGGCGATCTTTTCCCAATGAAATTTCATTAAAGGCTTCACCTGAAGGTTCAACCCCGACTTTTTCTAATACGGCATCAATACCCAACTGTTGCAACACATAGGCATAGGTAAATGGTTTAGACATCGATTGAATGGTGAACTCAATCTCATCGTCTCCTACGGAGTAGATTTCACCATCGCCAGTCGATAATGCCAGTGCCAGACGGTCTGGATTGGCATTGGCCAGTTCAGGAATATAATCGGCGAGATGACCGCTGTTATCTGTATCGCAGGCTTCAATCACATGAGCCAAATAATCAGGAAGCGGAGTTTTCATGTTCAGTCGCCTTACAACAGTCAAATTTTAATCTAGTGAAAATTTATAATACAGAACACTGATAATATTGAAATTATAGCTTTTGTAATGATTTTAGCTCTAGCGGCATTGCTGCAACCACAATCCGTTTGCTACTGGTTATAGCTACTCATTTATTCTTTCGACAAATAAAATCCCGTTTAGGTGATCAACCTCATGCTGCACAATGCGGGCAGGAAAACCTTCAAACGCGGTTTCAATCACTTCACCCTGTAAGGTGTAATAACGGACCTTGATCGCTTGTGCCCGTTCGACCTGTCCCCGTTCATTCGGCACGCTTAGACAGCCTTCTTCCCCGAAACAGGTGGTTTCAGAAAAGGCTAAAATTTCGGGATTGACCATCACCACCGCATCCATTTCAGGTGCATCGGGATAACGTGGATTCGGGCGTGAGGCCACAATAATTAATCTTTTAGAAATATAGACTTGAGGTGCTGCAATACCGACACCATTGCGTTCCAGCATGGTCGCATGCATGGCAGACGCCAGTTGCAATAACCATTCACTATTGAATTCCCCGTTCGCGACTGCCGCCGCTTTAATTTTTAAAACCTCTTCACCACGTTGTGCTACAGGTAGAATTACGCTCATCCCACGCCCTTATAATTGTTTTGACCAAATAGTGGATATTATCGTATTGGATATTTTATCGAGTTACCATAATTTTCATTTAAGAATCTTGTCATAATATATTTGCGAAAAAAATAACACGGGCAAATCCCAATGAATGCAACACAACTGTTTTTAGGTGTGATCTTTAGCTCGATTGGCTTAGGCTATTTTTTATATAGCAAAAAGCAGAACATGACCGTGCCTTTGGTCTGTGGTCTGGTCCTGATGTTTTTCACCTACTTGATTGAAAGTACGGCGCTGATCAGCATCATGGGGATCATCCTTTCGGTTATTCCCTATTTCCTGCGCTTCTAAAAACAAAAAACTCCCCAATCGGAGAGTCTTTTATTCATTGAAAAAATTAAAGATGTTTCTTTAATTCATCAGCAACAATTTCGATTTCAAGATTGCTGAATTTACGGATTTCACCCTCCGCATGCTTCTCTAACATGCCACCAATCAATGGCACTTTAACTTTAACCGTCCATGTTAAAGAGATATTCACTTTTTCACTGTCGCCAGTCACACTACGCTCACCTTTGGCTTCCAAAGGCAGGTTTGCGCCCAGTTCAACCGTAGAAGTTAAGTTCTTTAAATGAGTCACATCAGCACGCTTTAAACGGAATGCATTTTTTAATAATTTTTTTGCCACATCTGGAATATTCACATCCAGATTATATTCACGGCGCAAGGTATAAATATCGCCATTTACCGCCGATTCAATAATTTCCAGGTTTTCCCCAGGAATACGTTTACACACCGCTTCATGCAATGACGTATCTGCCACCAGTCTAGAAAAGTCTTCAATTGAAACACCATGAATTGTTTCATTCACCGTAAATTGATGTGCCATTTTTAAATGTCCATTTTGTTTTATTAGGATTTCATCATTGCGCAAAAGTATAACATTCAAGGCGATATCTCAAAGTCTGAGCCGTTAAAAACAGATGACTGCTCGGATTAGTTATTTTTATTGTAATGATGACGTATGCCTAATTTGACCGTAACACGTTCCATTCGGCTGATATACAGATAATGATCTCCATATTCGATCACTGCATAAAATTGTTCGGCCCCGTCATCTAGCCCCGTGGCTGACCATGTGGTGCCTTGCGGAAACTCATTTAACCATACCGCTTTATAAAAATCTGAAACCGAATCAAAATCAAGATACATATCAGGATCAGCCATGATTTTCGCAGCCATCTGGTCAAATTTTTGTTGCTTAAATGCCTCTAGACTCAATAACACAAAAGTTCCTTATTCATTCAAATACAGTTGAAAGGTTGTTGCTGGCACTCAGGTTCATCTTAAGCTGACTTACAAAAATACAGAGATTTTCTTATCGCTCTATTTTGCGGGGGATTCTGCTGTTTTTCTAGATTATTTTCAGTTTTATCATACAGATTCAGTCTGCACTGATTTGATCGCGCCAGCTCAATATGTTATCAACATCTTATGCTTTATCATTTTTTATAACCATAAAGGAGCACTATAAGATGTCCTATCAAAATATATTAGTCCCGGTCGACGATTCTCCAATTTCCTATGCAGCGGTTCAACATGCACTATCTTTAGCCAAACTATCCGGAGCAAAAGTGACCGTTCTGAGTGTGGTTGTGGTTGACCCTTTTGTTGGCGTTGATTTTTACCAGTTGGCCCCTGCAGTAACCGATTATTTTATGCAGGCTGAAGCACACGCCAAAACCCAGTTGCAGGATATTGCCCAGTCCTTTGTGCGCGACGGTATTCAGGTCGAGACCAAAATCCATCATGGTTCCGCCAGTGAAGGCATTATTTTTGTTGCCGACGAAGTCGGTGCCGACCTAATTGTGATGGGCTCACATGGACGTACAGGCGTCAAACGTTTATTGCTGGGTAGTGTGGCCCGGGCAGTTTTAACTGAATCACATATTCCTGTACTCATCGTCAAGCAATAATCCCCCCATTTGCTTCATAAACCTTGTGCCCGTTCACAAGGTTTTTTTCTTATCAAAATAAAGAAAAATTGACCGCTTAGCCCCCCATCCTGAACATTTACAACCCTATTCCCGCTCTTGAAAAGATGCTTCACTACAAGCATGGACATTGCTTTTCTATTTAAAAATATTGAGTGAAATCAATTTACTGCTAATAGAAAAAATGACCGTTAATAAAAATATCAGCGCTAAAAATAAGACACGGTTTTCCAAGGATGATCACTATGAAACGCAATCCAATTTTAATTGGCATCTGTAGCCTATTTGCCACCACGCTCAATCATGCTGCAGCACTGGATCAATCCGGCCAATCTATTTTACCCTTTCTGGAAAATGGCAATTATGTCGAGGTTGGTGCCACAGCGGTCGATCCTGATATTTCAGGAAAAATCCGTAATCGTCCTGAACTGGTCAATGATCCGCAAAATCTGAACTCAGGCAATATGGGCAACAGCTTTCAATATTATGCTGCTGCGCTCAAGCTGCGACTAACCGACCGGATCAGCTTTGGCTTACTCTATGACCAGCCTTTTGGTGCGGACATTACTTATCCGATGCAGTCCAATAATACCTTCTCGGACAATGAATTCACCCATCAAGGCACATCGGTCAATGTTGATACTGAAAGCATTAGCATGATTTTGGGTGTCAGTCCCTTTAGCAACTTTCAACTCTATGGCGGTGCTGTCTATCAATCAGTCAAAGGTGATGTCGCGCTGCGTGGTAACTCATACAGTGAAGCCTTTAATGGTTATGATGCCAAATTTAAACAGGATCATGCAGTGGGCTGGCTGGCAGGGTTGAGTTATCAGATCCCGGATATTGCCTTAAAAGCCGCAGTGACCTATCGCTCCAAGATCGACCACGATATGCAGGTAACTGAGACCATGTTTGGTGAACCTCTGGAAGTCACCACACCGGGCAAGACTAAAATTAGTACACCACAATCCGTGAATATTGATTTTCAAACGGGAGTGTATAAAGGCACACTGCTCTATAGCAATCTACGTTGGGTCAACTGGAAAGATTTTCATATTCGACCGGCTCAATTTGGTGCAGTGACGGAGTATCTCACTGGCGTAATCAGTGATGGTGCATATACAGGTGGTTTTGATTTAGACAGCTACCAAAAGGATCAGTGGACAGTCAATCTCGGACTTGGACATCAATTTACTGAAAAATGGAGTGCCTCCACAGAAGTCAGTTGGGACTCGGGTACCGGCGACCCGGCCTCCACCTTGAACCCCACCAAAGGCTCTTGGGGGATTGGTATAGGTGCCCAGTTTAATCCTGCCCCGAACTACTTTATTGCCGCAGGCGTTAAATACTTCTGGTTAGGCGATGTGGTGGCCGAAGACGGTACCTATTACATTCCTGTACCGGGGATCAAACCGGTTGCTGAACAAGCCGATTTTAAAGATAACAGCGCCATTGGCTATGGTTTGAAGATGGGTTATCGTTTTTAATCATTCAGTCTTATCCAGCCAAGTAGACTCATGATCCAGTTTAATTCCTGCGCCTACTTGGCTATTTTCTGGCATTCAATCCACCTATGAGTTTAAAATCTCAAAATATTACTTTAATAATGAATGTCATCTTCAGGAGAATCCAATGAAAAAAATCACTGTTGTCTTTGCACTATTTATATCTGGCTTAGTTTTTCCTTTCACAACTTTTGCCAATTCGCCTGATCCCAAAGAGAGCATGGATATTTTTATGGGCACCTTAACTATTCAGGATAATAAAGCCATGTTAACGCGATGCGATATTGCGCAGAATGAATATGTGTTAAAAGATGCCGACTGGTCTAAGGAAAAGGCGGTATCAGGTTTTCTCTCCAACGCCACCAAACTAAAACAGCCGATTTATGCAGAAGTGATCGCGGCGTATAAAAGTGAAAAAGATATCAATATTCTATTGGTCGATTCCATTGAAAACCTGACTGAAGCAAAAAGCTGTCATTTGGCCGATTTGTTTTAAAGCTCCAGATACACGGCAAGTTTTTAGCTCGAATATTGATGAGCAAAGCTTTATGACTCATCGTCACTCATTAAAAGTGTGCCATGTCTCAAAAGCATGTGTGCGATACAGTTTTAACTCGGAAAATTGAGGAATAATTGCCTCACTCTGTGTGGGTCTTAAAAACACAAAATCATCGACCTGAATATCACAATTCTTCGGTACATTGACCAGCTCCTGATTACTGCTGCGCCCATACAAGGCATGAGTGTGACACTGATCAGGATAAACATAATCAGCCAGCCAGTAGCCGCCATAAATAAACAGCGCCTTGCATTTATGCGGCAATTTATCCAGTAACGACATCGAAGGCAATTGGGTAAATGGCAATACTTTGAGCACAGGTGCAGCGATCCATAATGCAGGTTGTAATGCCTGTAAAAAATCACTATCAAAATCACTTGGTTTTAACAACATTGAACCAAAAGACAAGTCATTGCAGACACTTGCAGTGGTATGTAAGCTAAAGGTTGGACTGCCACCGCCATTAAAACACAACGCCTCATTCCACAAGGTTGGGAACTGTTTTTGAATCAGCTGCTGATAATGCGCATAAGTCTGTTGGGAGCTGTGATAAGCCAGTTCAGGTTTTTTAATGATGGCAGGGATTTTGGTGACATGCGCATCATAGCCCATTAAGCCAGAAAGTTTTAAATACTGTGGATTTCGCTCAATCAGCTTTAATATTTCGTTCAGCTGTTGTGTCGACTGTACCCCACCACGATGTAAGCCTACATCAATTTCAATATTCACATCTAAACACAGAGAATAGAGCTGGGCAATCTCGAGATATTGCTGTAATCGTTGCTTGGTATCAATCAGCCACTGAATATTGGCATTCGACCATGCTGCATGTTGTTGAAAAAAATGGCGTACCGCTTGAGCCGGCATCGGTTTGCCCAACAAAATATCGGCTTCGGCAAAATTTTCTAATATCGAAATAATATGCGGTTGATGAAATACCATAAAGCGCTGGGTGTTGATCTGGGCAGATAATAACTTGAGTAAATCCAGACTGGCTAATGACTTCACCACCAGACGTGCTTTTAAATGTTTGGCGTGAGCAAGGCGAATCTGAACATGCTGGATATTTTGTTTTAACGCGGCTTCATCGATGATCAGTTGTGGAGTCGCAATCCCCTGTTTTTTCAGGTCCAGATTGAGTTGTTTAAAATAATGATCCAACATGGCTATACCTTTTTCAATCCAAGAAAATTTACATGTAATTTGATACGCGAAAAAGTCATCTACAACCTGAGCAAGCCAAAGCGGCTAAAGCTTTGGCAGAGTGCAAGAAAAATACATCTTACGAGGCTTGAAACGCTGCTCAGGGTAAAAACAAGGTAACTGCAGCTAAAAGCTTAACCCTTAATTGGATGCAAGCCCAATATGACGCCGTTAAGCACTTTCAACTCATAAACATTCGATTTAACCTAAAAACAGCTTTTCCAGATAGGGGTTTAAAAACTTGGCTTCCGGATCAAGCTGCTGACGCAACGCCATAAAATCATCCCACTTTGGATATAAAATCCGTAATTGAGTCGTTGTCAGGGTATGCATTTTCCCCCAGTGCGGACGACCCTGATATTTTTGCAAGATTGGCTCAACCACCTCAAAAATCAACTTCGGGTCTTGTTTGTGATATTGATGCACAGAAATTGAAATGGAATCTTGCTGATAAAACGGACTGAGCCAGATATCATCCCCCTTCACAAAGCGAAATTCGAGTGGAAAAAAGGTGGCCACTTTATACTTTCTTAATGCATGCAATATTTCATCCAGACATTCAACTCCACGATCTACAGGAATCTGATACTCCATTTCATTGAACTTGGTATTCCGTGGTGTCGGAAAGATTTTACTCGACCAATCCACATAGGTAGTCGGTTTAACAAAAATACCTAATAGCTTCTGTAAATACGGATTCAGTGCAGGAAAACTTCTGGTCAACTCTGAACAGAGGGTCAGCAGCGTATCGTCAGACGGGAAATTTTCCTTACGCGGCAAAACCGCTTCATCGGTCTCATCCAAAGTTTTTAGCATCAACTGCTTTTCATGGGAAAACACAAAGCACTCAATATGTCGATGCTGCTGCTTCCATTGCTGAATATGCTGCATCATGTTTTCTACCGGACACAATTGAATATGCTCTTTCAGTTTATAGCGAGGGCGATTCTGCATGGTGATCTGAGTCAGGATGCCCAAACTCCCCAAAGACACCCGTCCTGCGGCAAAGATTTCAGCATGTTCTGTGCGGCTGCATTGCAGGATTTCACCAGAAGCCGTCAATAACTCAAAAGCCTCCACATAGGCCGAAATACAATGTAAATCTGCACCTGTGCCATGTGTCCCTGTAGAAACCGCACCTGCCAAACTTTGCTGATCAATATCACCCTGATTCATCAAGGCCTGATTAATCGATTGCTGCTGTAGGTGCTGATCTAGATCATATAAACGGGTCCCCGCATAAATACTGCTCTGGCATCGGTCAAGATCCGTCGATGCAATGCCTGCAATATGATCCAGAGACAATAAGGTGGCATCGGTACATACCAACGGCGTAAAGGAATGTCCCGCACCCACTACCCGTATTTTTTGTTGCTGAGCAACGATGCTCTGTAGTTCTTGAATATTGGCAGGATGTAAAACCTGTTGCGGTTTGGATTGTTGAAAACCGGACCAGTTTGACCAGATGCCTTGTTTTAGATTACTCATACTGCCTCTCCTTGGCTAACGGCAGTTTTTACGTTGCCATGATTGCTACGTTTTGCGAGTTCCTGTGCTGGAATCGGTTGTGGTCTTGTCATTTCATCGTAATGACGTTTGTTTTTTTCTAATCCTAATTGTTCTGCTAATGCTTTGAATTTGCTCTGACAGGCAGCCAGTGTCCATTGACCAAATAAAGTGTGTCCCCCTTCATAGGCTTGCACCTGGTATTCTTCATAAGTGGTGACATAACCCATATAATCATTGCAGTAGGATGCTAACCAGACGTTTTCAATTGATGCCTGTACGGCAAGCGTCTGTTTAACCGTATCAACCACACGCTGTCCTGCGATGGTGGTAAATTCTCCTGGACAGCAAATCAAAGCCAATTGACCTAATCGCACAATTTGTAAGGGAACCACACTTGGTACTAAAGGACTGTGCTGAATCGCTCCTGCTTTCACTTGTCGATTCATTTCTGCTATCAACGGATCAAGAATACCGGGCGGAAAACCAATCGGTTGGCCTAAAATCTTTTTGGCACCCGCTTCCAGTACAATCTGTTTCGGCCCTTGAGAGACATATAGTTGCTGATACGCTACAAAATCAGCTGCATTGGAATGCCTGGTTTTCTGTTTTCGAAATTGATCGGCTAAAAACTGCATCCCCATAATTAAGGGTTTGGGTGCGCCTAAACCATCGACAGGTGTGCCTGCAAAAAATGCGGTGCCATGACAAGGCTGACTGGTCTTGGCATGCTTTTGCCCCGCTGCGAACGCCTCTGGAATTTCAATATTACTCAGATCGACATAAGACAAGACAGCATCAATCTTGCCTTCAACTTTTTGCAAATTTTTAGGGATATTCTGCTGTAAGCCATTCAGAGCCAGTTCACTTTGATAGCGCCCATTTTGTTGCGCGTACTGATATTCTTGCTCGCCTTTGATTTTTTTGCGAATCTTGAGTTGGTCTTTGCCATGGAAATGCGGCGATACATCCCCCGCAGTTGCCTGAGCAAAAATCGTCACTGGATTTTGAATCCCTTGCTCAATTAAAGCCTGCTCAGAGAATGCGGCTGCATAGCCTTTATTATCGCCATCATAGGCGTTTAAAGAATTTCCCAAACAGGTTGCATGAACTCCAAATAAGGAAATAAAGCACTGTAGTTTTTGTTCACGATAGAAACCAATCAGTTGCATTTCACGATTCAAAGCTAAATGCGTTTCAGCTTCGGTACGTGGCTGAACTTCAGGATTATGATTATAAGCTTTGATCGAACGATTCCACGCCACAGGCGTCTGTTCTGGAAAATGCTGAGTCGCTAAAAAAATCTCGGTGTCTTGTTCAGACGCAATCGCATTTTGAATACTCAGTACAATCGCCTCAACAATCGCCTTTAAATGTTCAGGCACAAAACCAGGGGTTGGCATATTATACAAAGCTTCATAACCACAACCACCAGGCCCAGAGTGGGTATGGGTTGCCATGATGACCAATTGATTTTCATCAAATTGTGAGCCTAGGATTTGCATGAGTCGCGCTACCGTTTGGCTGCGTATGGCATAGGTAATACAGCCTACGTCCAGACAGCAGATCAACAGCCGGTTGTGCTGCTGATCGACAATACTGACACTTCTGGCAAATAAAGCTGTACGCTGCTCATAGGCCCGATGTGACCATTGCCCATAACCAAACATGGCATAGCCTTTCGCTGTGATTTTGATTTTCTGCTTGTCCCAACCCACTTGATACATCACGACTTCCTTTCAATTCTTTTTCTAACTGCATTAAAGCATGTTGAAAGTTAATCAAAATTATGCGATACCCAACAGGGTTAAAGACACTTTTCTTTGGGGGGCTAAACGGACTTATGCCTATACACAGCAGCGATAAAAATGAGCAACAACAGTTTATTCTACCCACCATTCTGGCGAGCCTGATTCATTATGCAGAGCAACAGCAGTGGGATTATGCCGCATGGTTTCAAGGTTCAGGTTTGGACATTGCACAAATACGGCAAACCCAAGGTGTGGTTCGTTTTAGCCAACTCTGTGATGTTGTTCGTCAAGCCATGACCACCTATCAACAACCTAACCTAGGCTTAAAGCTTGGCAGTAGTGAAGGTCTGATTTCGATGGGAATTTTGGGCTTTGCCATGCAATCGTGTAAAACCGTGGCAGATGCTTTGGACATTGCGCTGCGCTACCATCGGATTTCTGGCAGCGTCTTGAATATTAACTTTTCCATCCATGCTGATCTGTGTGAGCTGGAAGTCACTGAACCCTATCCCTGCAATGCACTCAAAGCCTTTTTCTATGATGAATTATTTAGCAGTATCATCACCTGTTTAAACGCGATGCTGGGCGATCATGAGGATGTCATCAGCCTTGAACTCAGCTATTTCCCAAGCGACTATCAACAACAATATCACGATCTGTTTGGCTGCCCCATCCAGTTTAACCGTGATAAAAATGTCATGCGTTTTAGCCACCGCCTGTTACAGCGCAGCTTAAAAAATTACAGTCCCGCTAACTACGCAACTGCCATCCATATCTGTGAACAGGCCCTAAAAGAAATCGACCGGCTCAATCAGGTCGGCTATGTGCATTTACTTGATCATTTAATTGAACAGCATTTACCTGAGCGTTTTGAGATGCAGCACGCTGCTGAACATTTACGGATCAGCGAACGCCATTTACGACGGCAATTATTAGCAGAGGGCTTGAGTTTTCAACAAATCCGGCAAAATGTACTGGAACGCAAGGCCAAGCAACTGATTGAACAGAACCTGTCAATGAGTGAGATTAGCCTGCAATTGGGTTTTAGCGAATTACGTGAATTCCGACGTGCCTTTAAACGCTGGACCGGACAAGCGCCTTCGATCTATAAACAAGAGGCTCATTTTTAATTAAATAACACTTTGAAAATTTTGGATTAATTGTTGCTATCTACCATTTTATATAGAACTTTTCTCAGGAATCACTGGTGCTACAGGTCATCCACAACCTGCGTGAGATTAATCAAATGCCATTTCTGCGATTAATTTAAAGAGAGGATGGAAGTAAACAGGTTTTGTGGATGACAATGGTTTTGGTTACTTTTGCCGAAACAAAAGTAACTGCAGCTGAAGGCTTATCCAAAAATAAGATGAGATCTCTGTAAGATTCCACCGAAGCAAAAAATCAAAACTAAATTTTAACTTGCCGCTTGATAAAATGGTACATCACCGTTAATCGTGGCACGATGCATAATTCGATGCGCATCACCATAATCAAATAAAGCCTTATGCTGTGTGCAACGATTATCCCAAATTGCCACATCACCTGCCTGCCACTGCCAACGCAAATGGAACTGCTCATTGGTGGCATGTGCAAATAAATACTGTAGCAATTCAGCACTTTCGGTTTCATCCAGCTCATTAATACGGGTAGTAAAACCTTCACTCACAAACAAAATCGGTTGACCCGTGACCGGATGCGTTCTCACCACAGGATGAACCACAGGAGGATTACGCTTAAAGGTTTCTTCCAGTTTTTTACGCTCAACATCGTTATGCGCGAAACGTTCAATCGGGAAAGACTGACGGATATCATGTGTTGCGGTTAAGCCTTTTAACTTTTGCTGCAATCCTTGATCCAAGGCAGCAAATGCCGCCGCGCCACTCGACCAAAGCGTATCACCACCAACAGGTGGAATCTTAATCGCTTGCAATACACAGCCCAATGGCGGTTTCTGGCTAAAAGTCACATCAGTGTGCCAGAGTTCATTGTCACGCAAATCCTGTTTCCAGCTATCGAGCACAATGATTTCAGGAACATTGTCTACCGATGGATAGATCGGATGAATATGCAAAGAACCAAAACCGCGCGCCAGTTCTGCTTGTGCCTGAGGGGCAAGCTGCTGGTTGCGGAAGAAGATCACATGATGATCCAGCAGCGCCTGTTGAATTTGTTGTGTAGTATTTTCATCAGCCGTGTTTAAATCAACATCGTGAATGATGGCACCGATTGTTGGTTTAATAACTTCAATATTTAACGTCATCTTCTACTACTCACACTTATAACTGTTGGCCATACCAAGGAGATAATTGCTTCTGTAACCAACGCAAAAACAATTCAAAACTTACTGCGACGATCGCAATGACAATAATGCCGAGAACCACGGTATCGGTAATCAGGAATTGTGCCGCCGACTGCACCATAAAACCAATGCCCCGATCTGCTGCAACTAATTCCGAAGCCACCAAGGTTGACCAGCCTACACCCAAACCAATACGGACACCCGTTAAAATATGCGGTAATGCGGTCGGCAGAATCACATGCCAGAATACTTGCGACTGGCTTGCTCCCAAAGATAAAGCTGCACGCTCACGATTGAGCTGATGGCTGAGTACGCCATGGGTACTGCTGATAATCACAGGCGCCAGGATCGAAAAGAAGATCAAAAGCACTTTGGTGGTTTCACCAATCCCAAACCAGATCACCAAGAGTGGCAAATAAGCCAAAGGTGGAATCGGACGCAATAACTCAACCAATGGATCAAGCACTGCACGCACCCATTTATTCAGTCCCATCCATAAACCTAAAGGCACCCCAATCGCAATCGCGGCAACCAAGGCCAATAAGACCCGAGAAATACTCGCGGCCAGATGCTGCCATAAGGTCGCTTTCATAAAGCCTTGCTGGCTGACTTCAAGAAACTTCTGCCATACCGCTTGCGGACTTGGTAAAAACAGGCTTGGGACAATTTTTAATGCCGTGATCAAATACCAGATCACCAATACACTCAGTACACTGGAAAGACTGAGTACCAAACTGCGATGACGAGCAACAAAAGCCCCTATTGAACTTAAGACTGAATCCGAGTGTGCATTGTTGGTCGCTTGCAGTTGTTCTGCCTTGCTCAGTTCATAAGCGGTGTTTTTTGCTTGACCCGTCATACAGCCACCTCATGTCCTGCCTGTTTCTGCACGCGTAAGCGTTCAAACAGTTGCTCACGTAACTGGATAAATTGTGGATCTGACTTAATCGCACGGATCGATTCACCTTGCTGATAACGATCGGCAAAATCCAGTTTTAAGGTCTCGACGATTTTTCCAGGACGAGCAGTCATCAACACCAGCTGATTGCTCAGCAAAAGCGCTTCCTCAATGTCATGTGTGATCAGGAAGAACGATTTATTTTGTTCAATCCATAAATCCAGTACCAACTGCTGCATGGTTTCACGGGTAAAGGCATCCAGCGCAGCAAAAGGTTCATCCAGCAAAATGAATGCCGCATGACTGATCAGGGCACGTGCAATACCGACACGTTGTTTCATGCCACCTGACAGTTCCCAGATATTGGCTTGAGCCACATGACTTAAACCCACAATTTTCAGGATTGCATCGACTTGCTGTTGAATGTCTTGCGCTTTCAAGCCTTTGAGCTGTAAAGCAAAACCGATATTTTCAGAGACATTTAACCAAGGTAACAATGCATGATCCTGAAACACCACCGCACGGCGTGCATCAGGTGCAGTCACCACTTCATGATCCAGTGTAATCTGGCCCGAACTTGGCTGTTGAAAGCCCGCCAAGATATTCAGCAATGTTGTTTTACCACAGCCAGACTCACCCAAAACCACAGTCAAGGTGCCTTCCTCAATCTTAAGATTGATATCTTGCAATACAGGCACGGTCTGTTTGGGAAAAGTTAAATGAAGATGCTCGGCAGCTAATACGCTCATTTCGATCTCCTATGGCTGTAAGAATTGGGTGGTGACATTCGCTTGATAATCAGGTTTAACTTGATCCACCTTGCCTTGGCTTTTTAGGAATGTTGCGGTATCAAAAATATTTTTTGCAAACTCACCCGCTAAAGTCGCGTGCTGTTGCTGGCCATTCAGATAAATATTGCCGGATAACAGTAGAGGAATATCTTTCACATCAGAGCCTGTCAGCTGAGCAATTTTCTGGATATTATCGACATTCTGTTCAAATGCTTTCGGGTCTTGCTGATACGCTTCAACTTGTTTCAAGCTGGTTTGCACAAAAGCTTTTAAGAATTCTGGATTTTTTTCAGCAAAATCTTTACGTACCACCCATAAATCATAAGTTGGTGCGCCCCACTCGCCGACCTGTTTCGAATCGGTCAAGACATGCCCACTGGCTTTGACTTTGCTTAATGCAGGTTCCCAGACATAAGTGGCATCAATATCACCACGCTCCCAAGCTGCCGTGATTTCAGGTGGACGCAAGTTAATAATCTTGACCTGATTATCTGCAATATTCCAATGCTTGAGCGCTGACAACAAGCTGTAATGTGTGGTTGAAACGAACGGCACGGCAATGGTTTTGCCAATCAGGTCTTGCGGGTTCTTGATACCGGATTTGTTACTCACCACCAATGCTTCTGAACCACCTAATTTCGCCGTCACCAGAAAGACCTCAACCGGTAAATCACGGCTTGCTGCAGCGGCCAGCGGACTGGAACCAATATTGCCGATCACCACATCACCCGAAGCCAATGCATTGACCACATCTGAACCTGCATCAAACTTACGCCATTGAATGGCTTGCTTACTGTCACGCTCATAATCACCATTGGCCTGTGCAACCTTGGTGGGATCAACACCAGTCTGGTAGGCAATCACTACTGCCTTGTTGTTTTTAGACTGAACAGGCGCAGCATCTTTTTGATTTTGATAGACAATAAAAGCAACAATCGCCACAAGGACGATCGCTGTAACAATTAGCGGCTTGGTGTTCTTGATGCCCATAATTAGATGATCTTTCAACAATATAGGCTTATGGTATGCGGCATGCCTTATGATTAAAAATAAGAAAAAGTGAGTTGCTTATTCCTTTGTGAGATAAGAATAAGTCTTAGACAATTTATGCTGTTTTTATCATCAATAGCGATATTTTTCAGTGCTCTTGCATTTAATTTTCCAAACTCCCCTTTTTAAATATTTATGATGCAACTTAATGGAAAAGTAAAATATTTATTCCTGATAATTTCATCTTTAAATCCAATAAATGTATTTATTAAAAAAATCATTTTAAACCATATTCTGAATAAGTTAATAAATACCCATTATTTATCAAAAATAGATATATAAATAAATTTTGATTATTTTCCTTAATATAAAAACAGTCCTAAGATAAAAACATCATCCCGCTGATGTATATAAAGGTTATAAAAATGAATGCTCAATTTGATTCTGCTCAAGCTGCAGAATCCAACTTCACTTCAGACGGTTCTTCAAACGACCCACAAGATATCCTGCAACGCGCACAACAATATGCAGAAGACAATGAGCTTGATTTTACCGGCAGTATTCCGCCTGCTGAAGCATGGTTTCTGGTTCAACAAGGTCATGCCATTTTAGTGGATGTCCGCACCAATGAAGAACGTAAATTTGTCGGTTATGTGCCTGAAAGTGTTCATGTGGCGTGGGCAACCGGTACCTCATTCAACCGAAATCCACGTTTCCTGAAAGAACTGGATAGCAAGGTCGGCAAAGACAAAACCATTCTTTTACTCTGCCGTAGTGGTAAACGCTCGGCTTTGGCAGCGACTGCGGCCTTTAGTGCCGGGTTTGCCCAAGTCTATAACGTGCTAGAAGGCTTCGAAGGCGATCTGAACGAACAGCAACAACGAAATCAAAGCAATGGCTGGCGTATTCATCAATTACCTTGGCTACAAGATTGATATAACCTTTGAAGCTTGATGTTTTTTAACCCCTGATTTTGCAAGGAACTCTCGTGAGCCAATGGAAAATACAGCCGGTGGTCGAAGGCTTACAACAAGCACGACACGAATGGCGGGAGCGACAACACCGTATCAAGGAATTTGGTGGACGCGAACTTCCATCCAAAGAGGCGCTTAAATCAATACTGGATGATCTGTGTGGCATTCTATTTCCAATGCGGCTTGGACCCAGTGAGCTGCGTCAGGAAACAGAAGATTATTATATTGCCTATACGCTTGACCGGGTTTTGAATGCCCTGTTTGCACAGGTCAAACTAGCTTTAAATTATGAAGCCAAAAGTCGTGTGAAACCGGTTCCCATTTCGAATAACGACAGGCTGCTATATGAACAGCAGGTCGCTTTGGCACAGACCATCGTGCAGGACTTTGCCAACACCCTGCCGGACATCCGTCGTCTACTCGATGCCGATGTCTGTGCAGCCTATGAAGGCGATCCTGCAGCACATAGCGTCGATGAAGTATTGCTCTGCTATCCAGGGATTTTAGCGATTATTCATCATCGTGTCGCCCATCAGCTCTATCACAGTGTACCGCTGCTCTCACGGATTATTTCTGAACTGGCCCATTCAGCCACCGGGATTGATATTCATCCTGGAGCGCAAATCGGGAAAGGCTTCTTTATCGATCATGGTACCGGCGTGGTGATTGGCGAAACCTCGGTGATTGGTGAATATGTCCGCATCTATCAGGCGGTCACGCTGGGCGCAAAACGCTTCGAAGTCAATGAAGATGGCGCACTGAAAAAAGATTATGCCCGTCATCCAGTTGTTGAAGACCACGTGGTGATTTATGCAGGAGCAACCATTTTAGGCTGCATCACCATTGGTAAAGGCTCCATTATTGGCGGCAATGTCTGGCTCACCCATAGCGTTGCAGCAGGTAGCCAGATTTTACAATCCCCCAGCGAGTCCTTGCATAACAGTAAAGTTTAATTAAATGAAGCAGATGGTTTTTAAATTAAAACGTCCATATTGGTATTTTATATTTATTTTTTATAAATATATTCTTATGACGCATAGAATAATTCAGCATTATTTATCTCATATTAATATTTTTAAAAATAATAAATCAGCTCTAGTCTAACTCAATAAATGATTAAACCACATTGTAATAAAACCAAACCTTTTTATTAACAAAGCCAAAAACAACAGGAAAATTGATTCATGGCAAAAACCAGCGACAAAGCCCAACTTGCACTTGGCGATCATGCAGCCAGACAGCTTGCCAACGCCACCAAGACCGTTCCACAACTTTCGACAATTACCCCGCGCTGGCTCACACATTTATTACAATGGATTCCTGTTGAAGCAGGTATTTATCGTGTTAACCGTGTCAGCAATACCGATGACATCCAAGTGGCATGTACGCAACGTGATGAAGCCACATTGCCGCAAACCTTTGTTGATTATGATGCGCAACCGCGAGAATATTTCTTAAATGGTGTGTCTACCGTTTTGGATATCCATACCCGTGTTGCCGATCTTTACAGCAGCCCGCACGATCAAATTAAAGAACAGTTGCGCTTAACCATTGAAACCATTAAAGAACGTCAGGAGAGCGAGCTGATCAATAATCCCGAATATGGTTTATTGGCCAGCGTCGCAGATGAACAGCGTATCTCAACTTTAAATGGCCCGCCAACACCAGATGACTTTGATGATTTACTGCGTAAAGTCTGGAAAGAACCCGGTTTCTTCTTGGCACATCCAGATGCGATTGCTGCATTCGGTCGTGAATGTACCCGTCGTGGCGTGCCACCACCAACCGTCAGTTTATTCGGTTCTCAGTTCATCACATGGCGTGGTGTGCCACTGATTCCATCCAACAAGATTCCTGTGGAAGATGGTAAAACCAAAATCCTGCTCCTCCGTGTAGGTGAAAAACGTCAGGGTGTGGTGGGCTTGTTCCAACCGGGCTTGGCAGGCGAGCAGTCCCCTGGTCTTTCCGTACGCTTTATGGGTATCAACCGCAATGCAATTGCGTCTTATCTGATCTCACTGTACTGCTCATTGGCAATATTGACTGAGGATGCGTTGGCTGTACTCGAAGATGTGGAGGTGGACAAATATCATGACTACCCAGTTAACTACAAGTAAGCTTTCATCTACAACTGCTGGTCAAGGTCATCCGACGGGTTCTGAAGTGGCCGGTGTTCAACCACCGTCCAACTTCCCGGATGAAGCAACACTATCAAGGCTTGCCACTGAATTTTTTGCTGCATTGCCAAGCTCAGGCAGTGACCATCCTTCTGGTTTGAATCTGGACCTGCCCAATGTCGGTACTCCACCCCATCAACCCCAACCTGCTGAACCTTTAGCAGCCTTAAGTGGACGTGCGCCCAATATTGCCTATGAAAAAAGTTTGAATCCTGAATATCCTGAACATATTCCAAACTATCCCGATTATCCTGAACGTCGTGCCATTGCCTCTGCACCCGTGATCGGTGGGGCGAATTTACCTCGCCCACCGATTGAACCAAATTTTCCACAGGCCATTCATAGTGCACCGAATGTACCTTTGGTTGAGCCTTATCGTCCGTCTACAAGCGAGGCTTCGCCGTTTTATTTTTTAAATGATTTTGCAGCACCCAGCACATCAGGTTCCGACTTTGATGCTGCCAGTTTTGCGACTGCACAATCATTTCAATTACCACATGGCGATGCACTAAAAAGCCTGTTACAGCAAGATTCTCAAGCTTCAACTCAAGTACAAAATAATGCATCTTCAGGATTTTACTTTTTGGATCTGCCGCAACACAATGCAGGTTATGGCAATTATCAGCCGTCACAACCGCAGTTTGTTGCTAGTGCAGCTCAGCCTTTGGATATTCAGGCGATCCGTCGTGACTTTCCCATTCTGCAAGAACGCGTCAATGGTCGTCCTCTGGTCTGGTTTGACAATGCAGCGACCACACAAAAACCACAAAGCGTGATTGATCGTATTGCCTATTTTTATCAGCACGAAAATTCCAATATTCATCGGGCTGCACATGAACTGGCAGCACGTGCAACTGATGCCTATGAACATGCGCGTAATGTGGTGGCCCGTTTTATCGGGGCAAAATCATCCAAGGAAATCATTTTTGTTCGTGGCACCACCGAAGGCATTAACCTGATTGCCAAGACATGGGGGGAGCAAAATATTGGCGAAGGTGATGAAATCATCGTGTCGCATCTTGAGCATCACGCCAACATCGTACCGTGGTTCCAGCTCAGCAAAAAAGTCGGCGCCAAACTTCGTGTCATTCCAGTGGATGATACCGGTCAAATCATTCTGGAAGAACTGCCAAAACTGATTAATAAACGGACCAAACTGATCTCGATTACCCAAGTGTCCAACGCCTTAGGTACGGTCACGCCTGTCGCCGAGGTCATCAAAATCGCGCATGCCAAAGGTGTACGGGTCTTGGTTGATGGTGCTCAATCGGTTTCGCATATGCCAACCGATGTGCAGGCGCTTGATGCCGACTTTTTTGTGTTCTCCGGACATAAAGTGTTTGGGCCGACCGGGATTGGTGCAGTCTATGCCAAACCTGAAATTCTGGAAAGCATGCCCGTGTGGGAAGGTGGCGGCAATATGATTCAGAATGTGAGCTTTGAACAAGTGTTTTATCAACCGGCTCCAAACAAATTTGAAGCAGGCACGGGTAATATTGCCGATGCAGTCGGTTTAGGTGCTGCACTGGAATATGTGGAACGCCTCGGCATTCATAATATTGCCCGTTATGAACATGACTTACTGGAATATGGTCAACATGCATTAAGCAGCGTCGCAGGTTTGAGACCTATTGGCACGGCGAAAAATAAAGCCAGTGTCATGTCCTTTACTCTTGCAGGTTATTCAACCGAGCAAGTGGGTAAGGCACTGAATCAACATGGCATTGCAGTACGTTCAGGACACCATTGTGCTCAGCCGATCTTGCGTCGTTTTGGAGTAGAACAAACTGTGCGCCCCTCTTTGGCGTTTTATAACACTACGGAAGAAATTGATTTGCTGGTGTCTGTTTTGCATCAACTGAGCAGAAACCAAAGGAGCGCTTAAACGCGCTCCAATCAAAATGACTGCCTCAGAGCAGTCATTTTTCTATTCAGGCAAAGGCAACGCTCCAGATCAATCGTATTGCAACTGCACTCAATATAACCCCCATCACCCGTTCAAAATACACGCCAAACTGCAAAAAGCGTTTGCGTACCACCGGCTGGGCGAACATGAAACTGACCAGAATAAACCACAGCGCATTGACCAGACACATCCAGATGCCATAACCGATTTGTATCTTTAACGGGGTTGCCGGACTTACAATGGTGGTAAAAATCGCCAGAAAAAACACGGTCGCTTTCGGATTCAGGGCATTGGTTAAAAAGCCCATCTTGAAGGCCTGCAACGCGCTCGGTTTGCCCGGTGCTTCACCTGCCAGAATATCCAGACTGGCATCCGGCTGGCTGCGCAAACATTGCCAGCCCAAGTAAATCAGATAGGCCGCCCCGGCGACCCGCAATACCGACATTAACCAGACACTTTGCTGGATCAGCACGCCCACACCGACCAAGGTATAAAACACATGTACCGAAATGCCGACACCAATCCCGATTGCTGTAAGACAGCCAATGGCATAGCCATAACGGACACTCTGGCGTACGGTAATAATAAAATCGGGGCCCGGTAAAACAACTGCCATAAAATGGATCAATGCCAAGGCCAGAAACTCATGTCCATACAATTGCCACATTTGATTTATCTCCATCATGACTATAGGAAAAAGATTGTATTGCGATTTTTAAAGCGCGATAATCTAGTCAAAATCCAAATAACTTTTGCTTCATGAGCACAAATCAAGGTCTGGTTCTGTTAACTGAAATGGCAACTTTTGTTAAAGTTGTCGAAACGGAAAGCTTTTCTGAAACGGCACGGCAGCTCGGTTCTACCCCTTCTGCCGTGAGCCGCGCGATTGCCCGTCTGGAACGGGCCTTAGGTACACGCTTATTGCATCGCACCACACGTAAACTGCGCTTAAGTGAAAGTGGTCAACAGGTCTATGAACGCTGTGTCGACATGGTCAATGCGGCACAAGCGGTAATGGAAAGCTCGGGACAGTTTCATATTGAACCACAAGGCGTAATTCGGATCAGTGTGCCCAAAGCCGTTGGGCATTTTATGCTGCACCCACATTTGCCCGAATTCCTGGCACTTTATCCCCAAATTGATATTCAGTTGCTATTGGAAGACCGTTACATTGACTTGATTGATGATGGAGTCGATCTGGCGATTCGTATTACCGAACAGCCGCCAGGTGGCTTGATGGGACGAAAACTGATTGATATTGATCATTTAATTTGTGCTACACCAGAATATTTACAGCAACATGGCACACCGCAGCATCCGCATGATTTAAAGCAGCATCAATGTATTTATTTGGGTGAACAGCCCAATGATTCGAAGTGGAAATTCCAGCAGGAACAGAAATCGATTACGGTGCCAGTCCGTGGTCGTTATGCAGCCAATCATACCGGCGTGCGTCTCAGTGCCGCTTTACAGCATCTTGGCATTGCCAGTTTGCCGTACTTCGTGGCACGCCATGCCTTAGAACAAGGTTCTTTGGTTCAGGTCTTGCCTGATTGGCATTTTAAAACCCATTACAGTGGTGGTGCATGGTTGCTCTATCCACCTACCCGTCATGTTCCACCTAAATTGAGTGTATTCATTCAATATCTGGCAGAAAAATTAGCTGCAGAACCGCTTTTAGTTCAACCAAACTCTACAATAAAAAATAATGATTAACCCATCTAAATTTAATAATTTCATCATTCTGAATTATTAACTCACTAAAATTTATAAACTCAATGCTCAATTTTATTTATCATCTAGAAATAAAAAGAAAACTCTTTGGAATACATCATGCAATCAGCTGATCCTGCAAATCAAACATCAGAAATCCCTTTTTCGCAAGCCTTGCTGTTCTGGCTGAAACTGGGGTTTATCAGTTTTGGCGGACCGGCAGGCCAGATTGCAGTGATGCATCAGGAACTGGTCGAAAATAAACGCTGGATCTCTGAAAAAAGATTCTTACATGCATTGAATTATTGCATGCTCCTGCCCGGTCCCGAGGCACAACAGCTGGCCACCTATATTGGCTGGCTCATGCATCGAACAGCGGGCGGGCTGGTGGCAGGCATTCTGTTTGTACTTCCCTCGCTGTTTATCCTGATTGCCCTGTCCTGGATTTATGTACAGTTTGGTGATGTACCGATCATTGCAGGACTATTTTATGGCATTAAACCTGCGGTCACGGCGATTGTGTTTCATGCCACTTATCGTATTGGCAGTCGCTCACTTAAAAATCCGTTTATGTGGGGAATCGCCGCTGCCGCATTTATTGCCATCTTTGTGTTTAATGTCCCTTTTCCCCTGATCGTTTTAGCAGCTGCCTTGACTGGCTATCTGCTCAGCAGGAAAAAACCGGATTTATTTACGGCTCAGGCAGCCCATCAAAACAGCCATAAAAGCTACGGAACTGCCCTGATTGATGATGATACCCCAACGCCAGCGCATGCCATTTTCTGCTGGCGCAATCTCGTCAAGATCCTGTTCATTGCAGCATTACTTTGGTGTGTGCCGATGTTGCTTTTAACTTTGGGATTAGGTTGGCACCATACTTATACCCAGATGGCATGGTTCTTTACCAAGGCCGCCTTACTCACTTTTGGCGGTGCTTATGCCGTATTGCCCTATGTCTATCAAGGTGCAGTCAATCATTATGCATGGCTAAGTCCGACTCAAATGATTGATGGACTGGCACTGGGTGAAAGTACTCCCGGTCCTCTGATCATAGTGGTGGCATTCGTGGGTTTTCTAGGGGCGTACAATCACGCTGTATTAGGTGCTGAACAGCTGTTTTTGGCAGGTGCACTCGGCGCTGTAATTGTCACATGGTTTACCTTCTTATTTTCCTTTGTATTTATTCTGGCAGGCGCGCCAGTCATTGAATCGACCCATAATGAACTGAAATTCACGGCCCCCCTCACCGCCATTACGGCCGCCGTGGTCGGAGTCATTTTAAATCTAGCTTTATTCTTTAGCTATCATGTGCTGTGGCCAAAGGGCTTTAACCACCCGTTTAATTATGAAGCAGCCTTTATTACCCTTGCAGCGCTGATTGCCTTATTCAAATTCCAGATCAATGTATTGTATGTGATATTTGCCTCAGCATTTTGTGGGCTGATCTTATATATCGGTGCTTAAGCAGAGGCATCGGGTAGCGCAAAATCCTACTCGATGCCACTCAATCTTAAATATGATGAATTTCGACTGAGGCATGCACAATTTCCTCATGAATCGCCAGCGCGGCTTTGACCTGATCAGGATTAAGATCGGTCAATGTCGTTTCCAGACCGACAATACATGAGAACTTGCCTTTCCCCACTTTCCACACATGCAGATCGGTAATGTCAACCTGTGAAAACCCGGCAATCACCTCCCGTATTTCTTCAACCACAGGATGACCCATTTCGGCGTCCAGCAAGGTTTTTCCGGTTTCCTGCATCAGCCCCCAAGACCATTTCGCCACCAGTAATGCGCCCACAATTCCGAGCAAAGCATCCAGAAAATTCCAGCCGAAATATTTGGCTGCAAATAAGGCAATAATGGCCAGAACAGAGGTTACCGCATCGGCAACCACATGCAGAAATGCAGCTTTTTGATTTAAGTCATGATGGTGTTGATGGGCTTCATGATGCTGGCTATGCGAATGGTGATGGTGATCATCATGACCACCTTCATGTAATAACCAAGCACAAATCAGATTGACCATCAGGCCAATAATCGCAATCGGAATCGCCTCATTAAAATGAATGGTGACCGGATTGAATAAGCGCTCCAGCGACTGAATCCCCATCAACAAGGCAACCACCATCAGTAAAATCGCACTGCTATACCCCGCCAGAATTTCAATTTTCCAGGTCCCAAAACTAAAACGTGGATCGTGGGCATAATGTCGTGCCATACGATAAGCAAAATAAGCCAGTCCCAAGGCCAGCATATGCGAGCTCATATGCCAGCCATCGGCAAGTAAAGCCATCGAATTAAAAAACCAGCCGCCCAGAATTTCCAGCACCATCATCACCGCAGTTAAAAGGGTGGCAATTAAAATTCTTTTTTGCGCTAAAGGATTTCCTTGATCAAACTGATGAGAATGACGTCGTTCTAGGTTACTATACTGCATTTATTTTAGTCTTCCAATATACTCCCCCTAGTATATATTTTTTTAGGAAAAAAAGTATGTCTCACCTACACCAAGATAAGAAAATTTTAAATCGTCTTAAGCGGATTCAGGGACAGTTCGCAGCAGTCGAGAAATCGCTCACCAATCCTGACAGTTCCTGCATAGAGGTTTTACAGCAGGTTGCTGCAGTCAAAGGTGCGGTAAATGGTTTAATGAACCAGTTGATCGAACAACACTTAAAAGAACATGTATTAAAAGGTGCCGATCATGTCGATGAGGAGGAAGTAGAAAAGTTTTTCACCTTATTACAACGCTATCTATAAATACCAGATTGTCTTGCTCAGTTGCTCGATCTCGGCATGATCATGACTCACATATAACATCGGGATCTTGATTTCCTGTTTGACCCGTTGAAAAAAAGGAATGATCTCGGCTTTATGCGCCGTATCCAGTGCAGACAGTGGCTCATCTAAAAGCAGCAATTGTGGCGAGTATAATAATGCTCGTCCCAAAGCCACTCGCTGTTTTTCGCCTCCAGACAGCTTAATCGGCATACGTTCCAGCAAATGTCCCAATTTGAGCAACTCAACAATATAGTCCACTTCAAACTGACGTTGTTGTGGTGCAATATGCTTAAAACCAAACAGTAAATTCTGTTTGACGTTTTTATGCGGAAACAGTTGTGCATCCTGAAAAACCAAACCGACACGGCGCTGTTGCGTACTGAGATGAATATTCTGACCTTGATCGAACCAGATCTGATCCTGAATTTTAATCCAGCCCGATTGCGGTCGGATTAAGCCTGCAATGCTGTGTAATATGGTGGTTTTCCCGGAACCCGAAGCCCCAAATAAACCAATTACTGTCTGATCAGATTGAAAGCGTTGATCCAGACAAAATTGCCCTTGCTGTAGCTGTATATAACAATCAATCATGTTGAATATCCACGCTTATTTTTCTGATATCGGCTGAACCACTGTGCAAACCAGAGCGCAAAGAATGCCACCGATAAAGACAACATAATCAGTCGCCACACCGCTGCTTCGGTATCCGGTTGCTGCATCAAGCTATACATCGCCAGCGGTAAAGTCCGGGTTTCACTAGCAATATTGCCAACAAAGGTAATGGTTGCACCAAATTCTCCCAAACTACGACAGAAACACAGAATACTACCCATCAAAATACCGCTACTGGCCAATGGCAAAGTCACCTGTATAAAAGCGCCAAGGGAGGATGCGCCCAAGGTTTTCGCGGCCATTTCCAAACGTTGATCCACCAGTTCAATTGCCAGTCGAATCGATTGTACCAACAAGGGAAAGCCCATCACCGCCGAGGCCAATACCGCCCCTTTCCAGTTAAAGGCAAACTCTAAACCGAAAGGTGCCAGATATTGTCCGAATAATCCGCGATTACCAAACAATTGTAGTAACAAGTAGCCCGGCACCACAGGTGGCAAAACCAAAGGCAAGAACACCAAGGTCTCGAACAGTGATTTTCCCCAAAACTCTTTTCGGGCCAATACCCAAGCTACTAACGTTGCAGGAATGAGGCTAAACACCAGACATGTGGCTGCCACTTTACACGATAGCTTAAGGACTTCAATTTCTTCGGGACTGAGGATCATCATTCAATTACTGCGACACGCTAAACCCATATTTTTTAAATACGGCTTTGGCCTGCCCACTTTGTAAAAACTTATAAAATTTAATCGATTCGGTATTTTTCTTGATCAGTCCCACAGGATAAATAATCGCTGGATGGGTATTTTCAGGGAAGATACCGGCTACATCCACATCTTTGCTGATGGTCGCATCAGTTGCATAAACTATTCCCACCTGACATTCACCGCGGGCTACAAAGTTTAAGGCAGCACGGACATCTTCTGTTTCCACTAGACGAGGTTGAACCTTGTCCCACCAGCCCAGCGAATTCAATGCCTGCTTGGCATATTTCCCTACAGGCACACTTTTGGTATCGCCTGTACACAGCTTGCCCTGAATCACCTTACCTGGATCAAAGCTTTTATCCATTTTTAATTTAATCGGCCGATCTTTAGGCGTAATCATCACTAAACGATTACCCAATAAATTGATGCGATCTGTTGCTGCAAGCAATTGTTTGTTTTGTAAATAATCCATCCACTGTGTATCAGCCGAGATAAATACATCAGCTGGCGCACCTGCTTCAATCTGTTTGGCTAAAGTTGAGGAACCGGCATATGAGGTCTTGATCTGGGTTTTATTCTTCTTTTGATAGATTACATCGAGTTCATTGACCGCATTGGTTAAGCTGGCAGCGGCATATACTGTAACTGATTCGGCAGCAAATGCAGGGGTCTGAAACAATAATCCCGCCCCGAAAATGGCACTGCAAAGACCTAATTTTTTCATCGTTATTGTCATCATCCTGTTCTCAGATTTCGATATGTTTTTAAAAATATATCACTGAATAAAGATACACTAAAAATAACATTTCGCCAGTTTAGTTAGGCTTTATCCTTCATCTCTTTGTAACGCCATCAACAATTGAAAGATTTGTACTAAAAGCAGCTTTTTGGTACAAAAAAAAGCCTATTCAAACATCAAGTTAATGATATTGAATAGGCGTCGTTGTCTATCTTGAACAGATAACATAAATTGTTATCTTAGGAATGAGACAGAAAAATATATAGAATTTTATCATTATATATTTTTAAATATACTATTAACCAAAATAAAGCCGAACAGGTTAATATTTTGGATCTAAATGAATAATACCTATATCAACATTCTGATAGAAGTCAAAACTAGGCCTTCCCTTTATCCCTTCATTACATCCCATTTATCCAATTCAATTAAAAAATAATCTTTGCTATTTAAGACACCTTAAAATATCTCGAGCAGAAACAGAACCATTATTTATTTGCATGTAAATTATTTAACCAACCCAATAAATAATAAAAAATTAAATAGGTAGAGAAAAGTTAAAATAATTTATTTTGGATTAAGATAAACTCTCCCTATATTAACTGTAGTTTCTTTATCTGGGTTGATTGCATTTTGATCTTGTACAAATTTATCGATCTGAAATACAACTGGTTCATAATTTGGAAATTCAATAAATATACTTAAAGGTTGATTCCAGTTTTTATAGTCAGGCTTATTTACACGATAAGTATATATTATAGGTTTCGTTTTAAATTTCCCAATATTATTTGTTTTCACATAATTGTAAGGATCATTTCCAGAAGCATAGCTTGCATAACCTTCGAGATTCCGTAAGGGCTCCTTTGTAACAGCATTGTATAAATAGCCTTCAGCACTTGGTGCTAAGTATATTGTCTGCCTAGTACAAGCTACCAATAAAAAAACAATTGAATATATAAAAAACTTCAAAAAATTCATAATAGTCTCTTTGAATTTTAAGTCTTGACAAATAAATAATTTGATATCATTAATATAATTACTCACAATTCTTTTTACTAGAGTCAATATATTTTATGTCTATCCGACCATTACTCTCGAGCAGACAAATTTTTCTGTGATAAATTTTATTTGTTTCCAAAGTGATTTCATATACAATATTTTTTCGAAAATATCCACAGATATCTGGATACAGCTTTTTTCATTTATAGGCAATACTCCATTTTTATAAAGCTGCTCATAATTACTTTTAAATTGTCTTGTATGATCTATTTCTCCTGTAGATACTACAATACTATTATCATATCCATAATGGGTTTTAGGATTGTTCGTGAATATACATAAATATTCCTGATTAAGTTTTACCTCAAGATCCTTACTTTGTGGATTACATCCAGTGATAAAGACACAAAAACTAAAAACAAATAATAGATTTAGATATGTAGACTTCATCTTGTATAATCTCGGCAATAATTATTTACCACCTAGATAACAAATTAATTACAAGTTGATTTTCCTGGTTCAATATATCTAACTTCCAGCTTATTATCATCATCTATGAGACAAATGCTTGTATGAAAGCTTTTATTTGTATCTAAAATAATTTCGTAAGCAATATTACGTTCAATTTCTTTTAATGGTATTGCAACGCAATTTTTTTCATCTATAGGTAGAGGGACATTAGTATATAGCTTTTCATAAGTACTTTTAAAATCTTTATTATAGTCTATCTTCCCTAAATAAATGAGAAATGTATTATCAAGACCATAATAAGTTTTAGAATTGTTTGTAAATACACATAAATGATCCTGATTAATTTTCACCTCAAGACCCTTACTTTTTGGGTTACACCCTGTTAAGAAACCACAAAAAACAGCAATAAAAACAAATAATTTATAGTTATTCATATTCAAACTCTAAAAGATAATTAAAATCTATCATCTATCATTCCCCCAATCACCTTCATTACATTTAATGATTTCATTTTTTGATAGATTCAACATAGAATTACGTGCCGACAGACATGAATAATTTATAAATTCATACTGTCTCAAATACTTTCCTTTTTTAATTTCCAATCTGATCTGTGTCTCCAAAGTCCCTGCTTTTATGCTTGAAATATCAATACAGAAAATATAATTACTTTGTTTATTCGATAATTTTTTTAAACTTTCTTCATATATCTCAATCGATAATTTTTCATCAAAAACATTTTCTTTATACTTAAATGAACTATCTAACAATCCAAACTCATTAGCAGCGCTCATCTCACTTGTTTTTAGAGCACAAAGCTGATGACCTGAAACTTCGTAATTAAAATTTTCGGTCTGCTTTTCCTTACAACCTCCAAGAAAAGCCATCAATAAGAGTATAGGCAATTGTTTTAACATCAGCCATGCTCATCTAAAAAATCAAGCATTGATCTGTCCAGTAAAATGCGAAATACACAGTTGAGTTGAGCCTGATGCAACGACCAAATTATTGCTCTAACCAGCGACCTTGCCGAAATAGATTAAATTTTAAAGCCCTTTGTTCATTCCAAGAGCTTTAAAAAGTTTTAACCTCTCACAGCTAAGTTCTGCTTCGGCAGCAACTTACAACCACATGATAAAGGATCATTGACACGTGCTGCTGCTTTGCCTATCACCTGCATATTTGGATCACCAGCGACAATGGTCGCAACAGTTTGATGTTTTGGGCAGGTCGCCTTGTCACCGACACAGGCAATCGGAATCCCTTCAATCAAGAAGCTACTGTTACCACTAATCACCTGTCCACCGCCTGTGGTTGGACAACCAACAACTATATAGGGTGTTGCCATAATCACATCCCTCGCCTATAGGTATTTAAACTGTTAAAGCACTTCAAATTCAATTCGACGGTTTTTCCGACGCCCGTCTGCCGTTGCATTATCCGCAACAGGCTGGCTAGAGCCCTTGCCTTCGGTACTCAAACGGTCAGCAGTAATACTTTTACTGACCAAATAACTTTGTACCGCTGCAGCACGCTGCTGGCTTAATACCGTATTCTTGGTAGCATCACCAGAACTATCGGTATGCCCAATAATTTTGACTTTCTTGCCGCCCACCTTGTTTAAAGCCACCGCCATTTCGTCCAGAATCTGTTGTCCTGCCGCGGTCAGGATTGCACTGCCTGATTCAAATTCGATAATTCGGTTTTTCAATGCATCATCAATAATTTTTTGCTCTGCCTGATTCACAGAAAGCTGTGCATTAAAACGATAAGGCTGCTGGACCAAAGCCTGAAAATTATTGGTGATCGGTTGAATGTCATTCGGGTCTGTGATTTTCCCGGTTAATTCAACCTGTGTTCCTCTGACTCGCAATTGCCCCTGCTTGACCTTTTTCAAGTCAGGTGTAATCACACGCGTTACGGAATCACTCCATCCATTCGGTGCTGACACTGGACGGACCTGAATTTTATCGACCACTTGATCGGCGCCATACACCGACTGCATCTTGACCAGAATTGCCTGTTTGCTGGCATCGTTCGGCACTACACCTTCCACCACGATCGGAGCTGCATTGAGCACAGTACTTTGGCCTAAGAGTGTTAAAGCAAAGACCCAACCCGCCGATACAGATTTCAAATTATTTCTCATATTTATTCATCTAAAAAAGTTTGTCGGAATAGCTTTAAGCCCTGATTCAGGCTCATCTGACGCTGACAAAGTGACTGTTCGAGTGTTGCAAGGCCTGCATTTTGCTCCAGATAAGCATCAATCCATTGCGCCTGAATCAATGAAACCCAATGTTCACTCTGCATATTCTGGGTAAAGATATCGCTCAATGCCATGATATCTGCGCCCTGGAAACCGATAAATAGAATCGGCTCCTCCCGGTGCAAGATGCCAATCAGGATTTCGGTATTGTTAATGCCTAAGAATCGTCCAATCATGCCAACCCAGAAAGCAGCAATTTCATAACAATACATATGGTTATTGATCGGCAGGATCAACACCTTATTTAAGCGACTGGTGCCATTCTTTAAAATCGGCTGCAATAACAATCCCAAGCCAATCATGCTTTGTGCGAGTTCATAGACATTGATCTTCATCAATTGTGCAAATGAGTGCATGGTATGATTTTCATAGAAACCATTACATTCGGTCGAGGTAAATAACTGAACCACGTTGGGTAGATTATTCAGCTTTTCCAGCATGATATTGGTATCACGGATACTACGAAGTACCCGATTACGCTGGAACAGATCAACCAGTACCGACTTGTAATAATACGGCGCCAGCAACAGATTCTGATAAGGTTGTTCGACTTCCAGCAGTTGGCTTAATACCATTGGAAATGCTCGCCCTGAGCTATCCTGACTGGCGATCAGGTTGGCTGCCAGAAACATCGGTTCAGCAGGATTGGCGATAAAGAAATCCAGCGCTGGTAAAGACTCATAACGTTGTTTGAAGTCAGGCGCTCGCATGGCATGTTCAAGTGCTTCCGTGATCCATTGATCAAGCACCTGAATCAACGCATATTGCCCTTTGGACTTCAGAAAGTCACCCCGTGCGGGTGTCTTTCCGTAATACAAAGGTGTGGTCTTCACTTGTTGCATCCCAGCCCCTCCTGATGTTCCGTGATTGTCCTTAACATTACGGTGTTACTCCTGGCTGAGCAGGTGCAGCCGGTTGTGGCTTCGGTGCAGCACCCGCAGGGGTTGCTTGCGCAGAAACCACACGTACTGCTTTCTCTGTCACCACTTTATCAACCAGTTGCAAGCCTGCATAACCACGGCTCGAACCGATATTGCCTGAGCTATTACCGCTAATCAGACGGAAGTTCACTTTTAAGGTTAATGATGGTTCAGCTTTGCTGGTCCAGGTCATTTCGAAGCTACCGTTTTGCTCTTTACGCTGTGCCGCATCGATCAAACGGTTAATGCCATATTCACCCGGCTCTTCGAAAATGGTATGGGTCTTGCCCTCAAGATCGACAGCAGTAATACGCGCACCTGGAATTGCCCCCTGATTCGGCCAGACGAAGTTCACCCATTGTTGAATGCCATTTTCAAACACCATCCGCTGACCATCGATATCAATGGTGTACGACAAGTACTGTGGATTCGGTAATGGATAGAACTGGAAGTTCGACTGATTTGACACAGGTGCAGCAGCTGGCTGATCCAGACTACCGGTCGCCATGCCATTGATTGGCGCCACATATTGCTGGAACGCCATCACAAATTGCGGGTTCAGGCTAATGCCCAGATCTTTCCAGGTTTTAGAAGTCAACACATAGCCACGGCGAATCACAAATGGGTCTAAGGCTTCTTTGACAAAGCGTGCAATGCTACCTGTTTCACCAAAGATCTGACCAATTTCATTACTGGTTGCCTGTAAAGTCACACTTGAGTTAAATGGATACTTCTGGCTTAAATTGGTTTTGAATGGTTGATAGGCCTGAATACCCCACAATTTGTTTAACTCATCTTGTGTCGGTGCAATCAAGCTGGCAAATGATTGAGTCAACGGTCCCATCAACAGCTTTTGCAATAACTGCTGGTCAGTATCCTTCAGACCTACCATCATTTTCTCATCCACATATTTCTGAGTGATGTTGAAAACCGAGGTTTGGTCATTGATGGTCTGTTTCACTAAAGCCATCGCACTTGGACCAATCTCGCCTGCGGTTTTCAGATCATTGAACTTGCTGCGGACTTGCGCAAGATTATTCATGTACTCATCAAATAGCGATTTGTCCTGCAAATCATCACGCTTACGCACCAATTGATAGAACATCTGGTACTCTTGAGAAATTGCACCTTGCGCACGGTCCATAGCTTGAGCCGCTGCTCTATCATCCGAATTATTCAAGACTTTACGCTTGAACCAGGCCACAAAGCCTTTTTCAGGGACAGCAAGCTCAGCTTGGACAATCGGGTTATCCCAGTTGGTCTCGATTGCGATCCGTTGTAACAGGGTACGAATCGGTGAGTTTTGAGGTTCACCCAAGATATCAATGGTCTTGACCTGCTGGCTAAACTGATCGGCTTTAGCATAATAAATACCGCTCAGGAACTTTTTCCATTCCGTCACATATTCCTGTTTATACAAGGCCACCAGTTGCTTGCGAATCTGCTCAGGGCTACCCGAGAAGGTCAAGTCATCAGATTGACGGCTATTCAACACCCAGTCTTTACTGTCTGTTGGTTTATTCGCCGCTTCATCAATCGCTTTTTCGACATATTCATCCCAGGCTTTTTGCGTAAATACGCCTGGTAATGCATAGCTGCCCAGCACAATTGAACGGTTTTGCTCACCCACAATCTGTGCAACGGTCACCGCCGGGAAACGTACCGCTGCACGCATCTTGATTTCGTTATAGACACGATCACGCGCTGGCATACCACGAATGACTGACAGGAGTACCTGACGGGTTTGATCAACCACTTGCGCATCTGTTTCAAGGATCGGGAAGCCTTCCTGATTGGCCAAAGTCATGGCATAAGAAAGAATTTTTTCCGCATCCTGAATCATTTCACCACGTGGCATCTGGCCACGGTTGGCATCTAGCCAAGAACGCCAGAAACGCGACACCTGATCACTTAAATGACTGCTATCCATATATTCTGGATTGCTCATCATCAAGTAGGCTTTTAATGCATTATAAGCATCTTGTGGATTGGTATCCGAAGGCTCCAGATATTGTTGAGTCTTGGCAACCTGTTTGATTTCCACATTGACATGGTTGGCTTTCAGAGTTGCTTCATTATTTTTTACACGTTGCAAATACTGAGCAATATTCTGTTGGGTCGGAGTCAGAACAATCTGCTTGATCCCTTTTAAGTATTCTGCTTTTAAGCTCTCACGTAACTGATTGCCTTGGTACAAACCAAAGCTGAATTTGAGTGGACGATGGTCATTGAACTCATCCAGTTGTTGCAAGCGTTCCTGCAAGATCAGTAAAGCTTCAAGCTGGGTGGAAAGCTGTTGTCCAGAAGCTTTTTCCAGATGCACCACTTTATCCAGATCTGCCTGCACATCGGCAATCAGTTGCTGGTTATTGCGATATGACCAGACCCATACGCCCAAGACCAGTGAAACACCGACCAATGCTGCAATGAATCCAATATAGCGCTGACGCTTTTTCGCAGGATTGATATGCTGCTTTACCAGATCCTTATCACGTAAAATTACATTTGAAAACAGGCCTTGCAAGAAATAGCCGTGATTCGGTGCAAGTGATGGACTCGGACCATCCTGACCATTGAGAGGAACCTGCTGAAGCTGGAACTCTTGTGCAATATTTTCCGTCATTGGACTTTCAATAATGCCTTCCTGCAAAGCACTGGTAAAATAAAAACCACGGAATACCGGCTGGAACTGATATGGATTATCTTCAAACAAAGTGCCAATAAAGCTTTTTAATGCCGGTTTCAGGGTTTTGAATTCCAGCGGGAAGGTCATCACACTTGGAGAAATATTTTGCGAATGACGGCGGCTCAAATGGGTCGTGCTTACACTCTTTAAACCGTCATACAGAATCGTGTAATGTTTTTCGAATAATTCAACCGCATTCTGGGATGAGTTCTGCTCGTAAGGCAAGGTTGCGCCCCAAGCCTGATTGTATTCTTGCGACTCATAACAATCGAAGAACTCGGTAAAGCCCGCAATCAGGTCCATTTTCGAGAACACCAGATAAACCGGCACGACTACTTCAAGTCGCTCGGTTAAATCCTGAATACGGGCACGTAAATTCTTGGCCAGCTTCAAGGAGTTTTCAGGACTCTGGCTGATCAGTTCAGCAATACTGACAATCACAATCAGACCATTCACCGGAGCTTTAGAACGGTTTTTCTTCAGGATATTGAGGAAACCCAACCATTCAGAATGATCTTCCGAGTACACCGAATAACGGCCTGCGGTATCCAGCAAGATCCCTTCGGTAGAAAAGAACCAGTCACAGTTACGTGTACCACTCAAACCCGCAGAGACCATCTTTTGATGGGTTTCTTCAAATGGGAACTTTAATCCGGAATTATAAATCGCCGAACTCTTACCTGCAGCCGGGTTACCAATCACCATATACCAAGGCAATTCGTATAAAGCCGCATTACCCTTTTTATCGCCCAGTTTGGATTTGCGAATCAACTGGATCGACTCTTTCATCTGTTGCTGGATTAACTGTAATTCGGCTTTATCTTTTTGTTGTCCGTACTCAGCCTTGCTGTCCTGCTCGATCGCATTGGCCAGTTCTTCACCCTGTTCAGCATGGCGTTTACGCTGGATTAACCAGTAAATGCCATACACAATCAGGCCCAACGCATAAGTCGCTGCCAACGCCCAGAAGATATGACGCGGAATGGACGAATATGAAGAAATAAGCGCCACAAACAAGGACAAAGCAATGATTGCCTTAGGATTAGTGATGTACTGCCACAGATAACCTAAAATGGTATACATTGAGTTCTCAAATTCTTAATAAAGTTAATCAATTAGCAATTGCTACACTTTCCTGATCCGGTGAGATCTCTGGGAAAGTTTGAATAAATGCTTTTAAATTTTGTCCATAAACAAAGGCAACCTGTTGATCTGGAAGGTGTGCCCCCAACATCAATCCAAAAACTTTTGCCACGTTCTGGGTATGTCCAGCAGCTGGTTTACAATACAGGTAGTGATGCTGCTCTACCGGGCTTTGTGCAAAAAATTGTTCCAGCTTTTTGACTGCCTTGATATCGGTCGCATCCTCGACCACCAGTACAAAAGGTTGTTCATCTTGATATTGTGGTAAATCATGTATTTCTAGCTCTTTGAATATTTGATCTAAATTATTTTGATGAGCGACCAGCTTCAAGCTTTTTAAAGGCTGTTGTTGCATCAGCTGCACTTCGGGATGCGCCAGACAACTGCTACCGACAAACTCGGCAGGTGTATAGGCGCTCATTCCCCACACCTTTTCATCCACGATTTCCTGATCAATTTCTGAGTCTGCAGCAATAATCAAGGAAATTTCATGCGCCTGTTTCTGGATGCGCTCCACTAACTCGACCATCTGCTGCTCTGTCGATGCAGCACTGATAAAATGATATTCAATATGGAATTTTTGTGGAATGATGCCCAAATCATAAAAAATGCGCTGCAGCATTTCATTACTACTTTGGTCATTCCAGGTATGTACCACATCCTCAGACAGCAAAATATGTAAATTTAACTTATCTAAACGGTAGACCTGCTCGATCGGCAGCTCTTCACTTTGTTCTTCCCCGGAAAATCCAGGATCAATCCATGCAGGATGCATCCGGTATTCATGCAGGTTCTGACTTTCGTAAAACAGGCTGGAACGTTTTAAATGCTCTGAGATGGAAACGAGTACATCATGGTGCTGTTCGATCTGATGTCGAATCAATGCCATGATGCGTTGCTGTCGAATAGCTAAAAACTGTGACTCATCCTCGTCATCCGGGCCCAACTGCTGATCCAGCTCCTCAATACGATAGGATAAAATCGGTAATCCCTGAAAGCTCAATAAATGCGGATCCAGTTTCGGGCTGGCAAACTCTTTAATCCCTGTCAGGATGGCATCATTTTCACCCAATGCATTATAGACCGCAGCAGAGTACAGATTGACATTCAACCATTTACTTGCCTGAGCAATCGGCGCTTGCTCATCTTCTGCCTGATTATTATTTTGCTCAGCGGCCAAAGCCTGTTCTTTTCTCTCTTTATATTTTTGATAGCCCTTATAGATGAGCCAGGGCGAAAGTAAAATAAAGGTAATGACAACAGGCAGAATCAGGAAGTAATTAATCAGGTCTGCAGATTCAGGTAAATATTGCGTATCTCTCCAATAGAAGATCACAATCAGTGCCACCAGAATAAAACAGGTGATTAACGTTGCCAGGATTTTCTTGATCATTATGCGGCTCCTAAAAGTGCATAACGCGTTTCACTGTTATGTTGTAATTGTTCTGACGGCATTAAAAATGCACCTTGTCCCAAGCCCATTGCATGCGATGAATCCAGCGAAATCGGGCGAATTTCATTTTTGTCGAGAATCAAGCGCACATCAATAAATAGCGTCGGACTGCACCAGGTCTGGATCAGATCTTTTAATTTTTTATTCAGCGGCTGATTCGGTAAAAAAGCCAGATACTGTTCACGGTTTAATGGGCCAATTTGAATTTCTATTTTTCCGTCAATCTGCTCAACGGTATCCCCGCAGAAGGTATTAATGCCCAGTAAACTTGGGTGACTGCCGCCCAAAGTGGTTTTCTGTTCATCGCCCAACTGGAATTTCTCTTTAACAAACTCCTGAATCTGTACCTGCGTATCAAACACCCGTCCTAAGATGGTTTTCAAGGCATGGGCAGTATTATTCTGTCCCTGCATCAAACCAGAAAATTCGGCAAAATATTCATCCAGATCGTGCTGCTGATGCTGGGAGCGAATATAACCATTTAAGGCATGTAAAATATCGAGATAGTGATTCTTTTGTTCAATCTCATAACGTACTGGTAAATTATAGGCAATACTGGCATCGACATATTTAGTCGTGAGTTTATGGTTAAACAATCCCAGAAAGGCTTTGATTTCGAGACGTTGCTGGCGTGAACTCTGCTTGAGTTTATTGGTATAGGTATAAGGCAGTGCACCTTGGGTACCGGTTAAACCGACCACCAGATTGGTCAAATGAATCCGCTGATCTTGATAACTCAGTTCCTCAATTTCGGTTGCAGGGAAACTTAAACTAAATGAGGTTCCAAATTTGAAATCATCTGACCAGTCCTGCTGACGGGATGGTGCAGGTAAATGCCGTAATAACCGTGTCGACTGAATAAACTCAAATGAGCCGGCTTTTTTAAAAAGCTGGTCGACTACAGAAGAGTCTTGCCACCAACGTTCTGCACGCATTGGTATATCTCCTGCTGATTAAGACTGTCTTTTACAACCACATCGACAAAACTGTTAATCTGAACTTTCAGATTAAACACATGGCTGAGCAGCTGACTGAAAATATATAAACTATGCCCTCTAAACACACTCTTGTTGACTGCAAGCTCAGCTTTCACCCCTCGAATGAACATCGGGAAAGGCTTGGAATTAACCAGTTTATTGGTGGTTGAAAAGCTCAGTTGCTTGAGTGCATCAATCAGTAAAATATTTTCTTTTGAGTGCGGCAAATTATATAAGGCCAACAGCTCTTTCACATGACTCAAGGCGTCCCCTTTCATCAAGGCCAGCGTATTCAATGAAAGATGAGAAATAATCCGCCACTGCTCATTTTTATTCTTATCAAAATAGAAAGGCGACGTCGGACGTTTTAAAATTAATGCACGTCGTGCCAGGCTGCTGTCATTCAGGTTCAGGATATTATTACTTTGACTTAATGCTTCATGCGGCAAGTCGCCATTTGAGCAGAGTAAGCGGGTACTAATAAAATCCGATTTAATTTCATAAGGTTTCAAATGTTTTGAAACGATTGAATAGCCCATTTGCGTGGTTTTATTTTGTGCGGGTACATAATTCAGCGAATAAAAGAACTGTACTTTATCATTATGATAATGACTCATTGCAAAAAATGGCAATACCGGCAGATGGGTCTGTTCCTGATTGGTTTTTTCCCGCACCATGTTCATTTCAATCACCGAATAGACCTGATAAAGCTCAGGATGATGCGCATCGGTGATGAGTGGATATTGTAATTGGGTATGTGAAATTTTTTGTGGCTCAGCCTGTTTTTCAAACAGATTGATTGCGGGAGTCGTAAACAACTTAAAGTTTGCGACATTCAGCTCGGAATAATTCCGTACCACCGCCTGATCGTTTAAATTGAGCTTGAGATGGATCAGGATTTCAAACTGATTCTGCTGACCCAGCAAGCCTTTTAAGCGGCTTAAATCCAGATTGAGATAGTTAAATTTTTCAGGAAAACAGAAATATTCCATCAATAAACGATAAGCATGATGGGTATGCTGATCAATCGGTAACAGGCTTTCCTGCTCGGTAAACCCCATCACTTCAAACGGATTGCTGATTTCTAGCACGCGCGGCCCGACACGGAGCGCAAAGCCGGTATCTTTACGGAAAATACTGTCCAACACCTGTAATGGAAAGTTTGAAATCGCATCCAGATAAATCGGCAGTTTCTCATCCAGGATCCACTTTTGTGCCTCATTAAAAATTTCAAATTTCAGGCTTAAAGTCGCATTCTGGTTCAAATGCATATGGATACTGGGTGAGGTTTGAAACTCAAGCTGCGTCAATGAAATCGGCAATAAACGAACTTCATTGGTGGTATTAAACTCGCATTGCACGCCCTTAAAGCTACGCGATTTCAAGGCTGTTTTTTGTGGAATGACATGTGCTGCGGTGAGCTGTTTCAGTTTATTAATATCTTCAAAGCTGACCACTGTACAGGCAGGGAAATGACGTAAATATTGAGGAAACATCACCTCAAACAATGAATGGGTAAATACGTCGTAACTGTCTTCTAGTTTTTTATCAATACGTGCAGCGATCAGGGAAAAAGCCTGAATTAACCGTTCTATATGCGGGTCATCAATCTGTTCCTGATTTAAGGAAAGGCGCTGCGCAATTTTGGGATACTTCTGCGCGAACTCTCTGGACTGTTGACCGAATTCTTGTAGTTGTTTTTCATAATACGGTAAAAGTTGCTCTATCACAGTTCGCTCACACTAGGTTCTGGCAGAAATAACATATTGTTGTGTTGTCGGTTTGAGTAAAGCGTCAAAAAATACAGGCTCATGTCTGAATATCAGGAAGCCCATACGGTTTCATCCTTAAAAGGTGCGCCTCCGGGTTATGTCGGTTATGGCCAAGGCGGTGTTTTAACTGAAGCGGTACGTCGTAACCCTTATAGTGTTGTGCTTCTGGACGAAATTGAAAAAGCGCATAGCGACGTTCAGGAACTGTTTTATCAGGTCTTCGACAAAGGTACCCTGGAAGATGGTGAGGGTCGTGTCATCGATTTCAAAAACACTACCATTATCCTGACCTCGAATACGGGTTCTAGCGCCATCATGCAGGCCTGCTTAAATCAACCTGTGGAAGAATGGCCGGATGCGGATGACCTGATCGAGCATTTAAAGCCAAGCTTGTATAAACAGTTCAAGCCCGCATTTATTGGTCGCATGCGCATTGTGCCTTACTTCCCTTTACATGATGATTTACTGGTTCGTATCATTAAACATAAGCTTGGGAAGATTGTTGCACGTATTGAAAAACAATATGCAACTCAGGTGCAATATTCAGACGATTTGATTGACCTGATTTTAAGTCGTTGTACCGAAGTTGATAGCGGCGCGCGCAATGTAGATAACATTTTAAACTCGACCGTTTTACCAGCACTTGCGACAGAAATTCTGGTGGCTTTAGCTGAGCATAAATTGCCGAAACTGATCAACATTGATACCAAAGATGATGAAATCATCTATCAACTTGATCCTGTTGCCAAAACCACGAAAAAGCGTACCAGCAAAAAAGCGAAAGCTGAACTTTAAGATTGAGCCAACACTGTGATACATATGGATATTAACCCATTACTGAACCCGATTAATGAGCAGTCGCCTTGCGGTGAAGATTACTCTTTTTCAAATGAGTTCCATGCCATTAAAAAAGCCCGGACTCAAGATGATCTGCTGCTTGATCAAGGCGATTGGGTCACAGAACCGAAACAGGCCGATTGGGACTTTGTTGCAGCCACATCAATTGATCTACTGCAAACCAAAAGTAAAGATATCCGTATCCTCACCTGGCTGTCTGAAGCCTGGGCCAATCTCTATGGCTTCGAAGGGATTGCCAAAAGCCTTGAGCTCAGTCATCGCTTGCTTGAACAATACTGGCTGACACTGCATCCAGAAGTGGAAGATGATGATCTGGATCAACGGATTGGATTATTACAGGGTTTAATTAACCAGTTACCCCTACTGATTAAAAAAGTCCCACTGATCAATCACGCTCCTTTTTATCATTTACTCGACTATGATAATTTTCTTTATCATGAAAATATTCGTCGTAAACAGAGTGATGACTATGAAAGTGCGGGCAGTACCAGTGAGCTAGAGCAGTTTGAGCAGGCTTTAATGAATACAGATAAAGCTTTCCAACGCCAGAATTATCAACATTTCAGTGAGATTTTCCAACAGTGGTCGACCCTGAAAAATGTGCTGGATGGTTTACTTGGTCTGGATTCACCAAGCTTTGCCGCAATTGACTCTAGCCTCGATCATATTCATATTAGTCTGAAGAAAATTTATAAAACAGAACAGTTTGAGCAAGTAACTCAAACCGTGGCGACTGACAGTGAAACCGCTATGACCACGACACCACAAAATCTGACCGCTCAGCCAACTGTAGCTCAAGCGCAACCGACCTTTCAGCCACAAGTTCAATCGCATGTTGAAAATCGTGAGCAAGCGATGCGCGTTTTACAGGAAATCGCGACTTATTTTCAAAAAAATGAACCGCATAGTCCCGTGAGCTATATGTTGCAAAAAACCATTAAGTGGAGCCAAATGCCACTACATGAATGGTTAACCCAAGTGATTAAAGATGAGCATCCGTTACAAATGCTGCAAGATACGCTCGGTGTGCAACCAAAGAATGAATACGAATAATTGTTGGTAAATCGATATGTTTAAAGCAGAGAAAATTCTTTGGGGTGAGGGCCTGTTTTTACGTCCTCAGCATTTCCAGATTCAGGACACCTACCACGAGCAACGCTTGAACCATACGGTTCGGGCGTTAATTCCGCATGCGTATGGCGTCCAGAAGCTCAAATTTGATGAAGTACAGCTTTCAACCCATATTCTGGCTTTAGAAGAGGCTGAGATCATCTGGCAGGATGGTGAAATCTACCATGCACCTGCACAGGATCTGTTACCAGAACCCTTGTTGCTGGACGATTTAAATCTGCAAGGTGAAATGATTGTTTACCTTGCCCTGCCTATTTTACAGGCGAACAAGAAAAATATTGCCGATGAAACCCGCTCGCTGTCGAGCCGTTATCATAACTATCTGTCAGAAACCCATGACCTGTTTACCGACGCCAGCCCTGCTGAGCTGAGTTTGTTGCGTCGTCGTGCTGAATTCAAACTGCTTGATCCGCATATTCAACCGACCCAGAATCTGGATGGCTTCCTGTATCTGGCGGTAGGACGATTAAAACGCCAAAGCTCGGGGACTTTCGAGCTAGATGCCAAGTTCATTCCACCGATTTTACATGTGGCTGCGTCAGAGTCTTTAATCAATAACTTAAAACGTACCTTGAATGTAATTAAGGCCAAGATTAAAACCATTCAAAGCAACAACCGTGAAAATGAACAGAAACTGATCGAGTTCCGTTCCGGCGATATTGTTTCATTCTGGTTGATCAATGCCCTGAATACTGCTTATGCAGGATTGAATCATTTACTGCATTATCCGCAAATTCATCCAGAACGTTTATTCTCTGAATTATTGCGTTTGACCGGTTCCCTGCTAACCTTCTCAACCGCTTATGATGTCGACCATTTACCGCATTACAAGCATCATCAGCTGCAGGACAGTTTCCAGCAACTCGATGTTATTCTGAGAGATTTACTAGATACCATTATTTCAAGCCGTTATTTCAGTATTGCCTTGAAAGAAACACGTCCATCCTACTGGGTCGGCAGCCTTGAGTCTGACAAGATTACCCGTGATACACGTCTTTATATTGCGGTTTCGAGCAGTATGATGCAAACCCATGAACTGATCCAGATCGTGCCGTTACGCTTTAAAGTGGGCAGTACCATTGACGTTGAGCAACGTGTGATTGCCGCCCTGCCTGCAGTTCCACTGCATCATTTGATGCAAGTCCCAACCGCAATTCCAGTGCGTTCAGGTGTGAGTTACTTTGAAATTGAACCGCATCATGAACTCTATCAACGTATGCTTGAGTCAGAATCCATCTGTGTCTATGTACCAGCCGGTTTCCAAGATATTAGTATTGAACTCATTGCTGTAATGAATAGTTAAGAGAATCACAATGACTCAACATCCAGCGGGTATTCCTTCTTTATTTGATGATGGCAAAATCGGTTCAGGCTTACCTAGCACTGACCAGCCACAAAATAAGGCCCAAGCAACAAATCTGATCGATCTGTTACACGATGGATTTTATTTGGTGTTCTTGCTTCGTAACCGTTATATCCCTTCCAATCCAAGCGATTTTCGTGAAAAAATTCTGGATTTACTCAACCGTTTTGAGCAACAGGCGAAGCGTTTGCAATTTTCTGCAGAGGATATTCATGACGCGAAATACGCATTTTGTGCCTTGATTGATGAAACCATTGCCACGCAACAGGATGCAGCTTACTTTAACTTGCAAAATAGCTGGCTGATCAGCCCGCTACAGTTGAGCTTATTTGGCTCTCAGTTGGCCGGTTATCGCTTTTTTGAGATTCTGGAACAGCTCCGTAGCCGCGGTAAAGAACGTCTGGCCTCGCTTGAAGTGTTTCATTACTGCTTATTGCTAGGTTTCCAAGGTAAATATCGTCTCGAATCGGTGGAAAGCCTCAATCATCTGGTGGCACGTGTCGGTGATGAAATTGATTATCTCAAAGGTAAGAAAGCCGCGTTCTCTCCGTTTGCTGCGATTCCCGACCAGATCAAGCATATTATTCATCATGAACTGCCATTTTTCTGGATCTTGATTTTCTTATTGTTATTCGCAGCACTCGCCTTTGCAGGGTTAAAGTTTATGCTGAATAAACAAAATCATAATGCTTTAACACCTTATCAAAATGTGATTTCAGCGCCAGCGGAAGAAGCACATATTACTATCCATTTGCCTTAGTTGATTGAAGTATGAGTCAGGAAAGAACTACCTCTTTACGCATCTTACAGACAAATAAGAAAAAAACGTTATCTCCTGTGATCTATTTACTGATCGGATTTATTTCGGGGATTATTTTAACTACATTGTTTTTCTTCATGTTGTCCACCGGAACAGGATCATCCAGTGAATATGTCGAACCGACTCAGGTTGTAGAAGAAAATACCACAGTACTTCCTGGCGCCAAACAGACCACTCAGGTAACTGAAGCCGCTGCTCCTGTTCAATATGAATCGACTGAGTCAGAAGAAGACAGTAACTTTACCCAGCCAGGCAGCAATGACCTGAACAAGTTCTTCCAGCGCACGCCACCACCAGCGGCTGCACCGGCCCAAACAGCGCAACATGCCTCACCTTTTGCCAATGAACCGCATGTCAGAGCAGCTCAACCGGCAGCTCCAGCAAAAGCACCCGTTGCAAAAAGTGAAGCAGTACCAGCCAAAGTGGTTAAACCCGCTGCTCAACCCGCGAAAGCTGCTCCAGTAAAAGAACCTGAAGCCGAAGCACCTGATGCCACCGTGCAGATTAAAGTCACCCAGAAGCCTTTTGCTGTCAATGAACTCAAATAACAGATGATCTGGTTTATTTTTCTCTGCTTTGTCGGGGTTGCAATTGGGCTGACTTTACTGATGTCCTATGAGCTGCGTTACAAATGTACGCAGCTTTTACAATCGCTACTCCCAAGCGGGAAAAAGAAAATCGCCAATGCCATGCAATTTGCAGAGCATATGCATCAGGCAGCCTCTCCGGAAAAATTACAGTCACATTGGCATTTGCAACAATGGTGGATCCTGATCGCAGGTTTCTTTTTATTTGCCAGTATTCTGATTTTTGCGTTTACCCGTCCGATCAGTTCCACACGGATTGAAGCTGAATATTTAAAGGAAACCGATCCCCAGGTCTATGCGCTCCTGAATGGCGAAATGCTGAGCCCTCCACCAGATGTGGACGAGACCCTGATTCAAGATGCGATTGTAGAGGCTACCCGTTTAGAACAGGCCTATCAGGCTCAACATACGGCTGATCCGAGTATCGACGCTTCACAAATTGAAGTGCCGCTGACTCATTCTCATGGCAGTCTGGATTCATCAATGGTGGATCGTAAATGGGATAAAATTAATCCACGTTATAAACAGCGTTTACTCATGGTCTTTAAAATCATGAAAGAACAGCATGGCTATGAGCTGGTCTTACTCGAAGGTTATCGTAGTCCGAATCGTCAAAACATGCTGGCAGGCAACCCGAATACCACGCGTGCAAAAGGCTATCAAAGTTACCATCAGTTTGGTCTGGCTGCGGATGTGGCCTTTAAACGCAATGGTAAAGTGGTGATTAGTGAACGGGACCCGTGGGCCATGCGGGGTTATCAACTCTATGGCCAGGTTGCCGAATCGGTTGGCCTGACCTGGGGCGGTCGCTGGAAATCAATTCAGGATTATGGTCATACCGAATATCGTATGCCAGGTTTAAAGAAAACCAAGGAAATGGCAGATCAACTGATTGCTGAGGGTCAATTAACAGCGCGAACAGGTGATTCATAGTGATTAACATATCCAGACAGATTATCTACATGCCTATCTGTCTCTGTTTCAAACCAAAATTACCATAAGTCTTTAATCATATGATTTAAAGTATATTTTCACCAAATACCGGAATAGATACGATTCTGCTCAATTTTACTTTGCATAGCTCATAAATATAATCAGTAACAGAAACGATTATAAAGGCGAAAATAAATGAAGCGGCGATATCAAAAGGAAAATGCACTCCGACATACACTCTGGACCAGCCCACAATAGCCCCCAGGAATAACCCGACAGTTGCAATTTTTCTAAAGCCAGACAACAGATAAGAAAAGGCAATCATCGCCACGGTAAGTGTGTGCATACTCGGGAACGATGAAGTTGAACCATGCCCGACCAGCGTATGTCCTAGCCCCATCGCAAAGGGACGAGGGTGATAATACAAAGCATGGATCACTTGGCTAAATAGCAAGGCGACCAATATGAACATTAAGGTCTTTATAAATTGCGTTCTGTACTTTTTATCCTTAAACACGACAGAAACAATCAGAAATCCGAATAAACCGCCAATCAGATTATGCGAAGCAAATATAGCAATTTTATCCAAAAATGAATTTTGAGTCGCAGCTGCATTAATCCACTGAAACAAAGCAATATTGACATCTTCAATTGACATTGCCAATCGATCCATGATGATTTGATAGCGGCACAATAAAAAAAGTAGCTTAAAACAAAATTAATTTTTTCTATGAATGCATAAGTAAATCATAAATTTTATTTAAGCCTTTATTAATAAAGGACGCTTAAATTTTATCTAAATACAATTTGGAATACCTTATGAATAATCCAAAGATGATATCTGAAACGCTCAGTAAAGCACCTGAGCTGACGCTGCTCTTCTGGATTGTAAAAATTGCAGCAACGACGCTTGGAGAAACGGCTGGCGATGCACTGTCGATGTCGATGAATTTAGGTTATATCCTCAGCTCATGTATTTTCACTGTTATTTTTATTGCGCTTGTTTCATTGCAGATAAAAGCGAAACAATATAAACCGTGGTTATATTGGGCAACCATTATTTCAACCACAACCCTAGGGACCACGATTGCCGATTTTGTCGATCGCTCCTTAGGTATCGGTTATCTTGGTGGAAGTCTCATCCTGTTCACCTTATTAATCAGCACGCTCGCTGTCTGGTACTGGCGTTGTGGAAATATTGCAGTAAACAGTGTTCAGTCCGCAAAGACCGAGGCCTTTTACTGGGTCACCATTATGTTCTCTCAAACGCTAGGGACAGCGCTTGGTGACTGGACAGCTGATACCGAAGGTCTCGGTTATACAGCGGCAGCACTGATCTTCGGTTCATTACTGTTACTGTTGGTGGGTGGCTATTACTGGACTAAAATTTCCAAAACCTTCCTGTTCTGGTCAGCTTTTGTTTTAACCCGACCTCTCGGCGCTGTGTTGGGTGATTTTCTCGATAAGCCGCTGAACCACGGCGGTCTGGATTTAAGCCGATTCGGAGCCTCATTCGTGTTATTGACTTTTATTGTTGCATGCCTGGTCTGTTTTAAATCAAAACCAGCCTCGACCGCGCATTAAACCATTACCGCCGTCTACGCGAAAAAGTCATAGAAAAGGCACCAGCGCACATATTGTCTGATGCCTTTATTATCAGAAACAGAGATCTTAACCCTGCCTCAGCGCTCAGATGGGTATTGTATAAAATAATACCCAGCCTCCTGTAAAATTATGGATGCGCTTGAGCAGCAAGCATCTTTCTTAGATCACTGCCATCTGGATGCATTTTCGCAGATAGTTTAAGAACACACCGCCCCTGCTACGCTGACGGGCGCTTTGCTGTCCAATGCCGCAATCGAAACAGCCATGGCATCAATCACACGCCCCAGTGACGTACTTGCCGTGCTTACAATGGGTGCAATCTGGTTATTGCTGGCGCTGACAGGCTGGCTGAATGTCATGCGGCAAGCCAACTGCTGATTCTGGGTAGAATTTTGATCGATGGTGATATTCGGATCGTTACGTTTAATAATCCATGCCACCGAAACTTCAACATTCTTGGTATTGGCAGAAGTAGTATTCACAATATCAAAATGGGAAAAGTCGGTTGCCACACGATAAGATACCTTTCCCCCAATCATGCCGCTGTTATAGCGATCCACAGCACCAAGCTTTTGCTGTAAGCCTGCCGATAAATTGTCTCTGAGCTCTGCCCCTAAGGTTGAGGTCCAGCGCTCATTATCCAGAATATTTGAACGGCCATTAATTTCCTGTATCACCAGCGGTGCGCGATTGATTCGATCCGGTAAGCCTACAGGCAAGACTTCAATCACCTTCACTCTGGAGCTCGGTAAAGGCGTGACTTTATTGGCCAAGGTATAATAATTCGGCGTAGGTGATCCAGAACATGCAGCAATCAATAAAGTCGCAGCAACGATGCCCGTACCACGTATCATCTTTTGAGCAGTGAATGCTTGTTTAGATAGTGTCATCATTATTTATTGCTCTCTGCTTTTTTCCCGCGAATCAGCGATTCAGGATGTTGTTCAATATAATCAGCCATTAATTGCAAGGAGGCAGCTGCTCTGGTCATTTGCTGCAATGCCTTACGTACGTCCTGCTGCATTGGTGCATCACTGGATAGGATCGACTCACTGGATTGCATGGTTTTACGCACATCATTCAGGGTGGCCTGTAAACCAGGGGCCACTTTACCATCCAGCTGTTTTACCAGTTTGTCAGTTGATTCAATGGTGGTATTCATATTGTTTAAGGTTTTACGCACATCCTGGCCAATCTCTTCAAGCGGGAACTTACTCACCTTATCGGCAATCTGTGACACTTGTGCCTGTAATCCACTCAGCTCTGTCGCAGTGGTGGGCACTTCGGCCCGTCCATCTGGACGCATGATCAAAGCAGCAGGCTTGGCTTTTGGAAATTTATCAAACGCAATATAGTTTTGGCCCGTTAACAGATTGCCTGTACGCATTTGAGCACGCCAACCTTTTGCAATGAATTTCCTGAAAATTTCACCATCCGGATCAAGTTCTTTACCATGTGCCAAACGTGATGGATAAATCACCCCATCCACGCGCATACGCAACTGGGTATAATTCTGGTCAAACTCCACATTGATGGCTTTGACATTGCCTATTTCAATACCCATGAAATCAATTGGTGCATCAACACTTAAGCCACGTAACGAGTGATCAAAATACATGATAATCGGGCGCGGTTTACCATCCGGTTCTTTCATCGCCTCTTTTCGGGAGTCCGACAAACTAAAATAACTGTGATTCGGCGCAATTGCACCTGTAGAGTTCTCTGGATAGCCAAATGCAATACCGCCCGCCACAATGCTGGCAAGAGATTGCGTGTCTAAATTAAAGCCTGAAGCATTCAGGGTGACATCCACCCCACTGGCTTGCCAGAACCGTGCATCGGTGGTCACGAACTTATCGTAAGGTGATTGAATAAATGTTTGCAGTTCTACGCTTTTGCCATCATTCGCCAGCTTATAGGCGGTAATCTGTCCGACATTAATTCTGCGGTAGTAAATCGGCACCCCAATATCCAGCGAACCTAAATCCTGTGCTTTCAAGAAAAAGACTTTTCCGGGAATATCTGAGGACACTACTGGGGGCACCTCAAGTCCGATAAAACTTTCCTGCTTTTCTTCAGCCTTGCCGCCATCCACACCAATATAGGCACCCGAAAGCAAGGTATCAATGCCGGAAATTCCACCTGTGCCAATACGCGGTCGTACCACCCAGAAACGTGAATCTTTGGCCGCAAAATTACTGGCATCTTTGCGTAGCTCAATTTTGGCAATGACATGGGAACGATCATCAGACAAATCAATCTGGCGCACCAGACCAATATCCACCTGTTTATAGCGCACCGTGGTTTTTCCAGCGACTAAACCTTCAGCTGTACGAAATGACACCTGAATGGTTGGGCCAGTATCCAGCACCGCTTTGGCAGCAAGTGAAAGCGCGATTAACAGGGCGATAAAAGGAACCAGCCAGATCAGCGCAGGTCTCCAGCGGCCTTTCTTTTTTTCAGGTTCCGCGAGAACCGGATCCTGTTGAGTTAACTCGGTCAGGTTCTGTTCAGAATCTTGGCTATTGTGTGTATTTTCTGACATAGTGATCGTTCTTTTATGGGTCAAAAACAGGATTTTACAGTTTTAACTTTTCAGTTGTTGAAGCGTGCTTGTTTTTAAATGCTCAGCCTGTGGATCATGCACCGCATTTGCCTTGAAATAATTATCCCAGATAATCCGTGGATCGAAACTCATGGAAGCAAACATGGTTAAGACCACCACCGCCCCAAAGGCCACAGCACCGGGCCCAGCCAGAATGGTGGCAAGCGACTGGATCTGGATCAAGGCAGTCAATAATGCCACTACAAATACATCAATCATGGACCAGCGTCCAATAAACTCAACAATCCGGTACAGCAATGCGCAATGTTCAGGTGAAAAATGCAGTTTTGCCGAAGACTGCATAGAAACGGCAACCAGTAAAAAAACCAGAATCAGTAATTTTAAAATCGGGATAAAGATACTGGCCATGAAAATGACCACAGACACCAGATAATCGCCATTTTGCCAAAAGTAAATGACCCCACTGATAATGGTGTCTTGCTGACGGCCCAATAATGAATCTGTGACGGTCATCGGCATTACATTGGCTGGAATATATAAAATAGCAGCTGCGATCACCAAAGCGAAGGTACGATTTAAACTTTGTGGCTTACGTACATGCAAGCGACTGTTACATCTGCAACAATGCAGATGATCTTGTGCCACCTCTTTATTCGCAGCAGCGTTGAGTAATCCACAGCAATGGCACTGGATCAAGCCAGCATCTTTTGCCCTGAGATAGTTTTTAACCTTTAAATCAGCGGCAGCAAGATGAGGCGCCATCATTCCAATTTCATCTTCGTTGTTGTTATTCATCTAAGACTCCAATCCACTTCGTCCCAGAGATCCTTGATCTTAACCGAAGCAATATAGACCAACAATACACTTAATAAGGTAAATGCCCACAGCGCTACCCCCGGAATCACGGTCACCATCCCCACCAGTTTGACCAAAGTGACGAGCACCCCGATGAGAAATACCTCAACCATGCCCCAGGTCCGGAATAAAAACAGCATTCGGAGTGCTGGGGTTAAATATTTTGGTCGACGCTGAAATAGATTAATGCAAGACAGCACATAACTCAGCAATAATAGCTCGACCAAAGGCACAATAAAGGTGGTGATCAGGATCAATATCCCGACCAGCGCCCGATCGATATGAAACATGGTCCATGCCGCCCCGATCAGGGTCGTTTGTGAGATATTGCCTTGCAACTCCACAATCACGATGGGAAAACTATTGGCAATCACAAACACGATTAATGCCGTAATCACTAAAGCCAGCAGCGCGGAAAAGGACTGACCTCTACGATACAATTCTGCACCGCAACAGGTACAATAAGCCCGTTCGCCAGATGAAAGCTCAACCCTGCGGTAAATCGCATCACATTCTTCACAACCTGCCAGTTCAGACAGTCTGACCCGCTGACCGATTGCTAAGGGCTGATTATTTTTATTCGCCATAATGCCCTGCCCATTGTAAAAATTCTTTCGTGTTTAAACGTATACCAGTTATACCTTTTCTTTTAACAATCACAACCACAGGCGATCATTGTTACACAATATATAAACATATCAGCAATTAAATTGTTTATTAAATCCAATCAGCAGATCGAAGCGTGACTGACTGCATTTTAAAACGTTGATCCATAAAAAACGGAGAGGCACTAGAAAATATCTAGCGGCTCTCCGTCGATAATATAATTTTTAGATGAAACTTATAACTTAATTGATTTTGTTTTTATAAAAAATATTGTAGCTGGCATAACAGGCAATAATGAACAGGATACAGCAGACAAAACCGACCTGCATCGAAGGATCCGTCACCATACTGATACAGGTGATCACACAGAATAAACCGCCCAAAATCGGAGTTAACGGAAACAACGGTGCAGCAAACTTCAGGTCCTTGACGGTTTTACCTGATTTGATCCATTGTCTGCGGAAGTTAAATTGACACACACAAATCGAAATCCACACCACCACCATGGTAAAAGCAGCAACACCCAGTAAGTTCTTGAAAATCGTTTCAGGGGCAAAATGTTCTGACAATAAACCCGGAATTGCGCCAAACATGGTGACAATAATCGCAATAATCGGTGTGCCTGAACGGGTCAGTTTTGAAAATACTTTTGGCAACTGATTCTTGGCAGACAATGACCACATCATGCGTGAAGCTGCAAATAACCCCGAGTTTGCAGCCGATAAAAGCGCAGTAATGATCACAAAGCGGATAATGTCTTCTGCATATGGAATGCCGATGTAGTTAAAGACCGTAACAAATGGGCTATTGCTGACGCTGTTGGCATTTAAGCCTGCCATTTCATACGGCAATAATGCACAGATCACCACAATGGTCCCGACAAAGAAAATCAATAAACGCCAGATGGCCGCATTGATGGCTTTTGGTACGGTTTTGGCTGGCTCTTCTGCCTCACCTGCCGCAACGCCGATCAGTTCCGTGCCCGAGAAGGCAAAATTTACAATCAGCATGGTCGCAAAAATCGGGAAAATCCCATTCGGGAACCAGCCATGTTCGGTCAATTTACTAAATAAAGGTGCTGACTCATGCCCATGATAGGAAATCAGGCCAAAAATTGCTGCTAAGCCCAAGCCAATAAAACAGATAATGGTCAAGACCTTGACCAAAGATAACCAGAATTCGGACTCCGCAAATAGCCGCGTAGAGCTGACATTCAGGGTAAATACCAGCCCTGCAAATAATAAGGTCCACGTCCACATGGAAATAGACGGAAACCACTCCTGCATCAGTAAGGCCGCAGCGGTAAATTCGGTGCCTAGCGTTGCCGTCCAGGTCAGCCAGTACAACCAGGTAATCATATAGCCCGTTCCTGGGCCAATATAGGTTCTGGCATACTCACCAAACGAACCTGAAACCGGCATCTGTACCGCCAATTCGCCCAAACACAGCATCACCATGTAAGCAATCACGCCACCCAGCAGGTAAGAAAAAATCGCGCCCACGGGACCTGCCTGAGAAATCACGTCACCCGAGCCTAAAAATAATCCGGTTCCGATTGCACCACCCAATGAAATCATCACCAGATGACGCTTGGTCATGGCACGTTTCAATGGTTTGCCGACTTCAATCTCTGCACTAGAAGATCCCGCTAAACTGGCGACATCCTGCTGTGGTACATATTGTCCACTCAGGGCCTGGCCTGATGGAAATGTCTTTTCGTTATTGTTACTCATACACGGTCACTCCAACTGTATTCTTATGACAACCTGTCCTTGCTTTTGATTCATAAAAACGAATATCTAGATGATATTGCTTGAGGCGTTTTGTTCTACTGAACATCCATATTCAAACTCCATGTATTACTATTCCATAACGGCATCTAGCCACTGCACTGGCGAGGTCTTATTTGATTTCTTTTAATATCAACCCAGCCCGAAGCCCTGTTTTCACATTCGGGTTCGGGAATAAAATCCAGACTTGCTGATCATGCGCAATATAGGCCCCGGCTTGCTGTGTTGCAATCTCTTCACCTTGCTGGAAGGTAGAAAAATTCGGTGCATCCGCGCTCAGATTCAGCTGAAAATCTTCACTTTGCTTTAAAATGGAATCCACCACCTTAAATTGGCGAATGGCGGATTTCTGTCTGATCGGTAAAGGCTGCTCTGCAAGTACAGCACGCAGCATCTGGTCAGTACTGGCAAATTCGGCCAGATCATTTTCACCAAACGGCTTGGCCTTGCCTAATTCCAAAGTACTGCTGGCGGCCTGAAAACCTTCAGTGCTGAAATGGGTGAAGGTTTTTCCAGCCGCATTGTGATAGACCAAAGCATCCAGATTGGCTGCATTCAAGCTTTGAATCAGGAAGTCATCATAAGGTCGTGTCTGGTAAGGAAATAAGGCAAATACGGGTAATAACGAAGCGCGAATAGCGGTATGCAAATCATAGTGATAACGTTGCGTAGCAAGCTGATCCTGTTCAAAGAACGCTGCTACCGTTTGCTCCAATTGTGCAGCCCGAGCTGTTTCCTGATCCTGAATTAAATTCTGATATCCACCGCAGAACATGCGATTCATATCATTTTCAAGATAACGAACCCCTTGTCGGATTGCAGGGGGATTGCCCAATACGAAAAGCACACGAACCGCCAAAGCCAGCTGACCGGCAAACACATCCTGAATGATCTGTGCCAGCAGTTCGATCGGTGCAGTTTCATTGCCATGAATACCGGCAGAAAGTACGATGGTTTTTCGATAAGCCGTTTTTGGCGTACATTGCAATAGCCCTTCACCAAGCCATTGCCATGAAAATCCAGCCGTTTCACCTTGCTTTTGCTCAGGTAGCTGTTGTGCCAAAGTCAATGCGAGTAGATCAACCATGTACTTTCATCCTTAAAAGCCGTTATTAAATATTTATCTCTGGAAGTGATAAACCGAACCTAAACCCAGAATCTTGGTGAGTTCATCCAGTGCAGTACGACTCTCGATCAATAAATTTGGATCGGCCAAATCGTCCTGGGTTAACTCGTCACGATAATACTGATCGACCCACTGATTCAGGGTTTTGAACAATGCATCATTCATAAACAGGTTTGGATTCACCGCAGCAAGTTCCGCCTCATTCACCGCCACACGTAAGCGTAAACATGCAGGACCACCGCCATTACGCATACTTTCACGTAAATCAAATACCTTGATGTCATCAATAGGCGTACCCATTTGAATCATGTCACTCAAATAGTCCCACACGGCTTTGTTCTGACGTGATTCTTCGGGTACCACAATGCTCATGCCACCATCTGCACGGGTCAGAATCTGGCTATTGAACAAGTAAGTCGATACTGCATCATCCACACTCACCCGATTTTCCGGCACTTCAATCGAGATAAAGTCTTGCCCGATCCCCGCCATTTTTTCACGGATTTCATGCAAGGCATCTGCCTGATTTAAAAAGGCCTGCTGATGATGGAACAACACCTGTTGATTACTCACCGCAATCACATCGTTATGGAATACGCCCTGATCAATCACATCCGGGTTTTGCTGAATGAACACCGTACGTTTGGCATCTAAACGATGTAAACGCGCAATCGCCTCACTCGCCTCACGGGTTTGACGTGCAGGGAATTTCTGCGGTGCAACGGTTCCACCGAGCTGTTGCTGACCATAAACAAAGACCTGTACACCGGCCTGATCATAAGCACCACCGAGGCGGTTATGATTGGCTGCACCTTCATCACCGAACAGTGCTGCTTCAGGCAATGCTTCATGGTGCGCGAAATATACATCATTGTTGAACATTGCTTGCAGAATACGTGTGGTCGTATGATGCTCAATTGATCGATGGAACTTATTATTCAGGTTTGCCGCAGTAAAATGCATGCGACCATCCGCGCTATCTGCCGATGGCGACACCGTACAGGAGTTCGCCGTCCACATCGATGATGCTGAACTGAGCGATGATAACAATGCTGGCGCAGTGCGCATGGCTTGGGTAATCACGTCAATATCACTGCCGGTAAAACCCAAACGGCGTAGCGTTGGCACATGCGGACGCTCTTGTGGGGCAAACACGCCTTGCTTGAGTCCCAAATCCGCAAGCGCTTTCATTTTCTTCAAGCCTTGCTTTGCAGCCAATTTCGGATTGGATGCATTATTCCGGTTTTTAGTCGATGCGACATTACCATACGATAAACCCGCATAATGATGGGTCGGTCCCACTAAACCATCAAAATTAATTTCATAACCTGACATTTTTTTCTCCCTGTGTCCCGATACAAGCCGACTTACAGCACAATGCCCGGTGATAATTTTGAAGGTAAAGTAACGCTATCACTTTCCAGTGATGCCATTGGCCATGCACTATAGTCTGCTGCATAGAAGGCACTGGCACGGTGATTACCCGATGCGCCCACCCCACCAAATGGTGCCGCACTTGATGCACCTGTTAATGGCTTGTTCCAGTTCACAATCCCTGCCCGCGCTTCAATCAATACACGATCAAATAAATCACGGTCAGGTGACACCAGACCTACGGCCAAACCAAAGCGGGTGTTATTGGCAATATTTAAGGCTTCATCAAAGCTGTGATAACGATAAATCGTGGTCAATGGACCAAAGTATTCATCATCAGGGATATCGGTCACTTGAGTAAGATCTAAAATACCCGCCGTAAGCAATGAACTGTCTGCTTGTGGACGCGTCATTTCCAACAATGCTTTTGCACCTAGAGCAACGAGCTTGCTTTGTGCCGCTAACATCTGTTCTGCGGCATGTGCAGAGATGACACCGCCCATAAACGGTTGTGGTTCCGCATTCCATTCCCCAACCACCAGGTTTTTAGCGACTTCAACAAAACGTTGTATGAAGGCATCCCCATTGGCACCCTGTTTAACAATAATGCGGCGTGCACAAGTACAACGTTGCCCCGCAGAAACGAAAGCAGACTGGATAGCTAAATTCACCACCGCATCAATATCGGTTGCTTCATCAATGATCAGGGCATTATTGCCGCCCATTTCCAGCGCCAGGATTTTTTCAGGCGCACCTGCCATTTGTTTATGCAAGTGATAACCGGTATTGGCACTGCCCGTGAACAGTAAACCGTCAATCTGCTCAGCCGCAGCGAGTGCTTCACCTGTGCTGCGTCCACCTTGCACGATATTCAATACACCCTTTGGCAGACCTGCTTGCTGCCATAATTTTGCAGTTTCTTCAGCCGTCCAAGGGGTGAGTTCACTTGGTTTAAATACCACGGTATTACCCGCAATCAATGCAGGAACAATATGACCATTTGGCAAATGACCCGGGAAGTTATAGGGACCAAATACAGCCAGAACACCATGAGGACGATGACGTAATGACGCCACGCCATCGGGCATTTCAGTTTCGCTGAATCCTGTACGTTGATGATAAGCGAGGATTGAAATCGCCACTTTACCGATCATCGACTGTACTTCGGTCAACGTCTCCCAAAGCGGTTTGCTGGTTTCCTGACTAATCACTTCAGCCAACTGGGTTTTATGCTGTTCTAATAAGCCCGCAAAACGTTCAATGATGGCGATACGCTGTTCTAGTGCTAAGCGTGCCCAAGCTGGAAATGCCTGACGTGCGGCATGGCATGCCTGTTCAACATCGGCCTGACTGGCTTCATGCCCCGCCCAAATTTGCTGATTGCTGACCGGATTGGTTTTTTGAAATGCGGTTCCTTGTCCTTGTACCCAAGCACCATCAATTAATAATGCACCTTGTGACATTAGTTGTTCTCCATTTTTTCTAATGCTAAAACCCGTACTTCATCGTGTTCAGCAATATTCAGTGCCTGTGCTTGTGCTGCGGTTAAATGCAAAGTCTCGCTGTCATCGACTTTGTTATTGATCAGCAGCACGGCGTAATCTTTATATTGGTCATTGGCAACCAGAAAATGCGTCTCGGTACTTTCGACCTGCTCAGTGAGTCTGACTTTAAGCAACCGACTTTCTTTCACCGCCCGTAACTCGGCCGTAGTCGCTTCCAGTGTGGGCCCCGCATCAAAAATATCGACATGACCCTGATATTTAAGACCTTCAGACATCAACACTTTGGCTGCTGGCAGCGTATGTGGATGCACTTCTGCAATCACCTCGCGTGCCTCTGAAGACAGCAAGTCCACATAGACTGGAAATCTCGGCATTAACTCTGCAATAAAGGCTTTTTGCCCGACACCGCTGAGATAATCCGCTGCGGCAAAATCCATATTGAAAAATAGATAACCGAGTGAATCCCAAAAGGGTGACCGCCCATTCTGGTCGGAAAAACCCCGCATTTCTGCAATCAGTCGCTCTTCAAAAAAAGAACGGAAGGCTGCAATAAACAGAAAACGGACCTTGGATAAAAATTTACCGTTCTGGTTTTTACGATATTCAGGATCAAGGAATAAGGTGCAGAGTTCACTGCAACCCGTATGGTCATTGCTTAAAAACAAGGTATCCAGGGTCTTATACACATTTAAGGCTTTAGACGCATGCACCTGTTTTGCCACACGGAAGTTGTAAAAGGGTTCATTGAGCCCGACTGCAACTTCAATTGCACTCACACCCACAATTTTGCGAATGCTGGTGTCTTCCAGTACAAACAGATAACTTGCCTCACACTTTTCGGTCAGCCCCGCTAAAGTACGCGTGGTGCGTGTAATACGTTCAGCCAGAATGTCTCTATTTTGTGGTAAGGAGGTCAGGCCAATGCCTGACTCCCCCGCTCGTTGCGCTAAACGATAAATATCATCTAAGTCCCGATGCGCTGCATGTCTAACAATCATCATGGTTAGATGCTCACAGCAGACTTAGAGGCGTGCTAATGCACGAACAAAACGGTTTAGACCTTCATCAATATCCTGTTGAGGAATGATCAATGATGGTGTGAAACGAACCACATCAGCCCCTGCAACCAAAGCCAATAAACCTTCTTCACCCGCTAAGGTCACAATATTTTTGGCTTTACCGGCATGTTCATCTTTCAGCACGCAGCCAATTAATAAACCTTGACCGCGAATCTCTTTGAACAGGCCATATTGCGCATTGATTTTATTTAAGGCTTCAATGAAATATTGATGACGCTGTTTTACGCCGTCTAACACTTCTGGTGTATTGATAAATTCAAATACCGCACCCGCCACGGCACAGGCCAATGGGTTGCCGCCATAGGTGGTACCGTGATCACCCACGGCATACATGTTGGCATAATGATCTGTTGTGATCATGGCACCAATCGGGAAACCACCGCCCAATGCTTTTGCTGTGGTCAAAATGTCAGGCGTTACGCCCGTATTCATATAAGCATACAGCGAACCGGTACGGCCAACACCTGTTTGGACTTCATCAAAAATCAGTACCGCACCTTTTTCATCACATAGCGCGCGTAAACCTTTCAGGAATTCGATATCTGCTGGCAGAACACCGCCTTCACCCTGAATCGGTTCAACAATCACGGCACAGGTATTTTCAGTGATCGCGGCTTTGGCTGCTTCAAGGTCATTAAACGCCGTATGTTCAATGCCACCTGGTAATGGTGCAAAGTCTTGAGAATATTTTGGCTGACCACCCGCCGTTACGGTAAATAAAGTACGACCGTGGAAGGCGTTTTTAAACGCAACAATCTGGTTTTTGTTTGCATTGCCGCTGAGCAAACCGACTTTACGTGCCAGTTTCAACGCCGCTTCATTGGCTTCTGCACCTGAGTTACAGAAAAAGACTTTGTCGGCAAAGGTACTGTCAACCAGTTGCTTTGCAAGACGTAATACTGGCTCGTTGGTATAACCATTACCAATATGCCATAACTTTTGCGCTTGTTCGGTTAAGGCATTGACTGCCACAGGATGTGCATGACCCAAAGCGTTTACCGCGATCCCGCCTGCGAAATCAATATATTCTTTATCGTTTTGATCCCAAAGACGAGAACCTTCACCACGTACTAAAATGAAATTTGCCGGGGCAAAAACTGGCACCATCCAATCATTAAAATTGCTACGTGTAATTGCGACTTCGCTCATTTTATTTACTCACTTCCTGTTTTTAATCTTCAGGCTTGTTAAATGCTCAACAAGCCTTTTACGCTTATTGTTTGAGGGACTGATTAGCCCGGGAAAATCCCGCGTTCTTTACGTGCTTTCAGAATACGTTCACACGCCAGAATATAAGCTGCGGTACGCAAGCTGCATTCTTTCTGTGCGGCGGTATTCCAGACATCTGCAATCGCCTGGATCATCAATTTGTCCAGACGTTCATTGATCTCGTCTTCGCTCCAGAAGTAGCTCGCCATATCCTGAACCCATTCAAAATAACTGACGGTTACACCACCCGCGTTGCAGATTACATCTGGAACAACGGTAATATTACGGCTCACGAAAACATCATCCGCTTCTGGGTAAGTCGGACCATTGGCGCCTTCAAGCACGATTTTGGCTTTAAGTTTTTGTGCACGTTCAACCGTGATCTGGCCTTCCAGTGCTGCTGGAATCAGAATATCCATATCAACTGTCCAGAATTCTTCATCCGAAATCACAGTTGAATCGGCAAAGCCCTTTACGCCACCCGTTTCCACCACATGTTTTTGCAGTGCTTTCACATCCAGACCTTCTGCATTGAAGATGGTGCCGGTATGGTCTTGTACGGTCACAATTTTTGCGCCAGCATGGCTGAACAGATAGGCTGCTTCATTGCCTACGTTACCAAAGCCCTGTACAGCCACTTTACTGCCTTCGACTGGTAACTTGATGCGTTCTGCAACCTGCATACCGGTTACGAATACACCGCGACCTGTGGCACGAACACGGCCGAGCGAACCACCTAAGTGAACGGGTTTTCCTGTAACCACACCTGTAACCGTATGGCCTTTGATACTTGAATAAGTGTCCATCATCCAGCCCATAATGTTGGCATTGGTACCGACATCTGGCGCAGGAATATCAATTTGTGGACCGATAATTGGGCTGATTTCACTGGTAAAACGGCGGGTTAAACGCTCGAGTTCGCGTGTCGACAATTCTTTTGGATTCACACGGATACCGCCTTTCGCGCCACCGAACGGCAGATTCAATACGGCAGTTTTAATGGTCATCCATGCAGACAAGGCCATGACTTCATTCAATTCAACATCTTGGTGATAACGAATACCGCCTTTACCCGGCCCACGTGACAAATTGTGCTGGACACGATAGCCTTCAAAATGACGGATTGAACCATCGTCCATCACGATTGGAACATCAACAATCAAGGTACGTTTTGGGGTTTTCAGTGTGTTGATAAAGTTGCTGAGGTCGGCATCCAGATAAGGGGCTACCCGATCAACTTGAGTGAGAAAGGTTTGCCAAGCACTACCGTTTTGAGCCGCATATGATAAAGACATCATCTATTCCTTAATTAATCAATTGTCCCTGTTATTCACAGATTCCCTTTTTTTCAGGGCGTCCTACCCCATCCTCCCTAATCGGCATTGTGCTTCTTTTCACTGAATCAAAAATGCTTGGGGTTTTGTATAAGATTATTATTAAGAATCAAATTGATTCACAAAATTCGTTATAATGATTAAAATGAATTATTTTTTATCAATTTGCTAATAGTAAATATCAAAATGAACAATATCGATCATATTATATTAGGATTACTCAAAGACAATGCACGGATGTCCATTACCGATCTGGCGGCCAAAACACGGGTGTCACGCGCAACCGTACAGAAACGAATTGAATATATGGAATCGACTGGCGTTATTACCGGTTACACGGTGCGCTTCCGCCCCAGTGCAGAGAAGAATATCATTCGGGCATGGATGAATATTATGGTGGAAGGGACCAAAGCCCAAGCCGTGATCCGCGAATTACGTCTCGAATCTGCGGTAGAACGGCTGCATACCACCAATGGCAAATGGGATATTCTGGTGGAGTTACAATCTGACAGTCTGGAAAATTTTGATAAGGCTTTGGAGCGAATCCGAAATATTTCAGGTATTTACAATAGTGAAACCAGTATTTTACTGTCGACCTATAAAACCTGATCAGACTAAAAGTCAAAGATTGCAGACATGAATAAGGGCGCACAATCGAAATGATCATACGCCCTTTAAAAAATCACTTATCGCTTAAGCAGTGACACGACGGTAACTACGATATTCTGGTGTCCAGAAATTATCATCAATCACTGTTTTCAACACATCATTACTCATCGGAACAGCCAAGCCATCCGCCATTGCCGCTTTTGCCACTTTAAAGGCAATAAACTTGGACACTTGCTGAATATCATTAATATTCGGCAATAAATCCGCTGCCGGGTTTTTCAGGCGCGGCGAACAATCGGCCAAAGCCGTGCTAGCAGCCATCAGCATAGAGTCACTGATATGCGTTGCGCCACATGCAATGACACCCAAACCAATCCCCGGGAAGATATAGGAGTTATTACATTGTGCAATGCTATAGGCCTTGCCCTGATAATAAACAGGCGCAAATGGACTACCTGTGGCAACAATCGCCGCGCCATCTGTCCATTCGATAATATCTTTAGGTTGTGCTTCCACTTGTGAAGTCGGGTTCGACAGTGGCAGAACGATCGGATGTTTATAATACTTCGCTAAGGTTTTAATCACTTCTTCACTGAACAAGCCCGCCTGACCGGAAACACCAATCAGGATACTCGGTTTGGCATTTTTCACTACATCCAGTAAACCGACATATTCACCGGTATATTCCCAGTCACTGATGGCACTGGTTGGTGTCGCCAGCTTTTGCTGGAAATCGAGTAAATTTGGCTGTTGGTCAGTCATCAGACCAAAACGATCCACCATAAAGATACGTGAACGTGCTTCATGATCACTTAGCCCTTCATCCATCATTTGACGAACGATCTGCTCTGCGATACCGCAACCTGCCGAACCCGCACCAACAAAAGTAATGGTTTGGTCTTTAAGCTGCTTGCCTTGTGAACGAGAAGCCGCAATCAGGGTTGCTGCTGTTACAGCCGCCGTGCCTTGAATATCGTCATTAAAACAGCAGATCTTGTCTCGATACTGGGTTAATAACGGCATCGCATTCATTTGCGCAAAGTCTTCAAACTGGATCAGTACATCTGGCCAGCGCTGACGCACTGCAGTAATAATCTGCTCAACGAATTCATAGTATTGCTCACCACGAATACGTGGTTGTTTCCAGCCCATATAGATTGGATCATTCAGCAATTCTTCGTTGTTGGTTCCGACATCAATGGTAATCGGCAAGGTATAGGCAGGACTGATCCCTCCACATGCGGTATACAGTGATAATTTACCGATGGGAATCCCCATACCGCCAATGCCCTGATCGCCTAGTCCCAGAATGCGTTCGCCGTCTGTAATCACGATGACTTTGACATTTTTCTTATTCACGTTGTGAATAATCTGGTCAATGTACTTACGTTCTGGATAAGAAATGAAGATACCACGGTGACGACGATAAATATCAGAGAAACGCTGGCAGGCTTCGCCCACCGTCGGGGTATAGATAATTGGTAGCATTTCATCCAAATGCTGACTCAATAGGCTATAGAACAGGGTTTCATTGGTGTCTTGGATATTTCGTAAATAAATATGCTTATTTAGGTCACTGTCAAATGAAAGGTACTGTTGATAAGAGCGTTGGGTTTGCTCTTCAATGTTTTCAATATTGTATGGAACCAGACCATGTAAATTAAAATTTTCTCTTTCTTCTTCAGAGAAAGCAGAGCCTTTATTTAACAGCGGAAGTTCTAAAAGAGCATTCCCCGCATAGGGAATATATAAAGGTTTTTTGATTTTACTCGGGTTCGCAGGCATACCTTACTCTTGAGATTATCCGTCAAATATATAAAATTTCGTTGCTTAAATTCTTATAAAAAAAGAATTTTGGCGAAGTGAATAATTTACACCAATCAGCGCTTAAAACCGAATAATCTGACCGTATGTAAAGTGGCTAAACATTTAGGAAATAAATAGTACTCGCTAATAATGCACATTTGTAGTCCAATCATGGCAATATTTTGTAGGTTTTTTATACACCCAGCCCAATTTGAATAATTATTCAACTCAAATCGTTTTTAACTGCAAGATTCTATTCAAGCTCACCATCCATTTTCTATACAATGACGAATTAGAACCATGAAGGAAGTCAGATTAATTCTCTTCGCGAACCTCATTATTCCTTCATGCCTGAGCATATCTTTTAAGCCCGTTTTTTCTTGGATTTCTTGCTAAAGAAACTCAATGCATGTGAGTAATGGCTTGGCGTAATCCGCTGGATCAGGTCAATGATTTTTGCATCATTTCCAATCAATACCCGTGCCTTATCCGCTTGCACAGCTTCAAGAATGATTCGAGCAGCTTGTTCAGGTGGCGTTTTCAATACTTTGTTAAAGGCCTGACTGGCTTTAGCAGGATTCATGCCCAAAGCCCGAATGCTGTCACTCATGCGTGCACTATTGGCAATATTGGTTCGAATTCCACCAGGATGTACACAGGTCGAGCTGATGCCATTGTGTTGCAGCTTGAGCTCTTGGCGCAATGACTCGGTAAAACCACGAACCGCAAATTTCGTTGCATTATAGGCACTTTGGGTCGGTTGAGCCGTCAAACCAAATAGGCTGGAAATATTCACAATGTGCCCTTCGCCACTTTGCTTTAAATAAGGCAGAAATTCTTTGGTACCATAAACCACACCCCAAAAGTTAATTTTTAAGATCCAGTCCAGTTCCTCATAATCCATCCCTTCGACGGTACTTGCCAGCGCCACACCCGCATTATTAAAAATCAGGTTGATCTTGCCGTGTGTCTTAAAACTCTGTTCTGCCCATTCACGGACTGCGTCCTGATCAGAAACATCGAGTTGGGTCAGGGTGACATTGACAGGATATTGCTGTAACAAGGCCTTGGTCTCTTGCAGGCCCTGTTCATTGACATCACTCAAAGCCAAATGTGCGCCTTGCTGTGCCAGTAAAATTGCAAGTTGTCGACCAATCCCTGACCCTGCACCGGTAATGGCTGCGACTTTCTGATTAAAATTTTTCATGGCTAGACTCTAGATGAAGTTGATAAAAATGGGCTGCGTTTTGTCTAAACATGGCATACATTGCCTGTTCACCATAGGGACGAAGCATCTGGATATAGGCCTGAACCAGATCACTGAGTGTTGCATTGACTTTGTCCATCGGAAAATTAGACGCATACATAATGCGGTTGATGCCAAAGACCTGAACAGCATGTTGAATCATGGGGGTCAGTAAATTGACGATTTCAGCAGTTGTCGCGGTGCGTTTGTGTTGATAGAAGCGATGTCCTAATACCGGCATCATTAAGCCTGAAATTTTGGCATAGACATTTTTCTGTTCAGCCAACATGGCAATGTCCTGCTGCCACTGTTTAAAAATGGTCTCACGCTGCGATGCTGTAATTCCCGTTTTCTTACCCACGGCCTCAAACAAGCCAGCGGGTGTCGCCAGATGATCGACCACAATCCGGGTGTCAGGAAATTGTTTCGCCAGACTGGTAATTTCTGCTAACTGTGTGGAATACCCCCATGCATCAAAAGATAGATCCATTTTTGCCAGCTGTTCAAAACCTTTTAAGAATTTCTTGTCACGGTAAAGATGCGGCCGATCACACCATCGATAAATCCCACTATCCTCATGCCAGGCCGCCATTTTACGAATGCCCCGAAATAGTGGGCTAGCCTGCTGATGCGCTTTAAGAATGTCTTTGAACTTTCGGTCTCTGGGATCAGCCGCGGCAACGATGGCACCCAGCTTTAAACCGTGACGATTAAACTCTAATTGCTTAATCCAGTGAGTTTCTTCCACCACTCCAAAGCCTGTGTGATGATGCCAGTTTGCTTCGACATGCACTACGCTCTCTACAGGAAATAAAGCACTATCCTGTTGATAATGCGCGGGTAAATAAGGATTCAGTGCGTATCGGGTTATCCCTAAAGTCTCTAATAAAGGCTTGGGTTTGACCAAACGTACTACGCGATCCATAACAGCGGGATATTTGCCTAAAGTTTTTACCAATACAGCAGCAGAATGCGGTGTGTGATAAGGATCCCATTGATGAATATGCGGATCAATGATCGAAAAGCCTAATTCTTCCATGCGTTCACTCGATATCATTATTTTTAAAAATGGCGATGCTTTATGTAACTTATCCTATTTGATCAATGTAGCCTACCGAACAAGTCAGTATGAATAAAATGATTTATTTCAATATAACAGTATGAATACGATTCATTTATTTTTTACCGAATCCTTTCTAAATATATAAATTTATGATGAGTTTCAATGAAAAAGGTGCAACCATGGACTATGAATCGCTGGCACCCGCAAAACGGCTGATGTTCTTTCTTAATAATGAGACATTTACCAATCTTTCAGAGGATGGACTCAAACTGTTTGATGCCTCCATTCAATGGTTACTCGATCAACAGCCTCTTCAGTTGAAAAATACCAAGACAGTTAATCCTTAACAGCCTGTGCGGGTGGCACCAGCGGATGCAATTGCATATGCTGTTTTAAAATCCGTCTTAACTCAAGAATCGCTTCGGGCTGTTCCTGAATCGAATGCCCGCCCTGAATGACTTTTTCCGAGATGGCACCTGACAGATGCGAACTGCTATACGGCACGATGCCATCGGTCATTTTATCTGGCTCCTGATGCTGAGTGATATTGCCAATGATGGAGTGATAAGCCAGCCCTTGTACCGGCTGAATGGCCTGAGTCATGTTCATGAATTTGGACTGATAACTTAAATCACTAGGACCGTTTTCGATAATGCCGGCTGCCAGATTTTTCTTCATTTGATGAATATTGATGTTGTGGTCTGCCACCGCCAGCTCAGCCGCCGTTAAGAACTTGGCCGGTAAATGAATTATCTTGCGCAAAGCCAAGGTGAACCAGCGATCTGCGTAGGCTGTTCCTTGATGCGGGGTGGCAATAAAAATCACCCGGTTAATGTTTTCAATCGGACGGAACATAAAACGCTTGCTCACCGCAGCAGAAAAAATAAAGTCATGCGCCTTATCATTCTGGATTGCCTCGACGGCCTGCTGGCGAATATCACCCTGCCCCATCAGCAAACGGCTGATAATGCCCCCCATACTGTGTCCTATCAGTACCGCATCCTGCATGGCAGCATCATGCGGATCATGCATGGCAAAAGCCTGTGTTAACAAAGCATAAATCTGCGCACGACTTTCAAGAATCGGCATGTTGGTGGAATAAAAAACCTGCCAGACCTGATAGTGCTGACGTAAGCTGTCATCTCCCAAGATATCATTGGTCAAGGCGATCCAAGCTTCTGGACTACTGGCCAGCCCATGAATAAAAATAATGATTTTTTTATCCGGATTATAGGGTTCCAGCATGAACAGATGTGGCATGCTGAATTGCTCTTTGCGATCAATCAGGGTTTTATAGCCGGTTCCTCCCAGATTGTTTTCAGCCAGCCACAGACCATAAGGTGCTGAATAATTGGCACTAAGTAAATAGTCCTGCTGTGCCACCTGAAGCTGGTCATAACGGAACGGATCGATCAGCTGGATCTGCAAGGGAGCCGCATCAAGTAACTGCTCGACCGAAGTATTAGGCGCAGGCTGAGCTACGGCGGTGACCGACAGATATCTGGCCGCATGAATATAAGGATTTTCTTTACCGGCATAATAGCTTTCAGGATCATAAATATAATCAGGGCTTGAAGACTGCTGATTTTTGGCCACCAGAACAAATTCCGAGCCCAGACCATCGCGTCGGTTAACACTGTAAAATCCAGTAAACCGCATATTGTAGCTGGACTGCAATAACTGGATATCGGTGTTTGCCAGTTCCGGATAATGATCAAAATTGAATTGATAATGTCGCTGGTTAATCTGTAACTGCTGAGGAAAGCGGGTAAATCGATGCCGTAAATAGGCCGTAGTGATCAAACGTGACAGAGTGACATTGTAAAAAAGCCGAACCTGGGTCTGGCGTTGATCAAAAATACGTTTCTGTGGTGTAGAGGGCGTTGCAAATAAATAGGCAAAGCTAAAGCGAACACTTTGATCAAGCGAACTTAAGACTTCATCGAGACAGCGGTTTTGCTGTGCTGAATGCGACGTTTGAGCCAATGCAATCTGGCAATTTTTCTCCTGACCGAGTTGCAGGGCCCGTGCCAGATAAATCTCACTGGCTGCGGCATAACGCTGTTCAGGACTGTCGGCCAGTTTCTGTTGTAATCTCTGTACGCATTGCTCAGGCTGACTTAGACAAGCTTCGACCGGAACTCCGGACAGCAGCAAGCTATTTTGTGTGGCATCACTCAACTGGGATCGGGTCAGAATGGTCTGGGTTTTATCGGTTAAGGAGGCGCTTAAACTTCGTTGCTGCAATTTCACCAACTGACAGGCCGACAAGCTGAAAAGAATAAAGCCAAGCAGCACCAATTTGGCCAATAGTTGCTTATATCGCCCCATTTTCTCAAGCTCCAGACTGATTAACCCGCATCGCGCACCCAACCAGTTTTCCTGTTCTTGCGCATCTGCTTCTAATATGCCAAATATCCGCCAACAACACAGCCATCGTGTTAAAACATTTCGTTTTTATTTTAGAACAGCCAATCAAAGATATAAAAAACCATCGAAGGACTGGTTCGATGGTTTAACTGGATCACAAGAATAGAAATATGCCATCTCAAACTGGGAACTGAATCAGCCAGCTCTGCATGTAAAAACTGGACAGCGCTCAAGGCCGTGCATCTTATAACAGGTATTCCCAGATTACATAGCCAATACCAAAGCCCAAAAAGGCATATAGTGTAATAATGAAGAATACAAAACTGGCATTATTCTTTTTTTTCAAAAAACTCATATCGGCACCTTTGGCTTTGCTCAACTCATACTGTTATAGTGCAGGAAGTAACAGAACAAAAAAAGACACAGAGTTTTCTAAAAAAAATATAACAGATGAGCTTAAAAACTCGAGACTGTTATGAAAACAGCCCTGAACATAAGCAAAAGAGGCATAGATGACGCTTCATCTCAGATACATTCAGGACTGCTTCAAGCTGTGCTTACACGATTCAATCATAAGTTGCGAAGGTGGGGATTTTCCAACGGCAGGTCATCGACTAAATGCTCATCAAAAATATCCGTCAACATACTGTCATAACGTTTGGCATTGTAGTCTAAAAGTGACTCCGCCTCAGCTGTAGTGATAAAACCTGTCTCGATTGCATTGGCAATATGCGCTTCAAAGGTGAGACCGCTAAACTGATCTTTGGATTCGGCTTTTTTAAACTTGTTCCACAACGGCTGTAGCTGTAACAGGCTTTGGAATGTAGACTCCATCCGCCCCATCACATCGTTGGCATCCGTGTTGTAATAGACATGTTGCTTCAACTGCTCCCGGAACGCATGTTCCTGCATCATCAATTGCGCGACCTCTTGCTTCAACTGATCTGACGGCGCTGCAATAGGACGGCCAAATGGGAAACAGATCAGTTTCACCATAGCAGAGGCAAGCGGCATCGGAAAATTATCATAGAAGCCAAAGAAGGCTTCTTGCACCTGATACAGGGCTTTATTCACGGCTAATTCGGCATGTTTCTGTTCTGCTTCGGTGCGTTGACCCTGTTCATAATATTTCAGGATTGCCGTCGCAATAAATAAATGCGCATGAATATCCGCCAGACGTCCAGACAGCATTTCCTTACGCTTTAAATCGCCTGCCAGAATTCCCAGCGCCATATCGGCGGTTAAGGCAAAATCGGCACTGAAACGGTTGATTTTACTGTAATAGGCCTTTGAAAAATCATCGGCATTTTTAGAGCCCTCATCTGAGCCGCCCGTAATCGAAAATGCCAGTGCTTTGGCTGCGCGATTGAAAGTATAGGCCAGATGTTTAAACAATAATGGCGAAAATTCCTTAAAAGCGGCCGCTTTATCTTCAGCTTGTAACAGTTGCAATTCTTCAAACAGATAAGGATGGCAACGCATTGAGCCCTGACCGAAAATCATCAGAGAACGGGTCAGAATATTGGCGCCTTCCACAGTAATGGCAACGGGAATGGATTGATAAGTCAGGGCAAGGAAGTTACGTGGGCCTAACTGAATCGCCCGGCCACCCACCACGTCCATGCCATGATTAACCACTTTACGCATGGTTTCGGTGGCATAGTATTTGGCCATGGCGGTCATTACCGCAGGGGTTCCGCCTTGGTTCAAACCACAGGTCACCAGATAACGGAATGATTCCAGCATATAAGCATCACTGGCAATATCACTGGTCGCCTCTTGTACCCCTTCAAAATGCCCAACCGAAATTTTAAACTGTTGACGAACACTGGCAAATGCACCCACCAACAGATAACTCATTTCCCCTGCTGCGGTTGCTAAGGCAGGCAATGAAATACCACGTCCTACTCCTAAACATTCCATCAGCATCCGCCAGCCTTTACCTGCATTTTGCTGACCGCCAATAATCCAGTCCAAAGGAATAAATACGTCACGACCTTCAACCGTACCATTCATAAATGGCGCCCCCGGATTATGGCGGGGTCCAATCTGAATGCCTTCATGGTCAGCCGGAATCAAGGCACAGGTAATGCCATATTCCACCTTATTTTTATCGCCCAGCAAACCTTCCGGATCATATAACTTAAAGGCCAGACCAATCACGGTTGCAATTGGAGCCAGGGTAATCCAGCGCTTGGAGAAATTCATTTTCAGGCCTAAGACTTGTTGGCCTTGATATTGCCCATGACACACCACACCGGTATCCGGGATCGCCCCAGCATCCGAACCCGCCTCAGGGCTGGTCAAGCCAAAACAAGGTACTTCGGTACCGTTGGCAAGCCCAGGTAAATAACGTTGTTTTTGCTCCTCTGTACCATAGTGCAGCAGCAACTCCCCTGGCCCAAGCGAATTGGGTACCATACAGCTCACCGCAGCAGTCAGTGAACGGGAAGCAATTTTGCTCATGATGCGACTTTGCGCAAAGGGGGTAAATTGTTTGCCACCAAATGATTTTGGAATGATCAACCCCAAGAAGCCATTGTCCTTGATAAATTGCCACACCTCTGGCGGCAGGTCCTTGTCCTGATGATGAATCTGCCACTCATCCAACATTGAGCACAGCTGTTGTACTTCATTATCTAAAAAAGCCTGTTCTTCTGCCGATAACACGGGATAAGGATATTGATCAAACTTTTCCCAATCCGGCGCCCCCATAAACAGTTCTTTTTCCCACCAGCTGGTACCGGCATCCAGAGCCTCTCGTTCAGTGGTACTCATACTCGGCATGGCATTGGACAGCACTTTAAAAGCAGGTCGGCTAATCAAAGCATCACGCAATGGCGTAATCAGCAGAATAATACTGGCGATGATAATAGGTACACCCAGTAACAGACTCCATGGGGTAATCAGCACACTACACAAAATCGCAGTGACAATTGCCAGCACACTACCGACAGTTCGACTGGCTTCAAAATAAAAGAGAGCCCAAATCACAAAGAGTTGTATCAGTAGACCAAGCAATATTAATAGTACAATCATGTTTGCTCCTTTATCTCAGATTGGGATGAAGAGGAAAAATAAAGATCTGAGTTGTTTTATGTTTAAGTTAATTCTTGAATAAAATGGCTGTTTTTTATTCTACAGATCAGATCGCTATTTGCTTGATTAACTACTAAATTTTACATAAACGCATTGAGATGACACCGAAACTGGAATTGCGGCCTGCTCAAGAATAATACACAAAGAAATCGTAATGATTGCGGCAATAAATCCAAAAATAAAATCATCAATAACCGTAATGCTGCATGCGGGCAGTTAAACAAATTTCTGCCCCGCCTCGTGGTTGTCTCAGCAATAGCCAAGCTATCTTGCTGCCAAGGATCAGGCAAGCACACCGAGGTCGCTCCCTTTTAACCGGAAAATGGCCAAATCGTGTAAAGAGATCCTTTAGTCCAGACATAAAAAGAGCAAACATCTGTTTGCTCTTTTTATTTAACTACGATGCTGCCAAAGCTTAAATCAAACTCACGATTAACAGCAGCGCAAATAGAACCGTCACGATCAGATTAGTCTGCAAAAGCTTTTTAGGCTGGTAGGTCAATACAAGTCCCACTGCCAAAGCCGCAAAGCTGAGACATCCCAACCATTCGGATAAACCGATTGAAGCACCTTTCACATAAATCATGACCAACGCAGAAATGAGTAGAATGACCCAGCCTGCAATTTCAAAAGCCCGACTCATTTGTGCTGAAACCGGAGAGCTAAAGATATCGCGCTGATGTTTATTCATTCCACACGCCAGACTCGATAGCGCCACCACGGCAACACACCACAACATCCATGCTGCCATCATGTCTGCTCCTGTATCACTTGTGACTTAGGCTGTTTTTTCTGCTTAACGGGTAGACCTTGATAACGTTTTAGCTTGTAGTAAGAGTAGATAAAAATCAGACCTAAAATAATGCAGACCAGATCAAAACTGGCAATCATCCATTGTCTATGATAAATACTCATCCATAAGGCCTGTCCACCAGTAAAAACGTTTAACACCGGTATAAACAGGAACATGACAGCCGCCAATGCAAGTTGCTCTAGCCATGCTGGACGATGTGCCCGAACAGCCGCATGTATCAAACACAATAACCAAACACTAAAGAACACATTAATTTCTAGCGGCGAACGTTCTGCGAGTTGCGCAGGGATAACACGGTTGGCAAAAAAGTACGCTGCGCAGGCAATCGGTAGCCCTGTAATCGCCGTAATATTCAGGACCTCAACCACTCGATGGCCAAAGGGTTTATAACCTAGTTTTTGTACCTCTGGAATACGCTTCACCACCCACAAAATCAATCCGGAAGCGATCATCATCGTGCCTAAGACGCCTGATAGAAATAATAACCAGCGTAAGACCGAATCGACACCCCGAGCCATATGCAGCCAGGTCACTAAGGTATAAATAGCTTTGGATGCAGAATTTACAGGCTGGGCTTCGTCGATCAGTTGCCCTGTTAGCGCATTGAACTTGAGTGACGGTACACTTTCCCGATCCAGCAAGGTCGTGGCATGGGTTGCATTAAATTGTACATCCGCTTTCACCGTATTCGGTTGATTCACCCGAACCGAGGCAATCGGATTATCCTCCCAATCGTGTTGAACCTGCTGGCTTAATGCCACTAAGTTGACCATGGGTGCTGCTGCAAGCTTGGGCACCACTTGTTCAGCTTCGCCACCACGGCCAGCACCTCGATTGCCACGTCCTTCTTCTGCGGCTTGTTTCTGTTTTTGCTCTGCCAGTAAACGTGTCTGTTCAGGTGTTTGCGCTACAGGTTCATTTAAAATCTGGTAGAAGTTCCGGACATTGCCATAGTGCGTGTTCATTGCCCATGGCATAAACAGATGCATCAATAACAACAGCCCGCTAAAGGTGATCATCAGATGAAAAGGCAAGGCAAACACGGCGGTTGCATTGTGGGCATCCAGCCATGAACGCTGGCCTTTGGCTGGACGGAAAGTAAAGAAATCCTTGAAGATTTTTTTATGGGTAATGATGCCACTGATAATCGCAACAAACATGAACAAGGTTGCAATACCCACAATCCAGCGCCCCCAGATGCGCGGCATACCGTACAGTTCAAAATGGAAGCGATATAAGAAACCACCACCACGGGTTTCTCTGGCTTTAATTTCCTGCCCCGTTTGCGCATCCAGATAAATTTCGCCGCCACGGCGGCGTCCCTCACCCGGCTTGCGGACATTCAGCATGATCGCGGGCTGTCTTTCATTGGCAAACCGGATATTCCAGCTCTCGGCAGCTTGGCCTTTCTGATTTAAATATTGCAAGGCATAAGTTAATTGTTGTTGCTGCGAAGTTGTATTTACTGATTGATGCAGTTCCGGTTTCATCCATACCGTGATTTCATTTTGAAAGAAACTGAGTGTTCCTGTGAGAAAAACTGCATACAGCAACCATCCCAACAACAGACTGGTCCAGGTATGTAACCATGACATCGATTGGCGTGGGCCTTCATTTTTACCATCAACACGCATGAACTTACCCTTTTAACAAGCCATACATGACGGTCATGATCAGGCTAGGAATAATGACGCCCAACCAGACTTTCAAGGTCGAGTTGACCATGAATATCCAGATAAACAGGATGCAATGCACCACAAAAGCCAGCATGGTTGCACTAAAAACTGCATTCGCTCTGGATGGCTCAGATGAAAACAAGCAACCGATCAGCATTGCCGCAATCGCAGCAAAATAATAGCCCCCAAAAATTGCGAGTACAAAACGTGAAAAAATCATCAATCGATATCGAATCAATGAGGACGGTGCAACCTTCTTTTTTACCACCCTTGTGCTGCTCACCAAGGGTACAGACGCTTCAATAGACATAAACAACACCGGACAAAATGACATCAACGGAAATGATGTTCACCTTTATATAGAGCCATGAAAATACGGATGATTTAGCCGATAACCTATGCAACACCCCATCTCATGTGCATGGTATTTGATCCGGTAATGCCAAGGGCAAACCTGACCAAGCTTAAATCAGCCTTAAAAAATCAAGGCATCATAATCAAAATCAACAAAAATAACAATAATAATGAGAATTAATCTCATTTTAATCTTAAAGTTAAGGTATTTTGCTAATCGAAATAGAAAATTTGGTAATTGAGGTAAAAAATATATGAGGTTTAGGTCGATTCGGGATTTAAGGACTGACCTGCAGGATCGTCAACTGCTGGCTTTGATAAGCGCCTGTATCAATAAAGAAGCAATTATGTTTTTGCAGCACCTCGGCAACAATGGTATGTCCCAGATAAATCTCATCAATATTGCGGACCGTGCCATATTTTTGCTCATCCCTGATTCTTGACCTTCCCCATAATACATGGGCATAACTGGCCTGATCGGCATGATCGCTTAACTCAAGGGTTTGCTTAAGCAGGTTCCAATCATCTACGCCAATATCACCATGTGCGATGCCCACTGTTTTATGAGCAAAATTCAACTGGATCAACACAGGCAATCGTTTGAGACACGCGATAATCCGGGCCTGCTGTTGTGGCTTCAACTGATAGAACCATTCTCCACCATATTTTTGATGCAGCTTTTTAAAATAAGGATGCTGACTCCCCTGAATACATAACTGCTCGTGATTGCCGCGTACCATCCTGAACCAGTGTTGTTGCAATAACTGTAAGCATTGCAAGCTTTCCGGGCCCTTATCGATCAAATCTCCCACGCCAATCAGCAGATCTTTTTCAAAATCAAACTGCAGTTGCTTAAGTTGATGCATCAATAGCGTATAGCAACCGTGAATATCGCCCACCACATAGACCTTTTGATGATCTGGCGCGATATATTGCACCAGTGACCATGCTTCAGAAGCTTCTCCACATACAGCGATTTTAGGGCTCATCATTTACCCCGAGCTGCACAATTTCACTGTGAATTAACAGATGTCGTGAAGGAAAATAAAATTGATAGGCCAAGGCATAGCTGTTAAAACGTGCCAGTTGAGTTTGCTCCAAGGACCAGAAATAGGCGGTCATGCCGCCTTGTTGCCGCTGATTTAAAAAATACGATTTGCCAAAATGCCGGGATACAATAATAAAATCTTGCATAACTGTTTCGATCGACTCAGCGGACTGAATAATCACTGGTCTGTAGCGACAGCAATAAAGGATCAAGCATGGCTTTGGCGATTTCAGCCGCCTGCGACTCGGACTGTGCCTGTATGGCATCGACCAGTTGAGCATGAATAGTTTGATCCGGATCGGGTAGCTGGCTATTGGTCACCAGTTCAAAGGTGTATTGATAGCTGGAGTTGAGAAAATATTCATAGGTGGCATACAGCGCCTGATTATGGGTGGCCTGTGCAATAGCCAAATGCAGCTTTTTATCGTTCAGCATAAACTCAGCCACATCACTGGCATCCGTTGCAGCCCGTGTATTGAGGCATGCCAGAATATTCAGCAGATCAGTTGCATCGCGGTTTCTGGCTGCAAGTTTTGCAATTTCAATTTCCAGAACACATCTGACTTCGAGATGTTCATACAACGCTGACTGTTGAATCGAGTGAATCATACTGGAGAAATCGTGTTTGCTACGAACAAAGGTTCCATGGCCCTGTTTAACTTCCAGAATGCCGAGATATTCCAATATTTTAATGGCTTCTCGAATGGTATTGCGTCCCACCCCCAGCCCCTGAACCAGTTCAGGTTCTGTCGGAATTTTATCATTGACCTTCCACAGTTCGGTCTGAATATTATGACGGACAACCGTAATCACTTCGTCAACAAGCGATCTTTTCTGGATCTGTTCGATCATTAAAATTTCTACTGGCACTCAAAAACATCCAATGATACTATCATCCTATGTTTAAATTTTCAAATGCACACCGTGTCATCTCTCAGGGTAAAACTTATGGAATTAAATCAGACGATTTTCAGTCTTATCGGTGAAATTCAAAAACTGACCCAGGCGATTGAGAAAATTGCCAACCATCAGGAAATCTCACTGGAAGTACTGGATCAGGCCATCGCATTTCGATGGGAAAGAGAAAACAATAAAGGTCACCTGATTCCAATCCGTAAACCCCAACTGCTCTCGTTTGACAATCTTTGTAATATTGACAATCAATTGGCCAAAGTAAAGCTGAATACAGAGGCCTTTGCCAAAGGATTATTGGCCAATAATGTGCTGTTGACCGGTTCACGAGGAACGGGAAAATCATCAATTGTGAAAGCCTGTTTAAATGAATATCACCAGTACGGCTTACGTGTGATTGAGCTGGAAAAAAAATATCTTGAAGATCTTCCCAAGATTATCTATCTGCTCAATGAACGCGATGAACGCTATATTATTTTCTGTGATGATCTGGCCTTTGAAGCAGGCGATAGCAGTTATGCAACCTTGAAAACCGTATTGGATGGCTCGCTGGCCACCAGTTCAAACAATACCCTGATTTATGCCACTTCAAACCGTAAACACATGGTCGCGGAATATAACAAGGACAATACCGAGATCAATCAGAGCGAAAATGGTGAGTTGCGTCCGGGTGATAGTCTGGAACAAAAGATTTCTCTGGCTGACCGTTTTGGTCTGCAAATCAATTTCTATGGCTTCAGTCAGCCCGAATACCTGAAAACCGTGCAGTTCTGGTTAAATGAATATCACTGGCAACAACAGGAAAACTGGGACAGCTTACAGTTAAAGGCCATTCAATATGCCACTCAACAAGGCAATCGTTCTGGTCGAATTGCCAATCAATTTGCCAAAATGATTGTCGGCCAGGAAATGTTGCAATCGCAAAATCTGTCTTAAATCCTGTAGCACTGCAGCATCCCCACCTGAACAGCAACGCTCTTACTCAGGTGGGCAACAGATCATTAAAACTTATGCGTGTAGGTGGTCATGATGCGATTTTCAACAAAATCTGTTCCAGGATTGTTGCCTGCACCATATTTGATATCAGCCCGAATATGTCGCCATTCAAAGCCGAGACCTTTGAGTTTACCTTCAGGGACGCTGTAATTGATGATGACATTTTTCTCGGTTTCTTTATTGTCCTTAAAGCCTTCCCGATAGATTTCACTACCATTTAAATAGCGTAGCGTCAGTTTTAATCCGGGGATACCCTGCTCTTTAAAGTCATAACTATATAAAATATGCCAGGTCAATTCTTTGGCTTTATAAAAGGCAAGCGCAGACCAGCTCTGTAAATAGGCTTGTGGCACATAACCATTTAACAGTGGAATATTGTCCTCGCCCATATGCTTTTGCAGACCGGTCAAAATGGTATGCGGGCCATTCTGTACACTGGCTTGCACACCGATTGATTGCGTATCAATATCGCCGAAATAGGCGTCGCCATCTTCTTTATAGTTAAAATAGCGGGCATCCACTTTTAACTTGCTGTTTTTAATCTGCTCTGTATAGGCCGCATTGATATAGTGTTGTTGATAAATATCTTGCAGTTGTCCAAACCAGTAAGCCCCGGATAAATTCGGCGTGAAATTATAGTCCAGACCTAGAAAATTGAGTCCATCACTTCTTTTCGCCGGATCAGTCGAGTTGCCTAATGTGAATTTTCGATACTCGTCATCATCACGGGCATTCACATGGGTAAAACGGCCCGCAGATACTTTTAAATTCTTGATCTCTTTGCTTTCCAGCATTGCACCGGCATAGGTGGTAACCAGTTGCCGTGAGTCATCAATAAACAGTACCGGCGTTTTAGGAAAAAGCTCCCCCACTTTCAGTTCGGTATTGTGATATTTCAATTTTAGGGTCGCACCCAATTTTAAGTAATCACGTTCCTGACGGCGTTCATGCTGATCATATTTAAACACGGTATCCAGCCGTTCATCATTATGGTCATTCAAACGCAATGCATATTGAAAACCTAAATCCAGACCGACTTGAAGCGGTGTATCGGTATAGCCTGACTCAAACCGCCCCGATAAGCCTTGTGACCAACTACCCAGATCTTGATTGGTGCCTTCAAAATCACGTTCGACATAGAAATTTCGTAAATAAATACTCTTTTCACTGTCCTTTAGAAAGTCGGCATAAGCCGCATTGACATTGAGACAGCCAAAAAGCGTATATAACGCCACGCGCTGGGCTTTATACAGCCTATTCGGTATTAACATGGGAAATCCTTTCCTGAGTTTTTAAAATTCTTGTTGCTGTAAATAAAGTTTCACAACTTGCCTAGTCCTGCCGACCTGAGTTCCATTTCTTTTAAATATCCGGAAATTCAAGAAAATATCTTTAGAGAAAGATTCAGGCTGGATTTATTATTTGAATAATTAATGTAATTTTCCATAGATAACGAAGTATATAGTTATACCTTTTAAGTCTGGTTTTTGCTATAGACCATCGTATCGCATTAAAAAAGCGGTCTTTAGGACCGCTCTGAAAGTCATTAGTTTTTTGACTGGTCTTAATCACCATCCAGTTGTATCGGTATTCCCTCTTCTTCAAATACCTGTTTAATACATTCCAGTATTTGCGGCAGATACGGACTCTGATCCATATTGCGTACCGCCAGTGAAATCGGGGTATAGGCTTCCAAATCCAGAATCGGTATATAGACCAGATTTTTCATGCCAATATCGCTGGCACTCTCAGGAATAAGACAAATGCCCTCACCAGATGACACCAGACCTAAGGCCATATGAATTTCACGTACCTCGACCATATCTTTGGGTACCAAGCCCAAGTCAGTGAAAATCGACTGGATCAAGGTGGAAAAGTTCGGTTTTTGTGTGGCGGGATAAGAAAAAATAGGCTCATCAATAATCTGCGACAGGTAAATCCCCTGATCGATAAACCGGGTTAAATGATGATTTTTATGGATGGCTAATTTGAGTTTTTCTTTACGCAATAAAATCCGTTTTATTGCTGGATCGCTGATTCTAAGCCGTCCAAAACCCAAATCAATTTTACCCAGTTTTAACGCTTCAATCTGGTCCTTGGTGCCATGTTCAATCAGTTCGACCTGAATCTCGGGATGATTTTGGCGAAATAAATAAATCACCTGCGGTAATAGCGCATACAATAAGGAGCTGACATAACCAATACGCACGATCTTATTGACTGTGCTAATGCGTTTTGCCATGGAAGCCGCTTGGGCGGTATGGGTCAAAATCTGCACTGCATGCTGATAAAAGAACTGCCCCGCTTCGGTGGTTTTCACAGGTCGCGAACCACGTTCAAATAACAAAATGCCCAGTTCCTCTTCCAGCTTTTGAATCTGACGACTCAAAGGGGGCTGCGCAATACATAACTTTTCCGCCGCTTTGGTAATGCTCTGTTCCTCCACTACCGTCACGAAATAACGAAGATGTCTTAATTCCATTTAATATACCTTTTAAGTATCTAAAAATACCAAATTCAGCCTAGTTCTAAATATTACATTAATTTAGGGTATGTAAATAGGCAAAGATTGAAGAAATACCAAAGATGTATAAATCCATAGAAACCTTACTTGTCGAGATTCCAACCATCCGTCCGCATAAGATGGCGGTTGCAACCATGCAAACCCAAACCTTGGTACTGATTAAAATCACCACAGCAGATGGTTTTACCGGTTGGGGCGAAGCAACGACCATTGGAGGGTTAGGTTATGGGGAAGAAAGTCCTGAAAGTGTCAAAACCAATATTGAGCAGTACTTTTCGCCATTGTTAAAAACACTGGACGGTTTTAATGTGGCTCAAACCCTAAAAACCATTCAGCAAAATATTAATGGGAACCGTTTTGCCAAATGTGCCATCCAGACAGCCCTATTAGATATTCAAGCACAACGTCTGGGTTTGTCGCTCAGTGAAGTTTTGGGTGGACGCTTACGTGATAGCGTGCCTGTGCTGTGGGTACTGGCTTCGGGCAATACCGAAAAAGATATTGCTGAAGCAGAAAAAATGGTGGCGCTCAAACGCCATAATATTTTCAAATTAAAAATCGGTTCACGTCCGCTTGAGCAAGATGTTGAACATGTGCTGGCCATTAAAAAAGCCTTAGGCAAGGACGTTTCAATCCGTGTCGATGTCAATCGTGCCTGGTCTGAACTCAATGCCATTAAAGGGATTCAAATGCTTCAGGATGGCGGTGTTGATCTGATCGAGCAACCGTGTGCGATTCACAATATTGATGCCATGCAACGTCTGACCCGTAAGTTTGATATTGCCATTATGGCGGATGAATCATTAACCGGTCCGCAAAGCGCCTATCAACTGGCAAAGACTAATGCAGCCTCAGTGTTTGCAGTCAAAATTGCCCAATCTGGGGGGCTGATTGAAGCCTGTGATGTTGCCAAAGTCGCCAATCTGGCAGGGATCGACCTGTATGGTGGCACCATGCTGGAAGGACCTGTAGGGACGATCGCTTCTGCACATGCATTCTCTACTTTCAGTAATCTTGCAGCAGGAACTGAACTGTTTGGCCCATTATTACTCACGGAAGAAATTTTAAAAACACCGCTTCAATATGGCAATTTTGAGCTCAAGCTTCCAACGGGTCCTGGCCTCGGCATTGAGCTGGATCAAGACAAAATCGACAACCTGCGTCGTCTATAATTCAAGGAGTTGACATGCTTTTCCACGTACGAATGGATGTAAATATCCCGCTGGATATGCCAGTTGAACAAGCCAATCAAATTAAAGCCGTAGAAAAGGCTTATTCTCAAGATTTACAACGTCAGGGCAAATGGCGTCATATCTGGCGCATCACGGGACAATACTCAAACATCAGTATTTTTGATGTGGAAAGTAATGAGGAATTACACAATATTTTGCAGGGATTGCCTTTATATCCCTACATGAATATCGAAGTGATGGCCTTGAACCGTCATCCTTCTACCATTCGTGAAGATGACAGCTAAACACGTCTAGCCGGTAAAGTGAAAAACAGGATTTGAACAAGGAATGTGGCAAGCCAAGCAAGCAGTAAAAACAGCAAGTCCGCGAGCCACCAAAAATTATCATACTTCAGGAGAATATGTATGAACCGTCAAGAAATCGATGCACTGGTTAAAAAAATGAATGTGGATACCGCGACAGGTGACGTCAATCCACGTGTCCAACAAATTGTGGTTCGTCTGCTCGGTGATCTTTTTCAGGCGATTGAAGATCTGGACATCTCACAAAGTGAACTGTGGAAAGGTCTGGAATACTTTACCGATGCAGGTCAGGCCAATGAACTGGGTTTATTGGCAGCAGGTCTAGGTCTTGAACATTATCTGGATTTACGTGCCGATGAAGCCGATGCCAAAGCGGGTATTACCGGTGGCACACCACGCACCATTGAAGGTCCACTCTATGTTGCAGGCGCGCCTGAATCTGTCGGTTTTGCCCGTATGGATGACGGTTCTGAATCGGATAAAGTCGATACCTTATTTATTGAAGGAACGGTCACTGATCCTGAAGGCAATATTATCGAAGGCGCTAAAGTTGAAGTGTGGCATGCCAACAGCTTAGGCAATTATTCATTCTTTGATAAGTCACAATCAGACTTTAACTTGCGCCGTACCATTTTGTCTGATGCCAACGGTCACTATGTCGCGCAAACCACGATGCCTGTCGGTTATGGCTGCCCACCAGAAGGCACCACTCAGGCATTATTAAATCAGTTAGGTCGTCATGGTAACCGCCCTTCTCATGTGCATTATTTTGTGTCTGCGCCGGGTTATCGCAAATTAACCACACAGTTCAATATCGAAGGTGATCAATACCTGTGGGATGACTTCGCATTTGCAACACGTGAAGGCCTCATCGCAACTGCGGTAGACGTAACCGATGAAGCCGAAATTTCCCGTCGTGGTGTGAATAAACCATTTAAACACATTACCTTTAATGTAGAACTGGTGAAGGAACATGCTGGTGCACCAAGTTCAGAGGTAGAACGTCGTCGCGTTGGTGCTTAATTCTCTAAAAAATGACTGTGAGCTATTCATTAGCTCACGGTTTTTAAATTTCTATGCATATCCGTTTATAACGAAACCGGTATGTATAGAAATTTGAAAACATGGATAAAAGGTTGGCCTTATGATTGATAAAAGTACGCTCACATTGACTGAGGCACTGGCACAGATCAAGGATGGCGCAACCATCATGATCGGTGGCTTTGGCACTGCAGGACAACCCGCTGAACTGATTGATGGATTGATCGAACTCGGCATCAAGGATCTGGTCATCGTCAATAACAATGCCGGTAATGGCGATTATGGTTTGGCCAAACTGCTTAAAACAGGTGCAGTTCGTAAAATCATCTGTTCCTTCCCGCGTCAGTCTGACTCATGGGTGTTCGATGAACTGTATCGTGCCGGCAAGATTGAACTGGAACTGGTCCCACAAGGTAATCTGGCCTGTCGTATTCAAGCCGCAGGAATGGGCCTTGGTGCCGTATTTACCCCAACAGGTTTCGGTACCTTATTGGCAGAAGGCAAAGAAGTCCGTCATATCAATGGCAAAGACTATGTACTGGAATATCCGATCAAGGCTGACTTCGCCTTAATCAAAGCACACAAAGGCGACCGTTGGGGCAATCTGGTCTATAACAAATCTGCGCGTAACTTCGGCCCGATTATGGCGATGGCTGCAGATATCACCATTGCGCAGGTATCTGAACTTGCTGAACTCGGTCAGCTTGACCCTGAACATATCATTACCCCCGGGATTTTTGTACAGCATGTGGTCGCTGTCGATGCAGCCAATGGCACAGGAGCAGAACAATGAGCTATCAAAAACTAAGCCGTGATCAGATTGCTGAACGTGTGGCACAAGATATTCCAGATGGTGCTTATGTCAATCTCGGCATCGGCCTTCCAACCAAGATTTCTAATTATCTTCCAGCCGATAAAGATGTATTCCTGCATTCGGAAAATGGCCTACTTGCATTCGGTCCACCGCCTGCCAAAGGTGAGGAAGATCCTGAGCTGATCAATGCAGGTAAAGAATATGTGACCATGCTGACGGGTGGCAGTTTTTTCCATCATGGTGATTCCTTTGCCATGATGCGTGGTGGACATCTGGATATTGCGGTACTCGGTGCCTTTCAGGTGGCGGCCAATGGTGATCTGGCCAACTGGCATACTGGAGCAGCAGATGCCATTCCTGCCGTGGGCGGTGCGATGGATTTGGCTGTCGGCGCCAAGAAAGTATTTATCACCACTGATCACAATACCAAGCAAGGTGAACCGAAGATCGTCGAAGCACTCACTTATCCGGCAACGGGATTGAAGTGTGTCGATCGTATTTATACCGACCTGTGTGTGATTGATGTGACCAATGACGGTTTAAAAGTAATTGAGAAAGTCGAAGGTTTGAGCTTTGCGGAGCTACAGGCGTTGACGGGTGCGGAACTAATTGATGCGACGCAAGGATAATGTTTACACAGCCAATAATTACGGGTTAAAGCAAAGGCTTTTTGTATAGGCATTGCCTTACTTTTTAAGGATAAAAAGTAACAAAAATCCTTTGTTAGACTGATGGTATATCCATATACCACAGTCTAACGGGCGGCATCCATGCCGCCATCGCGAAATGCTTATGGGAAAGTCTCAGATCGAGATTTTCACATATTCGAAGATAAATTGAGAGTTGCTATCGTGATTGGCGACAGGGATGTCGCCCCGTTACTCAGCACAACAAGGAAGTTGTGTCTGAGTAACAAAGGGTTTTGTCACTTTTGTCCTGTCAAAAGTGAGGCATTGCCTACGCAAAGGAAGAATGACTAAACCCATAATTTGTGGCAGTGCTCACAACAGATTTAGAAATGGAAATGTAAGACTATGAAAAACGCTTATATCATTGATGCCATCCGTACCCCATTTGGTCGTTATGCAGGCGGTCTTGCTCCTGTCCGTGCCGACGATCTGGGAGCAGTTCCAATTCAGGCGCTCATGCAACGTAATCCAAGTATTGATTGGCAACAGGTCGATGATGTGATCTATGGCTGTGCCAACCAAGCGGGTGAAGACAACCGTAATGTGGGACGTATGTCAGCCTTATTGGCAGGCGTACCGTATCAGGTGCCTGCCACCACGGTAAACCGTTTGTGTGGTTCATCACTGGATGCCATTGCCATGGCTACCCGTGCCATTAAAGCCAATGAAGCCAACCTGATTATTGCAGGCGGTGTCGAAAGCATGAGCCGTGCGCCTTATGTGATGGGCAAATCAGACAGCGCCTTTGGCCGTAGTCAAAAGATTGAAGACACCACCATGGGCTGGCGTTTCATCAATCCTAAACTGAAAGACATGTATGGCGTCGACAGCATGCCACAAACCGCAGAAAACGTGGCGGAACAGTTCAACATCAACCGTGCCGATCAGGACCAGTTTGCGCTTAATAGTCAGCAGCGTACTGCAGCGGCACAAGCCAAAGGCTTCTTTACCCATGAAATCATCCCGGTGACGATTCCACAGCGTAAGGGCGATGCTCTTATGGTCGATCGTGATGAGCATCCACGTGCATCAACCACATTGGAAGCATTAACCAAACTCAAAGGTGTGGTCAAAGCCGAAGGTACTGTAACAGCAGGTAACGCCTCTGGAATTAATGACGGCGCAGCCGCTGTGTTGATTGCGTCGGACGAAGCGGTAGAAAAATACCAACTCAAACCACGCGCCAAAATCATTGCAGCCACCACAGTGGGTGTTGAACCTCGCATTATGGGCTTTGCACCTGCGCCTGCAATCAAGAAACTGCTGAAACAGGCCAATCTCACGCTAGAACAAATGGATGTGATTGAATTGAATGAAGCTTTTGCGGCACAGGCTTTGGCAGTCACCCGTGATTTAGGCTTGGCGGATGATGATGCACGGATTAATCCGAATGGCGGTGCAATTGCATTGGGTCATCCACTCGGTGCCTCTGGTGCGCGTCTGGTGACCACGGCCCTGAATCAGCTTGAACAGATCAAGGGGCAGTATGCCTTGTGTTCGATGTGTATTGGTGTCGGTCAAGGGATTGCCTTGATTATTCAACGTATTGATTAAAATAAAGGAATAGTACATGTCAGTTTTTCAGTCTGCCGATGCGCAAATTCACTATCAAACCTTTGGCGATCCCAACGCCCCTGCACTGGTGTTTTCCAACTCTTTGGGGACCAACTACGGGATGTGGCAACAGCAATTCAATTATTTTAAACAACGCTTTTATGTGATCTGTTATGACACTCGTGGTCATGGGTCTTCATCTACCCCATCAGGTCCATATACCTTGCAACAACTGGGTGAAGATGTCATCCGCCTGCTCGACCATTTAAAAATAGAAAAAGCCAGTTTTTGTGGGATTTCCATGGGTGGGATCACTGGTCAATGGCTGGCAATTCATTATCCAGAACGATTTAGCCACGTAGTGATTGCCAATACTGCAGCAAAAATTGGACAGGAACAGGCCTGGCTGGATCGTGCCCAGCTGGTTCGAAAGCAAGGTTTAGGTCCTATCGCCACCACAGCAGCTTCTCGCTGGTTTACAGATCCCTTTATCCAAAGTCATCCTGCCATTGTCAATAATCTGTGTAACGACTTAAGTGCTGGCAGCGCAGACGGTTATGCCAATTGTTGTGAGGCTTTGGCTAAAGCGGATGTCCGAGATCAACTCAAAGACATCCATCTCCCTGTTTTGATCATTGCCGGAACCCAAGATCCCGTTACTACCGTTGCAGATGGACAGTTTATGCAACAGCAGATTGCAGATGCCCAACTGGTAGAAATCAGTGCCTCACATATTTCCAATATTGAACAGGTCGATGCATTTAATCAGGCAGTATTCAGCTTTATAACCACTACCGAATTGAAATCAAGCGCTGCTTCATAAGTAGCGCTTGATCGTAGAACTAAAAAACACGTATCACCTAAATAAGCGTTGCCAAAGAAATATATTTATTTAAATCAATAGTAAGCCATTATTTTTTGACCGATGTGCCTTGGTCACTGCATAAGGATCATGCAATGCATAATAACAACTCACAACTTCATACGGTTTCAGCACCTTCATTTTTCTCTTCAAACCTGAAACGAGCTTGGCTAATTACGGCACTTTTAGTACTGTTTCAGATGATTAACTTTGCAGATAAAGCTGTTTTAGCGCTTGTTGCCGAACCCGTCATGGCTGAGTTGGGACTCACTGCAACTCAATTTGGTTTTATCGGCAGTGCCTTTTTCTTTTTATTTGCAATCTCAGGAATTGCGGTGGGCTTTCTCGCAGAAAAAGTTCAAACCCGCTGGCTACTGTTGATCATGGGCGCAAGTTGGGCACTATTACAGTTCCCTATGTTATTGGGTGGTGGTTTAACCACCTTATTGATTACTCGGATTGTACTCGGTGCAGCAGAAGGCCCTGCTTCTTCCATATCTTTGACGCATGTCCAAGGTTGGTTTGAACCCAGTGCCCGTGGTTTCCCAAGCAGTCTGGTCGCTTCAGGAACCATGCTTGGCCCCATTATTGCGGCGCCTATTTTAGCTTATATCATTGCGCATCCGGATTGGGGCTGGCGTTGGGCCTTTGGCTTTCTCGGTATTGTCGGCATCATCTGGAGTATTTTATGGCGTTGTATCTGTAAAGAAGGCCCTTATAGTCATTTTCATCAAGCTCAAAATTCAGCAGCTTCCTCTATTATTAAAAGCAAAGAAGCTGAGACCAGTCGCCAAAATATCATAGATTTTGTAGATCAATTAAAACCTGTCCCGATTTTCAACGTATTTTTTTCTCAAATGTTTATTGCTGCCTTGCTTGCCGGTTTAGGATGTTTTTGGTCTTTAGGTTTTTTAACCACTTGGGCAGTTAAATATATTGCATCGACCCATCAATTCGCACCTGAAATGATTGCTTTTATTTCCAGCTTTCCGTGGATTTTAGGCGCCATCACCTTGGCACTTGCTGGCTATATTTCAAAGGTACTTCTACAAAAAGGTCAAAGTGTTCATGTCGCTTTTGGGGTTGTTTTTGGCTTACTGCTGTTATGTTCAGGTGGTGCCTTTTATATGCTCCCTTTCTCAACAGGAAATCTCAATCTGATCCTGATTACGGTAGCAGCCGGATTTTCGATGTGTTTTCCGCTGGCGACCATGACCGTCAGTTATAGTGTATGCCCGCAGCAACGTGCTGCAGTTATGGCAACACTGGTGGCAACCGCATCTATAGGCGGAATGATTTCCCCAACCATGATTGGATATTTGATGGATCATGCAGGTTATATCAACCCGGGTAAAGGCGTTCCGCTTAGTCCACAGATGATAGAAAATTTAACGATAGGCATGAATCAGGGTTTTAGCGCTATAGGCGTTTATCTGATTGTGGTGGGAATCCTCAATATGGCCTTTCTCAACCCGGATCGGCTGGCTAAAAAATTAATGCGCTAATCATTGTTTTATCCGTAAATCATCTGAGTCAGCTCAACAGACCTTAAATGTTTTTTGTTTTGATTTTTCATATCGATCTTTCAATCAACCGATTAAAGCGTTGTCTTATAAAGTATAAAGATATACCCACAAGGTAATGGAAAATTACATAGATAAATCATCATAATTTTATTTAATGAACAAGGCATGTTCATGGGTATATCTCGTCGGCTTCCAGCAGAAGATTGACTCGACATTACATTTAAACAATAGCAACAATAAGGATCGTTAAAATTGATCAAGCATTCCCCCTTTTATAAACCGACTGTGCTGAAAAATGGAATCATGGCACTAGGTTGCGCCTTTCTCATCGGCTGTCATTCATCTTCGAATTCAGAAGTGACACCGCCCAAAAATTTAATCACCATCAAACGAGATAGCTTTGGTACACCTCATATTTATGCCAAAGATAGCTTTGGCCTGTTTTACGGCTATGGCTATGCGGTTGCAACCGATCGTTTATTCCAGATGGAGATGTCGAAGCGCACAGGTTTAGGTACTGTGGCTGAAGTATTGGGTCCTGACTATCTGCAATATGATATCGCCACGCATAGTCGCTTTAATCCAGAGAATATCAGAAAACAAATTGCACAACTCTCCCCTGAAGACCGTGCAATTTTTGAGGGCTATGCAGCAGGTTTTAATCAACGGGTCAAAGAAGTATTAGCTAATCCAGCACTCATGCCCAAAGAATTTGTTGATTATGATTTTAAACCCTCCCTCTGGGCATCAGAAGATATCGCCATGGTTTGGGTTGGCCTGATCCTCAACCGCTTTTTTTCAGCAAGTTCTGAGGTTTCAAATCTAGATTTACTCACCCAACTGCAAAAGGAAAAAGGGCAAGCTGAGGGTCTTAAAGTCTATCAACAATTACGTTGGCTAGATGATCCCAAAGCCCCAACCATTATTCAGTCCAAACAAGCCCCACAGTTTTCAGCACGGAAGCAAACTATCTCGAAAAAGGTGTTACCGATCTCCAGTCATGCGGCCGAAACATATTTAGCCCAAGCCCGTATTGCCATGGGAAAAAGCGTGATTGATGGTGTTCCAACGGCCAGCAATGCCTGGGTGGTGAAGGCAGATAAAACCATCGAAGGTCAGACTGTTTTATATAATGGCCCACAACAAGGCTGGTATACCCCTGCCATTACCTATGCAATTGGACTACACGGCGCTGGCTATGACTTAACCGGAATTACCCCTGTGGGTTTACCCGCAATTTTATTTGGTACCAATGGCAAAATCGCATGGGGCTCGACCGTCGGTTCACTGGATACTAATGATGTTTACCAACTCACTTTAAATCCAAGCAATTCAAAAGAATATTTATACAAAGGCGCTTATATTCCATTTGAGCACAAACAAGTAAAAATAAAAGTGAAAAATCAGGCCGACCATATTTTAGATGTTTATCAAAGTAAACAAGGCTTTGTCAGTACATGGGATGAAAAAAATCACACCGCCTATGCTCAAAAACGGAGTTGGGAAGGTGTAGAAATTGAAAGCTTATTAGGCTGGGCCAATGCAGCCAAGGCCAGCAACTGGAATGAGTTTCTTGCCCAAGCCAAACGTGTCGCAGCTTCAATCACCTGGTTTTATGCCGATACCCAAAATAATATCGGAGTCGCTGCGTTGGGTCGTTTACCGATTCGGCCTGAAAACCAGCATATTCAGCTTCCAGCGCTTGGCGATGGTTCAATGGAATGGCAAGGTTTCTACGATTTCTCGCATAACCCTAAACAATATAATCCAGAAAAAGGTTATATCAGTAGCTGGAATAATAAAGCATATGCTGGTTTACGTTCTGACTCTTCGAATTTCTCTTATGTTGATCGTGTCAATGAACTGCTTGAACCTTTGGAAAGCAAACCCAAGTTAAGCCAGCAAGAGATTTGGGACATCAATAAAACAGGTGCTTGGTCAGATCTGAATGCACGCTATTTTATTCCCTCTATGATTAAGGCTGCACAAAGCGAAAAAGCCTCGGCCCAAGCGAAAAAAGTCGCACCGTTATTGGCAGAATGGGATCTAAAATTACGTCCTGATCGTGAAGCAAAGTATTATCAGGGTGCAGCACCAGCGATTATGCGTGCATGGCTGAATCAGATGATTGTGTTTGTGTTAAAACCGAACTTGTCTGAAAATATTTATCAGCGTTATACCGATACGCTTTATCCGGTCAATCATGATCCGCGTAGTGCCCAGCCAGCCAGCGCTTCAAAATTAATCTGGAATGCGCTGCAAGGAAAACAGGCCAGTGTTCCCCAGACGGTTGATTTCTTAAAAGGACAAACAGCAGATGAAGTGGTGCTAAAAGCCTTAGAAACTGCACTGACTGAACTTTCAAAACAGTATCATTCGACTGACCCGAATGACTGGAAAATTCCAGTGGCAACCATGGGCTTTTCCAGCAAAAATTCAGTCGGTATCCCATGGGCGGATGCATCACATGAACAACAACTCAGTACCTATGGCAATACGGGAAGTGCGACCTTTAGAGTGGTGTTAAATCCAAATCAGGTCAGCATGTGTTCAATTTTGGCCCCGGGTCAAAGTGGCTTTATCCATCCAAATGGAAAACCGGATGCTCACTTTGCAGATCAACTGCCTTTATTTGAAAATTATAAATGTAAAGAGGATGCAGTAAGCCAAAAGCAAATCGATCAAGCAGCCCAGCAAACTATCACGTTAAATTATTAGTTTTTAGTTCAACTGATCTTAAAAAACGAGGTTTGTTATTTAATGACAAACCTCGTTTTCAGTTAATAGCGAATCATCACCGATTTTAATTCGGTGTAATCTTCAATAAATGCATCTGAAAACTCTCTGCCAATTCCTGAAGCTTTTACCCCGCCAAATGGAACAGATGGATCCAAGAACGTATGCATATTGACCCATAAGGTTCCTGCTTCAATTTTAGGAATTAACCGTAAAGCTTTAGATAAGTCATTGGTCCAGATACTTGCGGTTAAACCAAAGCGCGACTGATTCATCAACTGAATAAGCTCTTCGTCAGTTTCAAATGGCATTACACCAACCACTGGGCCAAAGGTTTCTTCTGAAAATAAAGGATCAGCGGTATTTTTAAAGGAAATTAAAGTCGGCTGTACAAAATACCCGGTCTGATCCAGGGCCTCACCCCCTGCAATAATCTGCTTGTTGGCTTTTGCCAGATCTAAATAATGTTTTACTTTATGAAAATGGGGCTGATTAGCAAGTGGACCAAACATACTTGCCTCATCCATCGCCGGTCCAATTTTGAAACTAGAGAGTGCTTTAGAGAGTTTTTCCACCAATTCATCGTATTTGGTATGGTGTACAAAAAAACGCTCTGGCGATGCGCAAACCTGACCTTGATGTACAAAAGTTGCTTGCAACAAAGTCGGTAAAATCTCATCAATATTTGCATCAGCCAAGATGGCTATGGCATTTTTACCCCCCAATTCCAGACTGACACGGGTTAAATCACTGCTCATCGCGAGTTTACCAATCGCAATACCTGTTGGGACTGAACCTGTAAATGAGACTTTCTTAACCAGGGGCGACTCAATTAAATATTGTCCCGTCTCCCCCTTACCTGTCACCACATTAATCACACCGGCTGGAATACCTGCCTCAATAGCAAGTTCGGCTAAACGTAATAAAGATAAGCTGGCAAACTCACTTGGTTTCAGCACAATGGTACAACCCGTGGTTAACGCTGAACCGATTTTCCACACACCAATCATCAGTGAAAAATTCCAAGGCACAATCCCTGCAATCACACCAACCGGTTGTCTTAAAGTAAAAGCTGTATATTTCTCACCTTGCATAGAAGGAATAGAGGGTTGCATAGTTTGACCATTAATTTTAGTTGCCCAACCTGCAAAATATCTTAAGAAAATAACAGATTGTGCGACTTCAAGATGGCGGGAAATATTGATAAGTTTTCCAGTAGATAACGACTCGAGCTGTGCAAGTTCTTCACCATATTGCTCAATTAAATCGGCTAACTTGTTTAATTTAACGCCACGCTCATACGGCGTCGTTTCAGCCCAAGCATGTTGAAAAGCATATTCAGCACTTTTCACCGCACTATCTACATCGTGTTGACTACCAATACTAATTTGAGCAACCACTTGTTCAGTCGATGGATTTACAATATCCACTTTATCTAAAAGCTCGGCAGCAACTGATTTTCCATTAATAAAATGTCCATGTTGACGTGCCATAAATTGCTGTACGCTTGCTAAAATCTGAACTTCACTCATGTTCTTTTCCTCTTTTCATTTCTAAAATTTTGTTATGACAGCAACTAAGCGACTTGATTCAAAATAAAGTCTGCACCGCGTTCACCAATCATGATGGCAATTGCGTTGGTATTACCGCTAGGAACTTGCGGGCAAATCGAACAGTCCACCACACGTAAATTTTTAAAACCATGTACTTTAAGGGTCTGATCTGTGACCGAATCTTGCGGAGCATTGCCCATTTTGCAGCTACCTGCGGGGTGATAAACCGTTTTAATGTTCTGGCGCATCCAAGTATCAATCCCTTCAATATCATCGGGATCGAGATTTGCAGGCTCAATCACTTCTTTGACAATCGCTTTCAATGCGGGCTGTTGTAATAGGCGAAGTCCGGCCTGTACCGCACGGATATTGGCATCAATATCTTCTTGATGACCTAAATAATTAGGGTCAATGACAGGTAAATCTTTTGGATCTTTACTGCTTAAACGTAAAGTCCCACGTGCTTTTGGCTGTACATGTCCGACTTTAATGGTGAGGCCATGTGCCTGAGCAACTGCTTTTTCACCTGGGGTATTATCGAAATTATCCAGTACAGGTAAAAAATGAAATTGGACATCAGGTCGACCGTTGTTGTTGGTGTCAATAAAACCACCACCCTCTAAAATATTGGTGGTTAACAATCCTGAACGGGTGAAATACCACTGTAAAAAGTGTCGTACCGCAGTTAATCCCTGATCTTCACCCAGCAGACTATTATGGGTTGTTACCGTTGCATTGACCGACATATGCAAATGGTCGTGAAAATTTTCACCCACAGGTAAGTCACGAACACATTCGATTCCAAGTTCATCCAAGTGCTGTTTTGGACCAATTCCCGAAAGTAATAAAACCTTAGGACTGCCAATAGCACCAGCACTCAGAATGACTTCTTTTTGAGCCTGTACCGTAATCGGTGATTTTCCGCCAATACTATAAGTCACCCCAGTCACCTGATCCCCTTGAGTTTCAATTTTATGAACCAAGGCATCCGTAATAATCGTAAGGTCCGGGTGGTTTTCGACTGACTTTAAATAGGTTTTAGAAGTACTCGCCCGAGAACCGTTTTGAGTAGTGGTTTGATAAAATCCTACACCCGCCTGATCCCAACCATTAATATCATTGACATAATTCATCCCCATTTGTTGACCTGCTTTAATACAAGCAAGTGTTAAAGGATGGCGATAACGGTTTTCACTGACAGGTAAAATGCCATCTTGTCCGTGATATTCATCAGCAAGACTTTCATTTTTTTCTGCTTTCTTAAAAAAAGGCAGCACATGTTGATAAGACCACTGATTGCATCCCCATTCCGAGGACCATAAATCATAATCCTGTCGTTGGCCTCGGCAATAGATCATGCCATTAACCGAGCTTCCACCTCCCAACACTTTTCCTTGTGCAAGGATCATTTCACGATGATTACAATATTTCTGCGGAACAGTCATGTATTGCCATGATTTTTGCTGGAATACTTTAACTACTGTGGCAGGGATGGTATGGAACAGACTGCTATCTCGGCTTCCTGCTTCTAATACAAGAACACGCCCGGCCTTGGCTTCTAATAGTCGTGCTGCGACCACACAACCTGCTGAGCCAGCACCAATCACGATATAGTCATATTGTTGATTCATCTGATTTCATCCTAATTTTATTTCTATGAATGCACCGCCAATAAACATGCTCTGCTTTGCCCTGATTTAATAGATGTATTGCAGAATCAACTGCGCATACACATTGGTTTTGTCATCGTAGTTTTGAGTACCACCACTATGGATATCCTGTTTCGGTTTATAGAGTCCCACTAAAGGAATAACATTGAATTTTTTATTAACTGACCAGACCGAAAAAACATCCAGTTCATGCCCATCGACATTGCCTAAAGACTTATTTACGGTTTGAAACTTATAAGCCAAAGCACCCAGCATAAAATTTTCTTTTAAATTCATCATGTAAGAGACTTGATGAATATCGGCATTTTTATTGAAGGGTCCCGCGTAGTTTCCGGCGACTTCACCCTGAAACCATGTTCCAAATCCAACCGTATTGCCGTAAAACATGGGGTCATACTGATCTGAAAAATGGCTAAAACGATAACCTAGTGACGGCGTATATTTTGAGGATAAAAAGTTATAGTTCAGTGCCAAATAGCCAGCATTTTCGTGGCTATCTTTTTTATCTTGAACTACAAACTCAGTTTTAACTTGTAGTTCCGGCAAAGGTTGATAATTCAAACGTAAAGCATAGTTTCTAAGATCTTCGCGCCCTGAAACCTGTTCAGCATCTTCAAGATTCAATACATTTAAATAGGTAAACCCAACGCCCTTATTTTTAAGCTGATACATCAGATCAGTCACAAAGAGTTCTGGGGAAAATTGTGCTTTATTGTCCGATTTTAAATAAGCCAACTTTAACGTTGTATTGTCTTGCGGTTTGTATTGAAGCAAACTGGTAAAATCAAAGCTTCGACGGGCTGCCAGATAATATGCTCCGCCCCGATCGAGTGTACCATCCGCAGGTGCTTTACCGAGGTTTAACGCGTCACCCGCAATGAAGAACCCATCACCAATCATAATATTTTGCCGACCGATACTTAAATCATAGGTCGTTAACTCATCTTTGTTGGTACCGTCTTTAAAACCAATAATCCATTCATTCACATCGGTTTTACGTTCTTTGCCATTACTATTTTGGCCGGCGTCACCATCCCCAAAGGTTGCCGAGCTGATCCCGCTCAAGCTTGCATAGAGCTGATTGTTGTTAAAGGTGTATTGTCCTTTCGCACCATATTTAAGATGACCTTCTTGCCAATTGATTCTTTCATCATCTAGGTTTTCACCGTTATAGCTTTTAGCGCTACTAAAAGCCCCAAAAGTTGCTTCAAAAGTCGGTTTAATTTCAAATTCACCAGCATGCACAGTTGAAAAAAATGAGACAAAGAGAGTCCCTCTCATAACCTGAGAAAGTAGCGTTTTCATAAAAAATTCCTTTTTTGTCAGCGGACTGCTGGACGCTCAGCTTAGGGTAAGCTCACGTTACCCTTTCTGGCTGATCTGCACTTTTAGTGATGGTCGTGCTGCGTATTTTGCTCTTCTTCACCCAAATTCAACGTCGGGGTACTATCAAAGAAATTCCACGGTTTGATCAAAGTATAAACCCACTCTGTTGGCATGATCGGCCATTCTTCAGCACGTGCCACATGGGTGGTTCCTGTTGTCATCCATACCACGAGGTCTTTGTTTTCAATATTGTCATTGTTGCTAATGAATTGACCTAAACCTGTGTCATGGGTTGAACGATTCGAATATTTACCTTCTGGATAACGTTCCTCAGGCTTATATTGCGTTACCCAAATCTGTTTATCCATAAAGTTAAGGCGTTTAAATAGCCATTCATCTTTAGAAAAATTGGCTCCTTTTGCCACAGGGTGTGTTCCACCAGCAAAAGGAATCAATTGATAGGAAACCGGATTACCTAATTTATTTTCCTTGTTGAAATTCGTGAGTAAACGAATGGTAGACGGATCAAACTTTTCAGCCGCATTCTGCTCATTGCGAATCACTTTACTGTCAATTTGCATCGTACTTGTACGCACACCGCCTCGATCATTGGCCTTGACCACAGGGTCCATATGCATAAAGCTGTTGTTCTCACCATCTACATCCATATCTAAACGGAAGTTATAGATGTGTTGATGGGTTGTCCCCACAATATTATGGTCAATCAGAGTGCCATATTTGGTGTCTTCTTTGGCGGTACTGTCATGCATAGTACGTGATTTAACACCTTTAACCGCTTCAATACCCGTTGCACCTGCATTAATGCCAATTACACCATTTTGGGCAAATACCCAGTCAAACATGTAATCGTAATTACCCACTGTGCTAATCCAGCGCACGACAAGTTCACGGCGTGCTTCACTTGCGTCTTGATCACCAAAAATTTCTTGGTGTTTGTATTCAGGCCCTGCATAGCGCTCAAAAATGGCGATTGCATTTGGAATCACTTGTGGCTGGCCTTTATAGTCAGCAATGACCGCATCCAGTAAAACTGCATTTTCTGGTGCGTCAGTCCCTAGTTGAATGGCTGATGTGAGTGTTCCCATCCCATACTCACCTGAGTCTAGATAAGATTTAAAATACCAGCCCATATCTGGATCACCATATGGAACCACCATACCGCCCAGATTACCTTCATACATGACCTTGCGTTTTACCCCTTTATCTTTATACGTCACTGTTGAAAGTTGCAGGCCAACACGAGAGTCTAGTGCGACATGGAAACACCAATTCCCCCAATGTACGGTTTGTCCTGTAATGGTAAAGTTTTTACCTTCAGGTTCACTTATATTGAGCGGCTTAATTTTAGGTGCTTTGGTATTTTTGGTGGCATAAGGACGGTCTACCATTGGAACAGGAATCATTGCCCCTTCTTCGATTTTAATAATTTTTTCTTTATCCAGATCCACCACAGCGACCAGATTTTCAATCGGATGCGCCCAATAATTGCCATCCCCCGTATCCAGATAAGACACCACTTTTAAAACATTCAGCTGTTTATCCAAGCCATCTTTACCGCCAAAATAGCCAACAGTCAATGGATTGGTAATCACTTTCTTGACATCGGTGATGCCACGTTTCCGTAAAGCGTCCTGATATTCTTTGCTTGCTTCAATCACACGTTGTACGGTCTCGAAGTTATCCAGTAACACCATACCGTGCGTATCTGTAAGAACATTCCATTTCGTGACTTGCTGTGTATTCAGGTTCACTTCACCTTCAATCGCCTGATTGCCTTTCAATAAAATGAACGACGCCACACGGTCATCTTTATATTCTTTATGATTGATAAAGAAATCCCAGACTTTGGCTTTTTCAGGTTCTTTCAGTTTTAACTCGGCAAAACGCATATTTTTATAGGCGTACTTTGAGCGATTAATCACATCAAAAGTCTTTTTGATTTCATCTGTATTCAGGCTATTCAGTGGATGAAAGGTATTTTCAATTTTAAAAGTTTGATCTAAACCTGACTGGAACACTTCATTGAAAAAGTCTTTCCCAATAACGGGTTTGCCATCCTTAATGAGTAACGGGACACTCAGTTTTAATGGTTTCCCATTCACCAAGACCTGTTCCGAATTAGGTTTGGCTCTGACCTGCATGGAACCTTTGCTGATGGTATAACTATTGGTAAAATCATCTTTAACGACTTTGGCGCCCTGCTCACTCATGTTTTGATAAAGCGGTACCATTTCAGCATGACCACCATGCGCAAACGCTTGAGTATTGAGTCCCCAAAAACTTGCAGCAATGGATAGGTTAAGCGCCAGTATTTTTTGTATCTCTTTAAGTAACTGTTGTTTAAGCATCATCTTCATCCTTTTCTGTCTATCCCTGAACGATCTTTTATGGACCGTTAAAATGCACTTTCCAATGTGTGAAACAGGTAAGATCAACCTACGATTTTGGTTTTCTTTGATCGTTCTAACCTTCTCTTATTGATTTAATTTCAACACAGTTGCATCGGTCTAGCTTGTTCAGGAATGACCTCGAACTTGTCTAAAAATGACATCAAAAATGCTTAAGCCAACATCGTTTCTCTAAATTCTTTCGGAGAGATGCCATAGGTTTTTTTAAAGATTTTTGAGAAATGCGCGCCATCCCAAAAGCCCCATTTCAAGGCAAGTTGGGTGATCGAACTTTGTTTATTCCTTTTATCCAGCAGATCTGTTTTGACTCTTTCCAAACGTTTGAGCTGTATATATTTATTAATCGATAGGTTTTCCTGCACAAATAATCGATAAAGATGCCGTAGCGACACACCAATATGTGCGGCAATGAGCTTGGGAGAAAGATCAGGTTTGGCTAAGTTTTCTATAATATAGCGCTCGGCTTTTTCTAAAAGATTATCGGCATGACTCATATTTTTATAATTAATGGTCGGCTTGATTAGGGCAATCAGCGCATCTTCAAAGGCATTGCCATCTTCACTCGCATACCAGAGCTTAATATTTTCAGGCGACATATTTTTCAGAATATTCTTGAGTAAAAAACCGCTCATATTCTGGGTAATCAGCTTGCCAAAATATTCCGAACTAATATGCTCTTTCAGTAACTTTTCCCGCGACAGATGCACTGAAATTTGACTGACCAAACCCTGTGGAAACATGGAAATGGTTTCAACAGGATCAAGTAAAACGATATCGCCCTCATTCAGGGTTAAGGTTTCATTTTTATACTCAAGCAGCATTTTGCCCGAATTCTGCAAAATCAAAAAACAAAACCGATTATTGACTCGATCAACTTCATCCGCTTTTCGGACAATTTTATTGGCATTATTTTTGATAAAAGCAATCTCGGTATCACCCAATAAAAAACACTGCACCTCACCAATGAATAAATTACGGGTACCATCAAAATCCGTTTCAAAATTGCCGCATACATTTTTAATATGATGCGTCCAGCTTAACAGTGCGTCACTTACATATTGGTTCATCCGCTCACGTCCTTGTTGCTACGGTATTCACGCATTAAATTTTTCTGTCAAATATACCTCCTTGCACATTCTTTTTATTGATTGCTTAGAGAGTTGATATCAGAAAGCTGATAAATCAGTTCAACTTATCAGCCTCATCCTGCTTATGCTACACCAGCAAAATCCCTGAGCATGGTAATAAAAATATCTTTTTGCTGATCTGAATATTTTTCAAACACCTCATTTTGATGGCTATCTGCAATATCAAATAGATAGTGTGCAGTTTTTTTGCCTTTTTCGGTCAGTTTAAAAAATCCCTCGCTCTCAATCAGCAAACCATCCTTTTGCAAAATCGATGCAGCCTGCTCTACTTCACGCATCGGCATGGCAATATCACGTGGCAAATCTGCCTTATTCGAAGCAGTCCCGCTACCCAGCACCAATAATAAACGTGCTTCGCTGGTGCGGAAGCCAGTTACCAGTTGCTTGGGAATATAATCGGTCTGGTAAAACTTAAACGCACGGCTCATCAGATAGCAGACATTGCTATATAAATGGCCCTGATGCATTTCACCGATATCCTCTGCTTCCACTGTGTCTTTTAACTGAAGTAAGGGATGAGGAATTACACCAGAGTAAGCACCTTGGTGATAGACCAATGGACTACGCCCTTCATCACGGAAACGCACCACTTTGCCGATAATAATCCAGTGATCACCGCCTTCAATAATCTGATGGCGCTCACATTCAAACACCGCAGAACAGTGATCCAGAATCGGCGCCTGACCTGCCCCAGTCTGATAACTGGTACCTTCATATTTATCAATGTTACGGCGTGAAAATTTATTGGATAACTCGATCTGCGAGCCCGATAGAATATTCACGGCAAAATGTGAAGCTTGTTCAAATATCGGGAAACTAGATGAGTTCTTATCAATACTCCACAAGATTAGCGCCGGATCTAAAGACACTGAATTAAAACTATTGGCAGTCACCCCTACCTTTTCACCCTGATCATTTTGCGCGGTCATAATGGTGACACCTGTGGCAAAATTCCCCAAAGCACGTCTGAATCGCATTGGATCTATTGTGATTTCATCCATTGATTTTAGTGAATTCATTATTCTCTCCTGAATCTTTTATCCTGTTTCTGGCCGATAATGGATACCAATTTATCCTGATTAAATCGCTTAAATATCCAGTACCAATCGTGCTGACTTAGAGCGTGAACAGCACACCAATATCTGCTCATTACTGGCTTTTTCTTCATCGGTAAAATACACGTCGCGATGATCAGGTTCACCTTCGATCACATCGCACATACAGGTGCCACACACACCTTGTTCACATGACATTTCAATCTCGATACCTTCACGCGCCAAGGCCTGCAAAATGGTTTCTTCTGCATTGACCAGAATGATCTTGCCACTTTGCTGTGCCACCACTTCAAAGGCATCGCCGCCTGTTTCAACCTCAACCTGAAAATATTCCTTATGGATTTGCTGCTCAGGGAAGTTCTGTGTCAGGGCTAAATTGATGACCCAGTCCATAAAACCATTCGGGCCACAGGTATAGATATGGCTGTCTTTATCAATATCTTTAATAGCGGATTGGAAAAACTCACGGTGACTGGCCCCTTCCGATTTAAAATGAAAGGTCGTAAACGGTGCCAGGATGCCATGTTTAATTTCATCGACAAAAGCACAGCGTTCAGGGCTTGCGCCGCAATAATGCAATTCAAAAGACATGCCTTCCTGTGCCAACTGATACGCCATCGTTATCAGGGGAGTAATGCCGATACCACCTCCCACCAACACAGCATGTTTAGATTTCACTAAAGGAAACAGGTTTTTCGGTTCACTAACCTGAATCTGCATGCCATCCTTTAAATCATCAAAGGCCGAGACTGAACCGCCGCGTGATTCCGGATCACGTAGAATGCCGAGTCGGAACTTACCGACATCATTCGGGTTTTGACATAATGAGTACTGACGCACCATGCCATTGGGGAGGTGCACATCAATATGCGCACCCGCTTCAATTTTGGGTAATAGGCTCGAATTTGCAGATTCAAATTCCATCACTGCAACATTCCCACCTTCGACATGACGGTTTTTTACCACCACGTTATACAGTTTCGTCATGATTTCTCTCCCTGATATGCATCTCGCCTGAGGCTTAACGCATAAATAATCCACCGTTAATATCCCATGTCGCCCCAGTGACAAAGGCAGCACTTGGACTGGCCAACAAAGCACAGGTCTCGGCAATAAACGCCATGCTGCCGAGTGCTTTGACCGGGATATTCTGGATGAACTGTTCCATTTTTTCGTCAGAGACCACGCTATGCACAATCGGTGATTCCATCGGTCCAGGCGCAATCGCATTCACCGTCACGCCTTGGGCTGCAAATTCTTTGGCAAAGATTTTAGTCAGGGTGATAATGGCACCTTTGGTGGCTGCATAATGCGCACCAGTGGCCGTACCGCCATTTTGTCCAGCCAGAGATGCCATATTGACGATACGACCATAACCTTGCGCTGCCATATATTTGCCAATGATCTGGCAAGACTGGAACGTGCCACGCTGATTCACTTGCGTGATCGTGTCAAAATCCGCCGCGCTAATCTCTAAAACAGGCGTTGCCTTGGTCATGGTGGCATTGTTGATTAACACATCCAGTTTTGAGAATGTCTGCTGAATCCACTGCACGGCAGCATGAAAATCGGCTTCAACCGAAATATCCAGTTTCAGCGGGAATAAATTCTCTGCATGTGGACTACGTGCTTTGGCTTGCTCTGCTTTCTCCAAGGTACTGGCAGACAGGATCACCTGATGCCCTTGCGCTGCAAAATATTCGGCAATGACATTCCCCAAACCTGAAGCGGCACCTGTGACTAAAACAACCTGTTTCATTTTTTGCTCCTAGAGAATGTAACTGATACCCGCCAAACTATCGGTCGAGTTCACTAAATTGATAATTTTACGGTTGATCTTAAAGCCTTGTTCTGCATCACGAACCAGATGGAAAGTCACGTCAGCGGTATAATGTTTCAGATTTTCTTTGCGGAACTCACGCAAGTTTTGTGCGCAACGTAAGATAATTTCACCATCTTCATCTTTGAGAATACGAACGCGTGACACACTACGTACCGTATTGGCTTTTGGCGAAGCTGAAATCGCCTCACCATTTTCCAGACGGGCAACACGTAATTTACGCATGTGATGATCATCATAGGCATAGTTCAGATTATTTTCATAGTCAGTCAGTTTCGGATCAATCGGAATGATATACACGCCTTTTTCATTCCACAGGTCCAGCCAACTATCATGTTCAGAATGGTCCAGCATATCGGCTTCGGCCCAGACAAATGCAGTCACTTCATTGAGTAAATTTAGATCGATTTTCATGGCGCTCTCCTTAAGCCGTCATCAACTTTTTCCACTGCTGATAAGCAGCACGCATCCCTGTTTCAGCACTGACATCGCTCTTTAAGCCATCTTCAGTTTTGACTTCACCTGGTAGGCCGCGATTCAGCATGATCCATAAATCATTCCCCGCATTGGCACCATGTTGTACACGCTCCCATGCTTCCGAATCATCTGGTGTACCGAAGCCAAACGGCCCTTGGAAATGTTCGTGCAGACGTAGACGATACTGGTTGGCAATTTGTGGGCCACCATCCATGGTAATCACGGAATGATGAATTTCAGTTTCATTGACAGAAATCGGTTGCATCACTCGGAAGAACGCCATTGAGCAGGCAATATTCGGGAAGATGTTCAAGTTAAATCCAGAACCACCCACCGCACGTACAATACGGCGTACTTCCAGTTCTTCATGTCCTTCATCACGTAAGGCTTGAGCCAGGTCTTCAAAACGTTCCTGAATCGGACGTTCCATCAATTCTTCATCCAGATCAACCAGTTCAGGAATCATCACCATCACACTGTGACCATTGCCTAAGTCTTCGACATAGCCTGGTTGATTTTCAAAGTTAAACAGTTCTTCGGTTTTTTCATCGACTGAACTGAGGAATGACTTGTGTACCAATGGGAAATGATAAGCATCGGTGGTATTTTCCAGCTGGATTTTCCAGTTCCCTGGGAAACGGAAACGATGTTCGCCCAAGACCTTGATTGGATAACCTGCACCTTGTTTCATGAATAAGTCGATCCATTTTTTCGCAGCGCCGAGGAAATCTTCTAAAGGTTCAATATCCTGTTTAAAGGTAGCGAAAATCATACCGTTATATTCTTCAACACGCAGACTGATCAATGGAAATTCAGATTTATCCAGACATTCGCCATAACTTTCAGGTGAAGGCACGCCACGTAATGAACCATCCAGTGCATAGCTCCAGCCATGATATGGACACACAAAACTGTTGGTTTTGCCTTTTTTATGTTCACAGACCGTTGCAGCACGATGACGACAACGGTTTAGTAAGACATGCACTTTTTTCTTACGATCACGTACCACCACCACAGGTTGCTTGCCAATGTTGATGGTCTTATAACTGCCTGCATCAGGAATCTCGCTGGCATGTGCCACCCACACCCAAGTGCTGTAATAAATCTTTTCCATCTCATCTTCAAAGATTTTTTCGTCTTTATACAATGAGGTATGCGCACGGTCACTTTGCACCAAGCTACTGTAATCCATCTCAATATTCTGCATTGGAATAATATTGCTGTTCATATCCACGATCCTTTTCGGTCTATCCATTCAGGGTCTGTTGGTATTTCAGCAATACATGTGTTATCGGCTAAAACAACATAAACAAGGCATGAAACGCAGGCAATGGTGTCCCCATTATCAAGTTTCATAACGCAGTTTAGGGCGGTTTTAGCCATAACCCTAAGGGACAGGGGCATTTTTTGTCGCTACTGCGTTATGTCTTGCTTACTTAGAATGACTAAGTTTCGCAAAACATGCCTTGTATCGTCTAAAAATGTCCTCTGTCGCAAATATCTCTGAAATCCCAACAGACCCTCGCTATTGCTGCGACGGTACTGGCAATGCGGCTGTACTGTCCCAGTGAGATACGGGGCGACTGAAAATGTTTTCAGTCTGAAAATGTTTGATCTTCCAGCGACCATCAGGTTGCTGTTTAAATTGCACCGTGAGTTTGGCGGCATTTAAATGGCTACGCCCGTCACGGAAGGTTGAGGTTTGCAACATCAACCAGCTGGCATTGGCCTGATCTGTTTCGATATAGATTTGCTCTGAGCTGACAAAATGCGCATTCATAACAAAATGCGACTGCTGTTGGGTATAGCTTTTGAACATGTCATAAATGGCTTGCCATGAAGCGTAACGACCAAAAGACTGCGCATATTTTTCGCCTATGCCTTCCCAGATGCTGTCCTGATCAAATAAATCCATCAATTCATTCAGGTCGGTATCGGCATTCAAGGCATCACAAATTTCCATATAACGATTGATGCAGTTACGAATCGCATTTTGGGCTTCAAGCTGTTGTAGGCGTTGTAACAAAACCGTTAAATCCACTTGCGTATCCATGTCATTCATCCTTGCCATCACTCTCTTTAATCAATCCGGCTTATAAATAACCGGGTGCTGGCTTCATACCGAAGCTGACCAGACCTGCATTTTGCAAAGTGGCATCGCCCATAAAGGCATGCTGCGTCACCACATTGGTGTCGTTGACAAAGCGGCTAAACGGGTTATGGGTATAAATGGCGGTCATGCCTGCCAGCATCTGGATTTTGCGCGTGACACGGGCACAGACACGGGCCACATGGGTACAGGACAAACGCATATCGCTAATTTGTTCTGCGCTTGGGGTACGTCCTGCGACGACTTCATTCCAGACGATTTGCATGGTGTCGTAGAACCACACGCGTGCAGCCTTAAATTCAGCTTCGGCTTGGGCAAATTCATATTGGGTTACAGGTCGGCTGGCAATTTCCGCACCGCCAGTAATTGAAGATTTACCGGGTGCCATTTTTTGAAATTCTTCCAGTGCTGCGGCTGCGACACCAATTCCCACCACGGTTAAGACCTGAGTGGCTAAAGATAAAGATGGATATTTAAAAAATGGCTCAGACAGTTTTGAAGGTTCGCCACGGACAAAGGTCCACTCTTTCGCCACCAGCACATCTTTGACGACCAGATCATGACTGCCTGTGCCTTTTAGGCCAACAGTATCCCACGTCATATCGATTTGTGCTTTATTTGCTGGCATCACCGCCATACGCGGTAAACCTTGGGCTTCGTTGTCTTTTTGCGGAGAAATTCCGACCCCGACAATATCCGCGCCCATACAGCCACTGGAAAACTTCCAGCGCCCACTCACCACCACGCCAGCATCAGTAATCTCAGCGGGTTGTGGAGGGAAAATGCCACCTGCAAACACAATATCAGGGCTATCTTTATACAGCTGCTCAAGTGTTGCTTCTGGCAAACTGCCCAAGTAGGCAGGACTCATACCAAAACTTGCGACCCAACCGACTGAGCCATCGGCTTTGGATAGTTGCTCGATCAATTCACAAAACTGTTTCGGAGACCATTCATTGCCGCCAAAACGTTTTGGCACCAAAGCACGGTAAACGCCAATCTGTTTGAGTTTCTCGATGATGTCCTGACTGACATAGGCCTGATTATCAAACTCTCCGCTACAGGCACGTTCACGAATTTCCTGACATAAGGCATCTAATTGCGTTGTATTACTATCCATTACAAATTCCTTTGTCGCTAAATGATTCATTCCCTTATTCCTTGAGATTTATTGCGCAGCTTTCACGATATATTTCGCAATCGCACACAAATATTCATCGGCATTGCGTTTTGCCACGATCTGCAACCCCACGGGCTGACCTTGTTCTGTTTGTAGCGGTACTGAAATTGCAGGATGTCCAGACAGGTTAAATGGTCGAACCAAAGCGGTGAGATTTAAAAAAGCCACGGTATTTTCAGCATCAACCAGCTTAGGTGGCAGTTGCGGTAAAGTCGGTAAAATCAAGGCATCGTATTGAGCCAGTAAGGCATCAAGCTCGGCGGTAAAATCTGCTCTCACCTGCTCCGCCTGTTTGACCTGGGCTAAGGTGGTGTCGGCGGCTTTTAATAAACGCCCATTGACGTCTGCACCGAGCAAGCCTGTTTGGGTCAACTCACCGTAAGCCTGCCAGTTTTCATAATTAATAATCTGCATGCCCGCATCGAAGGCCGCTGCAAAGCCTTCCACCGTTACAGTTGACACTGTCAAATTGGCTTGGGTTAGATATTGCTGGATCGTCTCAATCACGGCTGAATCAGCAGCGACATTGAGCCACGCCAGTTTTGGTACCTGTGCTAATTCAGCCTGTGCATGAAAGGTGGGATCAATGATTTGCATGGCGCTTTCAAGCATTTCGACTGAGTTTGCAAAAGGGCCAACACAATCTAGTGAACTGCTTGCAGGATGTACGCCAGCACGGCTGACACGGCCAAAGGTCGATTTTAAACCATACACACCGCAACACGCTGCTGGCATACGAATGGAGCCACCGGTGTCTGTACCTAAGGTGAAATCTGCCAGACCAGCCGCAATCGCTGCCGCAGAACCACTCGAAGAACCACCCGGAATCAGTTCAGGATATTTCGGGTTAATCGCCGTACCAAAGGTATGGTTAATCCCTGTGATGCCAAACGCCAGTTCATGCAAATTGGTTTTTGCGGTAATTTGACAATCTGCAGCCAAAATACGATCCACTACTTCGGCATTGGCAGGTGCGGCTTGGCTTTGCATTAAAGCTTGACTGCCTGCCATGGTCTTCATGCCTTGAATATCGATGGAATCCTTGACCATCACCTTCAAAGCGCCTGTACCTTTTTGTACCTCTTGTACAATAATATTCATTCACTTTTCCATGTATTTTTATACTTAATACAAATATCGGAAAAAGTAATGTAATTGTCAAGTATTTTTCGATACGAAGAATCAAGAAAATGTTTCTAATTTTTGTATAATGCTGAATGTCCATTTTTATAAAAGTAATGACTTGGCTATGCTTACGCATTTAGAACAATTTCTACCCAACAATGAACCGAGCAGCTTACAAAGCTATCCTTTTTTCTGGATCTCGCAGGTGAATGGTAAATACACACAACTTATTGAAAAATCAATAAAAAAATTAGGAATAGACAATACCCGTCGTAAAATCATTTTAAGTACCAATGCACTTGAACAAGCCAGTATTACCGAGATTGCCAACCTCTCTACCCTCAAGCTGACCACGGCAACCAAGGCCGTTTACCGACTGGTAGAAGACGGTATTGTGCAAGTCTTTTCATCTGAGTCAGATGAACGGATTTCGATGGTGAAACTGACCGATAAAGGAAAAGAAATGGTTGAACAAATTAACCAGATCAGTCAGGTCACCCTCTCCGGGATTCTAAATGCATTTGATGATGCTGAATTGCACCAGCTCAACGGCCAATTAAAAAAGCTGTTTGATCTGATGCCTTCAAGTTAAGCCAACAACAAAAGCCCATGTCGCTATAGAGATGGGCAAAAGTTCAAACCAGGCCGACTACGGATTTAAAATATTAAACGGTGGTTTCAGCTGATTTGCGGCAATCCGGTCTACAAAAGTATGTAAAACCTGTTGTTTATAGGCCGCAATATCGACCTGCTGATAATCATAAAAGCCTTGCTGTTCACGTAGACCATTGCGTTGCTGTCGCATGTTCTCGGCAATAATTTCTGGCGTGCGATAACGCTCACCAAGCTCTTTTTCCAGATATTGGGAAGCGTAATACAGAATATCGCCACCTCCCCAGTCAATAAACTCCAGCAAGCCCAACACAGAAAAACGCAAACCAAATCCGGTCCGAATCGCGATATCGATATCTTCTGCCGAAGCCACGCCTTCTTCCACCATCCGCGCCGCTTCGTTCATGGCTAGCGCCTGAATCCGTGGCACGATATAACCGGCTTTGGCATGACACACCACAGGTACTTTACCGATCAGCTGTAGAAAGGTTTTCAGTTGTGTAACGACCCTGTCAGAAGTTTGCTCGGAACGGCTTAACTCAACCAGCGGAATCAGATAAGCAGGATTGAGCCAATGCGCATTCACCACCCGTTCTGGATAAGAAATCATCTGCGCAATATCAGTGACCAGAAAGGTTGACGTGGTCGATGCAACAATACAAGTCGGTGTAATATATTGATCCAGCCAAGTAAAAATATCTTGTTTGGCTTGCCTGAGCTCGGGTACAGCTTCCATAACCAGATCACAGTGTGCTAAGACCGAGATTGCAGCGGTGCGACTTAAAATCTGAATCTGATCCAGAATAAATACGCTTTGTTCAGATAGAATAAACTGGATACGTTCCAGCAACTGCAATTCTTGTTTTAAGTCAGTTTGGATCTGAGCCTGATATTGTTCAAACTCAGCCTCCGTTCGTTGTCGAGCATCGATTAAAGCCACGTTTAAGCCCGCATAGGCAAAGGCAATTGCAATGGCTTTGCCCATTCGCCCAGCGCCGAGTACGGCAACTTGTTGAATTGGATTCATCTTAGACTCCTTGCTGCAAAGTCACTTGCAACTCAGCCTTGCTTTTATCGGCGAGTCCCAGATTCTCAAACGTCCGTCCGTCCTGATACAAATCCTTGCCTGTGACCGCAGACGCAATATTCAGTAGCCCTTCTGCTACAGGTGTCGCGACACCCGCCCAACGTCCCACTGAAACCAGAAAGGATAGCCCCAGACGTGTATCTTCCAGCATGTAACGATGTGTCTGTAAGTCAATGTCCTCACGCCAGTCCCCACTATCCGTCAATTTTCCATGCGCGCCACGGCCATACATCCATTCATCGCCCTCACCGTCTTTATTGTAGTGATCAGCCAATGGAAAATGCGGTGCAGAATAACCCAATGCTTCCCTTACACGCATACGCTCTGCGTCAAGCTGATTGGTGACACGGCGAATCGACGGTTGTGTCCCTTCATTATGAATATCCCAAGCCTCAAAATGTTCCAGTGGCCCCGCATTCATCAAAATCAACGGTGGATGAATAATCGGCCCGGCATTCATCAAGGCACCGCTGAGACTGTCTTCGATCGGCTCAACACTTGGATAAGCCTGTTTCAAAATTTGGAATGCATGCTCGGACAAGCTGCTTGGGAATACCCCCGTTGGTAAACGGGTCGCATAGCCACTCACCACGATCTGATTGACGCCATGCTTACGTACCAGATACGGTAAGGTGCCGGTTTCGGCAAAGGCCACTTGAGCCGTGTTACCTGCCTCCCGCATGGCTTTGGCAAAAATAAAAGTACCGAAAGTTGCAGGCGGTAAATACACCACCTGTCCCGTTTGAAAGAACGGCGCGGCCTGCTGAGCCAAATCCAGATGTGTGGTTGCGGGTAAAGGAATAATAATCAGCTCGGCATGCTGGATGGCATGTTGTAAATCATCGGTCAGATTAATCTGACTCCGCTCAAAACCGACTGTGACACGACGATCGCCCTGATAATCTTTAATCTTGAGTTCACCAGTTGCTGCCAGCTGTTGCAAAGCCTCACGGTCACGGCGCCATAGCACCACCTCGTGGCCTTTTTCTGCCATCTCTGCTGCTGCGGCATAACATCCGTGTCCACCACCGAGTACTGTAATTTTCATGTGCGTTCCTGCTGATTGATTTGTCATTCAGCATAGAACGGTCAGCCTAAACGGGCTTATCCAAATACGCAGTGATTATTCCATTTACGAACGCATTTCACTGAGTTGTACAGGATTCATTTTTAAGGTATGTGAAGGCAGACAGCCGAAGCGCTTTTTATACAAGGTAGAGAAATGCCCAAAACTTTGGATGCCATGATCCAGTAAAATATCGGTGACGGTTTCATCTGTCTGTGCCTGCTGCAAAGCCAAATGTATCCGTTCCAATCGTTGCTCACGGATATATTCAACGGGCGTCTGCTGTAGATATTGGCTAAAGCCCTTTTGTAGACTGCGGATCGACACCTCACAATATTGACTCAGCGTCGCTAGCGAAATCGCTTGATGCAGATTGTCCTGAATATACTGCTGCGCTTTTTTGATATAGCCTGGCACAAGCTGCTGACGCTGTGCATTCAACTGCTCACTATAATTATTGGGGATTTTAAGCAAAATCAGCTCGATCAGGTATTGGGTAAAACTGGCTGAAATAAAGCTCCAGTTCTGGATATTATGATAGGCATGACAGAGATAATTCAGCGTTTCCACAATGGCACTCATCCCTTCTTCGGTACAGGACAGACCACTATCGAAGCAGACAGGCGCCTGACTGGTATGGCCCAGCATTTTAAACAGCTGGGTTTCGATCTCCTGTTGGGATAATTTTAAAATAATATTGCGGCAATGCTGATTGGTCACAATCTGCTGTCGGGTATGCGGATGAGTCACCGACATAATGCCTGCAGATTGTAGCAGTTGCTGATTTGTGCCCCCGACCTGACATTGCCCTTCCAGTGTGATCCTGAACAGGTAAAAACTCGAACTGTCATCAATACAGATGACGACCGGTGCACTATATTTCAGATCATACAATGCCCCATTACCAAAACTAAAACCATTCAGGCGCGTGTTTAGCGGCTGTTGGGTCTCAACATCAAAACGATGCGGACAGAGATAATGACTAATTTGATCTTTAATGGTCTGGTAATCACTGGACTGAAATAATAAAAACTCATCCAGATAATGCAAATGATCCAGTTTAAATGTCCCGTGCATCAGTTCACTCCCTTGTTATGGGTTTCGCCAGCAAAGCACAAAGCCCATTACAAAAGAATGGGCTTTGTGCATGCACTCAGGTCAGATCAAGAAGCATGTTCCTGCTGCATACTGTCACTAAATGCCTGACAGCCTTTTTTCAATAAAATAAAGGCCAATACACAAGAGATCGTCCCGACAATCGACAAGGACATACCGACCATCAATGGATTTTCAAACATTTTATCGGTAATCAATGCCACCAATGTGGTACCAATGCCGACCGCAACCAGATTGCTGATCAACAAGAATACTGCCGAGATTTGTGCACGTAACTGGTTTGGCGCCAGCATTTGCATGGCTGTGGTAGAAATCGGCATCGGGAATGAAGCAAAGAACATTGCAGGTACCAGAAACACCACCGATAGCCATAACTCATTCACTTGCGTAAACACCATGATCGGGATTACTAAACCGACAATCCCAATCACACCGGTGATCATCGGGGCATCCTTACGGCCTTTCTGAATAAACCAGTCATTTAGCCAACCCGCACAAAATACACCTAGAATATTAGCCACCAATAGCACACTCCCCAGCATATAACCTGCTTCAGTCGGGGTTAAACCAAACTTACGCATATAAAATGCGGGCGACCAGCTGATCAGGCAATACAAGGCCATCGCGTAAAAAGTAAAACCTAAATAATGGCATTTAAAGGTACGCCCATGCTTTTTGATAAACTTAAACGCATCCTTCATGCTGGTCTTTTCAACCTGCCCCTGCGCATTTAAACGCTGGCCTTTACGCTGCGGCTCTCTCACCGTCAACAACACCAGTAAACCGATAAATACCCCAGGCAGCCCAACGATAATAAATGCTGCTTGCCAAGCCTTGAGTGCACCAAATACCGGAACTATGATGCTGTCCATATTTTTTAGCAAGCCAATCACATAGCCACCGACCAGAAAAGCGATCCCACCGCCGACAAAAGAACCAATCGAATACACCGCCACCGCACGGCCCAGCTTGTCCTTGCTAAACATATCACTAAACATCGAATAAGCTGCGGGTGACAAAGCAGCCTCACCGACACCGACGCCCATACGGCTTAAAAAAAGCTGGATAAAATTCTTGCTCAGACCACAAAATGCGGTCGCAATACTCCAGAACACCACCCCGATGGCAATAATTTTTGGACGTGAAAACCGGTCCGCCAGATAGGCCAGCGGCAAGCCCATAAAGGCATAAAACAATGAAAAGGCCAAACCATGGAGTAGACTGAATTGGGTATCGGAAAGACCCAAATCGGCCTTGATCGGCTCGATCATCAGCGCCAGTATTTGCCGGTCGATAAATGAAAAGATATAGGCCAGCATGCACAGTAGTACCACATACCAGGCGTATAGATTTGAGTGAGCACGTGCTGGCTCGGTTGAGTGCGTATCCATTTTGCTTCCTTGTCCATGTCATTGTTCTCATGTGTCTGCTTATTGAAGGAGGTAATCACCAGAATTCATCTCCTTTTCTGGCTCAGCTTCAATAAGGTTGATTTCTCCCTCCTATAATTATTATTTTTACATGGAATTTTCCATAATATTTTAGGTATAAAGTTATACCTTTTTTACCCATTCAGCACGCAATATTATTCATTTGAAGGTAGAATCAGGATTTAAAACCAGTTCAAATGCTGCTAAGCGACTGATAAAATAGCTATTCTTTAAATAAATAGATTAAATGTAGATTCATCCCCAAGAGAAGAAACCCAAATTTATTTTAAAATGATATTGAATTTTACATTTATTTTTGTTTTAAAATAACACGAGATAATTAATTTTCAATGGAAATGAACATGGCTCTTAACAAAGAACAGGCAATCGAAAGCATCCATAGCATGCACGTCTTGATCGAAAAAATTTTTAGCGGCAAACACTCAGAACAAGACCTTCCCCAACTGATTAACTATTTTGCGGATCATTTTGAAATGGTCGGTGCGGCCGGTAAACGTATTTCTTTCGAACAAGTGAAAGGCCTATTTGCCAACAATCAGGGCAAGATGCCAGATATCCAGATTGAAATCTATGATGAACAGATCCTGATGCAAAAACCTGATGCGATCGTACTCACCTACACCGAAAAACATACCAAAGATTCAGGTATTCTGATTCGTCGTTCTTGTGCATTGATTGAAGAAATTGATGGCAAAATGTTGTGGAGTTATTTACAAGAAACCTTCTTGCCTTGAATTCAGACTGTGACGGGTTTAAACGCAGTCATTGATGAGCAATCATCAAATATGGGGGGTTGAACCGAAATCATTCATTTAATTTTTGTTCCAGCCACTCCATCAGATCGCGAGTGTTACGATTGCTCACTTTTTCTTTATTCGGGATGTAATAACATAGTTCGGACTGGATGGGTTTGGTCTGGTATTGCTGGAGCTGGTTCAGTTTCAGCAATCGGTTCATTAAGGTGGTCGAAGCAAACACAAATCCATTGCCAGCCAGTGCTTCCTGAATACCAAACAGCTCCTGATCAAAAGTTTTCACGATAATATTTGACGACGCTATGCCATTTAGCGCACACCATTCCTCCAGAGGTGGCGCAGCCAATGCCTTGTTTTTCCACGTTGCAGTAAAAATCAGCATCGGTTCTTCGCCAGCAGTAAGCAGATCAAGCTGTGCTCGGCCGAACAGATTAAATGTTTCGTAGCACATAATCTCTGAGGCAGGTACAGACGCAATATTGCCCAAACGTACAGGCAAATAATAAACTTGATTGTCCAAGCTCTCCCCTGTTGAAACCTCTACAGATATATTGGGATGGATCGAAGAAAATTCATGCAGGGCTGGTATTAAAAGCAAAGCCGCTAAAGATGAAGTCGTGGTCACGTTCACCACATGACTTGCCAGACTGATCTGCTCTACTGCCTCCTCAATGCTTCTAAATCCCTCTGAAATCTGCTTCGCGAATTTTGCACCGACTTCGGTGAGTACAATTTTTCTGACTTCGCGATGGAATAAATCAACGCTTAGCCGATGCTCAAGCTTGGCAACATGATGTGAAATCGCTGTCGGTGTCAGTGAAAGTTCCTCAGCCGCCAGTTTAAAGCTACCTAAACGCGCGGCTGACTCAAATGCTTTTAATGCCTGTAAAGAAACTTGCATGCCACGCTCCTATAGAAATAATAGATGACTTAAAATCATCTATAGCTGTGATTTATTCGTTTGTCTAGCGCTCTGTATCATTCCAGAATGGTGTCATCTTGAACGCAGTAGAGTCCGATCACATGAGTACCATTTTACATATCGATGCCAGTATCCGTGCGGCCAGCAATCCCAACCCGAACCATAATTCCATCTCCAAAAACATTGCCCATCACTTTATCCAGACCTGGAAAACACGATACGCCATAGATGAATATATCTATCGTGATGTCGGTATCAATTCACCGCCTTTTATTACTCAGGAGTGGATGGGAGCTGCATTTACCCCAGAACAAAATAGAACGGCGCAACAACACGACATACTCAAGCTCTCTGATCAGTTGATTGCTGAAATTATGGCTGCTGACCTCATCATTATTTCATCACCGATGTATAACTATGGCATGCCAGCTCAACTCAAAGCCTGGTTTGACCAAATTGCCCGGGTAAACAAGACCTTTGATTTTGATCTTGCACGAGGTGATTTTCCTTTACAGCCAACCTTATCTGGTAAAACCTTGCTGATTATCACCTCAAGTGGTGAATTTGGTTTTGAACAAGGTGGAATCAGAGCCCAGATGAGCCATCTGGTGCCCCATCTGCATACCGTCAGCAAATATTTAGGGGTCGACAAAATTTATGAAATTGCCTCTGAATATCAGGAATTTGCGGATGATCGACATCGTCAGTCTGTCGCTGATGCTTATGCCAAAGCCGAACAGATTGCGCTCGAACTGGGTCAGGAATTAGAGCTAACGATCGAAGCCAACGCTGCAGCACTGAGCTAATCTGGCTTAGGTTGCATAGCCTATTATTTTTACTGAAGAATAAGGACTCCTCTCTCACCTTATTCTTCCGCAGTTCTACTGTGAACTCAAAAGCTTCAAAACAGGGCTGTCAGGATAAGGGTAAAAGTATTTACATGAACTATAAATACTTATTGCAGCGATCAGCTAGAATTGAGCCTGACCCAGTGCTATCGGCAATTGCTCAATACACTGAATGTCGTTATCAATAGACAAAACAGGATAGTTTTATGGACAAACCTATACTATGCCCGAAATGTGGTTCGACCGAAGTGGAAACACGTAATCATGACAAATTACTGAAAACTACAGGTGGTGTGTTACTGACAGCCGCAGGAACGACAGCAGGTACGGTCGGTGGTGCTGCAGGTGGTGCATCCATCGGTGCAGCAATTGGTACGGTTGCTGGTCCCTTAGGTGTGATTGTTGGCGGTACGGTCGGCACTTTTGTCGGTGCGATCAGTGCAGGGATCACAGGGGGCGTGATTGGCAATATGTTCGGTAAAAAGGCAGGTGTCATGGTCGACAAAAATATTTTTCAGGACTATCGCTGTCTGAAATGCAAATACCGTTTTAAGCAAAAAAAATAATATTTCATACCAGTGAACTCATTTGGAGGATACGTGTTTAGACCAGTTCTCCAGATGCTTTCATTCAACTCGACAACAGTTGCTTATCCTTTTCCTTTATTTCTCCCCTCCTGATCCATACTATGCTTTGTCATTCTGCCATAGATTAATTTGCACATAAAAAAAATCCCAAGCTCTTGGGGAAGAACATGGGATTACGATATAGACATTCATCAAAGAAGCTCATCGTTAATGCGCTATTTATATCACGCTTTATTTTATAAATACATAATACGTCACACAAACTATACATAACCGTCTATCTATTCCCGTTTTTATGGTTAACGCTGATTCACAGCTCCTATTACCATGTACGAGATGCGAAATTTTAAACAACGTAGTCGATGCAATCTGCGAGTTAAAATGAGTTCTTAAATAACACAATAAAAAAAGGCCTCTTAGAAGCCTTTTGAAAAATTAGCAGAATAATCAGTATCTGATTACTCTATGCTTTTTAAATTTAACTATTCTTAAATTCATCACTTTCAAAATAGGATTTGATCTGTTCAGCGGAACTGTTTTTCAACTGATCCAGAATAATGCTCAGGTCACGTTCAAATGTAAACTCTGCCGGGATTTCTTCATGGATGGGTGGCAGTCTCTTTACCCCACCTTCTGTGATACGTTCAATAAATCCTGCTAACCACAACACAAACTCATCTTTATTCTTATAGTTGGGGACTAAACTGACATCAATACAAATATGGTCTTTGGTCGGCCTGTCCTGAAAACCTTCCACAAAATCGATGTAGTTATACAATAATTTTAAGTCAGTATCTTTAAGTTCTTCACGTAACTGTTTAACAATGAAATTTAGGCAATCTTGCAGCGGAGCATGAAATTTTTTCTCTTCCTCAAAATGCCTGTAAATATTATCAGCGATACGCAAATACTGTGGCATGACGCTATCCTTGGTGTTGTTATGTCCCACTGAGTATGGAACGAAAAGTTTAGTAGATTTGTAATGTTTTACAATGAAGATGTATTTTCTATAAACTTTATATGAATAACGACAGATTAGATAGCGCCAAATAAAATTTAAATCATAAATCTAATTTTTCTGCCGATACTTTTGCGTTGGACTTTCATAAGTGGTTTGTGCAACAGGCGAAACTCGCCAGATCGTATTGCCGACATCATCAGCCACTAAAAGCGCACCTGAAAAATCAATCGCGACTCCCACTGGACGACCATAAGCTTCGCCTTTCTCACTTAAGAAACCGGTCAGCACATCTTGTGGTGGACCATAAGGCTGTCCATTTCGGAAAGGCACAAAAACGACTTTGTATCCACTATGCGGTTTTCGGTTCCATGACCCATGCTGCCCAATAAATGCACCACCGCGATACTGTGGCATAAGTTCGGTCGCATAAAATGCCAACCCCAAAGATGCGGTATGGTTACCCAAGGCATAGACAGGTTTAAGTGCCCGCTTCACCAGCTCAGGATTTTGTGGCTTGACCCGTTTATCGATATGTTGTCCATAATAGCTGTATGGCCAGCCATAAAACGCTCCCTCTTTCACTGAGGTCATATAATCTGGAACCAAGTCGCTACCGAGTTCATCCCGTTCATTAACCACTGTCCAGAGTTTTCCGCCCTGTGGTTGCCAACCCATACCATTTGGATTACGTAGTCCGGTTGCATAAGGCCTTACTTTGGCAGTAGCAATATCATATTCCAGAATCTGTGCCCGTCCCTGTTCCTGATCCAGACCATTTTCTCCAGCATTACTATTCGAGCCGACCGTGATATAGAGTTTACTTCCCTGTGGATTAGCAATCACATTTTTAGTCCAGTGATGATTGAGCTGACCGGCAGGTAAATCCAGCACCTTGGTGCCCTTTGCCGTGATTTGGGTGGCATCTTCCTGATAGGGATAACGCATCAGCGCATCGGTATTGGCCACATAAAGCATATTTCCTACCAAGGCCATACCAAAGGGTGAGTTCAAATTCTGTAGAAAAACCGTATTCTGATCTGCGATACCATCACCATTCGTATCCCGTAATAAGCGGATGCGGTTAGCGCTGGGTAATGATGAACCGGCACGTTTCATCACCATTTTCATGATTTTGCCACGAATGCCCTTGCTGTCTTCCGGTTTAGGCGGCGCATCGGTTTCTGCCACCAGCACATCACCATTTGGCAATACATACAGCCATCTTGGATGATCCAGTCCACTGGCAAAAGCCTGAACTTTCAGCCCTTCAACCGTAGTGGGCATTTTGCCCTTCGGCCAGCCTTTGGCCGGAGCAATATTAACCGTCGGGATCAGGCTGGATTGAGGTTTAGGTAAAATGGGCTGTGGGCCGAAACTATCGGCAATTGAATATTTTGAAGATGGCGTACAGCCTGAAAACATCAAAATCAGACTGCTTCCAGTCAGGGAGAAGATCAACCGTAAAGACATCAGAGATTTTCCTTGTTATTTTAATGACTACAGATAGCATAAGTTGATCTATAGGAGAGGTATAGCTGATTTGCTTAACAGATTGTCTCTAATGTAAATAAACTGTTTAAAGCATAGTTTAGCCGTTAAAATATAAATAAATAGTCAGACAAGGAAAACACTATCAATATTATTTTAAGACCACTTCAATATTCAGAAATTGACTTGATCTGGCAACAGATTAATCGGCGAGAACTGATCACCCAAAATTATGTCAAACAACAGTCTTTACAACTGGTCGACTGCTTTTATGATGTACAACATTGGGATGCTTACCATCTACAGAATGATCCACCGAAATTAAAAAAACTCTACCATGAGCATGCCGCATTCATCGGAGCTTTTAACCTGCAAGCAAGACTGGTCGGCATTTGCGTGGTCTCGAATCAACACATTCAAGATTATCCCGCAGCCAGACTTCTGCACTACTTTTATGTTGATGCCGATCAGCAAGGCCAAGGTATAGGTGCGCAACTCATGCGAGCAGCAAAAAACGCTGTAATAGAACTGGGTGGAAACGAGCTGTATATTTCGGCAACGCCTAGTAAACGAACTGTTGATTTTTATCTAAAACATGGCGCTGAAGTATTGGATAAACCCGATCAGCAGCTATGGCAACTCGAGCCTGAAGATATTCATTTGCTATGCAAGCTTTAAAGGGATTCGAGCAATCATGTCCTGCATGAACTTCAGCCAAAATATGATGTGTGCTTTACTCTAAACGGTCAGTTAAAAGTGTTTGTAGCCCCTCCAAAGTAACATTTTACCTATCTGGGACAAACAGAATTAAGCCAAACCCTGCATCTAAGCCGCTGTAATTACTATTTTTAATGTGTGATCTGGTCTTTTTTCTCCATTTTATATTGTTCCAAAATCGTGATGAATTGCCCTATTTCCGCTATTTTTAATTTTATCATTTCGACTTATGCTGGAAATATAAATATGGATGAGACAAAGAGTCCCTCTACTTTTTTGAATTTTAGCATTCAGTAGATTGGAGCAGCGCATTGAGTAATAAATCATCGTCAAATATGGATGGAATACAATTTCCGATTCAATCTGGCAAAAACAAGCCCAGCACAACAGCCACCGCAAAGAATATCTTATATACTGCACTGAAAAGTGTCGATTCACCTTATGCATCTGAATTAACAGCCGAAAAGAACTGGAGAAAGAAATATCCGGTTTATTTTGAAGAACTGGTGAAAACAGGTATTCGTTCTGTTCAACATCCTCTACGGATTGCGCAACATGGGCTGGAGACTGCGAAAGAGTCCTTTAATTTTCATCGTGCTGGTCAGCAAAGTTCTTTAGAACAGGCGATGGCCGATTTTAAAGACCAGCCTTTTGAAAGCTATGTGCTCAAAGGAACAGGCACCCCTAGCATTGAACCCTGGTTTATCCCCTTTAACGGGCAGAAACTGCAAGGCCAAGCCTTACTTAAGCAGATTGACTGCTGGGAACAGCAACACATTATCGAACCTAGTCATGCCAAAGCCCTACGCCTGTTACAGGCTCATCCCGAATGGTTTGATTTGTCCTCACGTACCATGGTGCTCTTCGGTGCCGCCTCAGAAGCCGGGCCTTTAAGCTGGTTAGCAAAATGGCGTGCCAATATTGTCGCGATTGATTTACCGAATCCAAAAATCTGGCAAAAAATTACCAGCACCATTCAACAAGGCAATGCCACGCTTATTGCACCACAAATGACCTTGGAAAATGGTGAAAAGCAGCTCGGTGCAAATCTCCTGACTCAAACGCCGGAGATTGCGAACTGGTTAACTACATTTGAGCAGAGCCTGGATCTGGCTGGGATTGCGTATCTGGATGGTGAGAAACATGTGCGTGTTTCAATCGCCATGATCAGCATCATGGAACAGGTGAGTCGTCAAAAAGCAGATAGCAGTATCATGTTTATGCTAACGCCCACCGATATTTATGCCATCCCAGCATCGGTTGTACAGTCGATCCAGCAAAAAATTAAGCAACGTCCACTGCTTGAAAAGTTACTAACCAAATCGATTCACAATATTTCCTTAAGACATTTTTTTAAGTCGAATATTGAGCAGCTGATTGAATCGGATAATGGCCAAAAATATGGTATTTCCGATTGTATGGTGATTGAGCAAGGACCTAACTATGCTCTCGCAAAACGCCTGCAACAGTGGTTTGCCATTTGTAGCCGCGCGCGTGGTCAAAAAACAGTGATCAATATTGCGCCCTCTACCACCACCCATTCGGTGGTGAAGAATCCAATCCTGAAAGCGGCTTTTTCAGGTGCAGATCTGTTTAAGGTTGAAACCTTTAGTCCTGAAACCACAAATGCGATTATGGCAGCGCTCTGGGTACATGATTTAAATAATCCAGAGAGTGCGACCAATCCTGAAACACAGCTCGAACATCCTTTAGCGCTGATTATGGAAAATGCCAATCATGGCGGTTTGTGGCATGTCCCTTATTTAGCAAGAACTGCACTCCCCTTTGCTGCGGCCTATGGCTGGGTGAGAGAGAAGTTTTAGTTTATTTTAATAGAATAATATAACTTCTTGGTTTTATGCCTGTAGTAAATAACCAAACTTAAAAAGAGAGCTGATAGAGGCTCTCTTTTTTATGAGTTTTATATTTATGATGAACTTCAAGAACCGAATACAATAAAATTTCAATTTAAAGCTGATTTTCAGTTTAATTAAATGAGATGAGCAATATTATCAAGTTCAGGATCTACTTTTGATGCATTCGAGCAGCCAGTGAAAGATAAAGCAATGATTACAACCAAAATAAAGCTTCTCTATTTAAACCCCTTATAGCTTAAATAGAGTTCATTGATAAAATCAACAACCCAACCTATCCACCTTAAAACTGAAATAAAATTAGCATAGTAAATTAATGAACAATTGACATTAATCCCTCTTATTCATCATTTCATGCCAAATCATTAGTAAAAATTATTGATAAGTTAAAGGGCATCTATATAAGCCAAGTTCTAACTCCGGTATTGGTTTTATTTAATTTACCCAGAACCACAAAAAAACCATAAACTATTGATATTTATTATTTTTAAATTTAAGCCTTCTTAAAGAATCAAAATACTCGAAATATATATTTGATGATTTGTCCTGAGACTGGGGAATCTTTCTATGATGAGCAACTACCTCGTAACAGACTTATTACTGCTATAAAAGGTTGCAGTATTCGCCCCTACACTGTTGACAATAGACAATACAAAAAAGTGGCAATGATGCTGAGGGATTGAACAGCATGTTTATATCCAACCAGATGGGACATTGCTTACAGATGATGATGAAACACAATACAAAGTAGAAACACGGCGATAAGAACAAGATAGAGATGGGGAAATTCAGCAGAGACTATCTGTCAAAAACCTGTTAAAGCAAACAGGCACCTAATTAGATGCCTGTTCTTTTTATAAAGAACATTGGTAGAGATGGCATTAGTTAAATTCTAAAAATAAAGCATTGTTTTATTTATAGAAAAATCCCACATTTTTCGGGACTGTTCTAAATTTTGTGTAAGTACTTAATTTTCATTTATCCTTCAGAGGATAATTACAAAAGGTACTTCACATGGATGAAGCAACAATCAAAAGTATGGCTGCCGAATTGGCTAAAGGTCTAAAAACACCAGAAGACTTAAACCAAATGACAGCAGTCTTTAAAAAATTCATGATTGAAACTGCACTCAATACTGAACTTTCAGACCATCTCGGTTATGAAAAGCATCAGCCCAAGAAAGGCTCAAATAGCCGTAATGGGTTTAGTTCTAAAACCATTACAACTCAAGATGGACAACTGGCTTTAGATATTCCCCGTGATCGAGAAGGTTCATTTGAGCCACAAATTATCAAAAAGCACCAAACACGCATCACCAGTATGGATGACCAAATCCTCTCACTGTATGCAAAAGGAATGACTAATAGGGAAATTGTAGCCTTCTTCAAAGAAATGTACGATGCCGATGTGTCAGCATCTCTCATCAGCAAAGTTACCGATGCTGTGATTGAGCAAGTGACTGAGTGGCAAAATAGAGCCTTAGATAGCCTTTATCCTGTTGTCTATCTTGACTGTATTGTTGTCAAAGTCCGTCAGCACTCCAATGTGATTAACAAGTCCGTATACCTTGCTTTAGGCATCAATATGGATGGGCAAAAAGAATTACTGGGTATGTGGATTGCTCAGACAGAAGGTGCCAAATTCTGGCTGTCAGTCATGACAGAGCTAAAAAATCGAGGAGTACAGGACATTCTTGTTGCCTGTGTAGATGGATTAAAAGGCTTTCCTGACGCGATAGCCTCTGTTTACCCTCATACTGATATTCAACTGTGTATTGTGCATGTTGTACGCAATAGCCTGAGATTTGTAAGCTGGAAAGACTACAAGGCTGTTACGTCGGGTCTGAAAGCGATTTATCAGGCAAGTACAGAGGAAAATGCTTTAAAGTCCCTAGACATCTTCTGTGATCAATGGAATCACCAGTATCCCAAAATTGGAGAATCCTGGCGGGCCAATTGGGAAAATATCCGAACGATCTTTAGCTATCCAGCCGAAATACGTCATGCTATTTATACAACAAATGCGATTGAGTCGTTGAATAGCGTAATACGCCATTCAACGAAGAAAAGGAAAATCTTTTCATCTGATGACTCAGTAAAGAAGGTCATTTACTTAGCAACATCA
>NZ_AMZS01000061.1:0-81835 GCF_000314615.1 Acinetobacter sp. WC-323
AGCAACAATCAAAAGTATGGCTGCCGAATTGGCTAAAGGTCTAAAAACACCAGAAGACTTAAACCAAATGACAGCAGTCTTTAAAAAATTCATGATTGAAACTGCACTCAATACTGAACTTTCAGACCATCTCGGTTATGAAAAGCATCAGCCCAAGAAAGGCTCAAATAGCCGTAATGGGTTTAGTTCTAAAACCATTACAACTCAAGATGGACAACTGGCTTTAGATATTCCCCGTGATCGAGAAGGTTCATTTGAGCCACAAATTATCAAAAAGCACCAAACACGCATCACCAGTATGGATGACCAAATCCTCTCACTGTATGCAAAAGGAATGACTAATAGGGAAATTGTAGCCTTCTTCAAAGAAATGTACGATGCCGATGTGTCAGCATCTCTCATCAGCAAAGTTACCGATGCTGTGATTGAGCAAGTGACTGAGTGGCAAAATAGAGCCTTAGATAGCCTTTATCCTGTTGTCTATCTTGACTGTATTGTTGTCAAAGTCCGTCAGCACTCCAATGTGATTAACAAGTCCGTATACCTTGCTTTAGGCATCAATATGGATGGGCAAAAAGAATTACTGGGTATGTGGATTGCTCAGACAGAAGGTGCCAAATTCTGGCTGTCAGTCATGACAGAGCTAAAAAATCGAGGAGTACAGGACATTCTTGTTGCCTGTGTAGATGGATTAAAAGGCTTTCCTGACGCGATAGCCTCTGTTTACCCTCATACTGATATTCAACTGTGTATTGTGCATGTTGTACGCAATAGCCTGAGATTTGTAAGCTGGAAAGACTACAAGGCTGTTACGTCGGGTCTGAAAGCGATTTATCAGGCAAGTACAGAGGAAAATGCTTTAAAGTCCCTAGACATCTTCTGTGATCAATGGAATCACCAGTATCCCAAAATTGGAGAATCCTGGCGGGCCAATTGGGAAAATATCCGAACGATCTTTAGCTATCCAGCCGAAATACGTCATGCTATTTATACAACAAATGCGATTGAGTCGTTGAATAGCGTAATACGCCATTCAACGAAGAAAAGGAAAATCTTTTCATCTGATGACTCAGTAAAGAAGGTCATTTACTTAGCAACATCAAATGCTGCGAAGAAATGGACGATGCCAATTCAAAATTGGCGTTTAGCAATGAATTGGTTTACGATTCAGTTCGATGATCGATTAAAAGATCATTTATAAAAAATGGAACTTACACAAAATAATTTACAGGCTCAATATCGAGATTTTTTGCAGCTTTACCCAAGCTTCCTGACTCGATCACTGCAATAAAATACTTTAATTGTTTAAGTTCCACGGCAAATACTACATTAACCTTTATGGATTAATTCTACACTGGTTTATCGCTATAGTTTTTGTTCTATTGCTTTGAGTAAACTACTAAAAGAGAAAAGGCAACATCACCTCAAGATGTTGCCTTTTAGAGCTTTTATTCTTTAACCTGCTCAAGACCCTGTTCTTCAATAATTTGTGTTGCTTGTGGCGATTTCACAAATTTAATTAACTCTTTTGCGACTTTTGCATGTTCCGAGTTTTTACCAATGCCTGCCGCAAATACCGTCACTTTTTGATAAGGTGCAGGGATTGGGCCGACTAATTCAACTTGACCATATTTGCCAGTAAAAGGTTTGATTTCACTAATTTGCTGGAAACCAATATCAAACTGGCCTTCGGCGATACGTTTTGCAACGCGGTCACCAACTACTTTTTCTGCCTTACTCGAAATTACTTTGTACTCGACAGGCGGGAAGCTAGGGAAAACATCTTTTTCAAGATGTGTACCGCTCGCACTTGCTGAATAGCCGATATGCTTGGCATTTAATAAAACTTTTTCAAATTTTTCTGCAGAACTAATATCTGGCTTTGGTGCACCTTTAAGCACAGCCATGCCAATGCTTGAATTTACTAAAGGACTTTGTGAATTTGGGTCTACATAACCCTTTTCTGCGAGCTTGTTGAGTTCAGGAGCAGCTAAGACCACCACGTCAAAACGTTCACCACGATCGAGTCGATTTGGAATTGCAGTTGGTGATGCACCCATGGATGAACCAGACGAGAGATGCACAGTATGACCTGTTTGTTTTTCAAATAATGGAATGAGTTTTTCCATAGATGAATAAAAACCACCTGAGCTAATCACTTCGATTGTATCTGCGTTAGCAAGAGTTGAGCCTAAGCCAGCACCAGCTAGGCAAATGGTCATGAAGATAGGGGACTTTTTCATAGTATCTCGCTTTAATGACAGGAGAACACAGTACGGAGATTTAAGATATGCCGTACTGTTCATTAAAATTTCAGGTTAAGTCGTTGTTGTTTAAGCGCTAATTTTTGCAGGTTCAGCAATCGCGTCAGTATTTTTCTGTTTAGAACCGCGGCATAAATACAAGCTTGAGATGAGGCTACAGACCGCAGCAAGCATGAGCCAGAAAGCAGGGGTACTTGGGTTGCCTGTGTTTTCGACAAGGAAGGTACAAGCCATTGGTGTCATACCACCAAAAATAGCGGCTGCAAGGCTGAACGCTAAAGAGAAACCAACTGTACGCACACGTTTTGGCATCACTTCTGCAAGGGTTGCGACCATGGTTCCGTTGTACATACCAAAGAAGAACGAGAAGTAAGCAAGCGTAATTAGAAGGTTTGAGAAGCTAATGTTACTCACTAACCAACTTAAAACCGGATAACTTGTAAAGAGAGCAAGTGTGGTAATGCCGACTAGAACTGGGCGGCGACCAATTTTGTCTGAAAGCAAACCACCCATTGGTAACCAGAAGAAATTAGACAAACCAACAAACACGGTTGCTAAAAGGCTATCTGTTACTGACATTTCTAAAGTACGTTTTGCATATACTGTGGTGTAAACCGTAATGAAGTAGAAAGTGGTCGTCGTCATCGCACTCATCATCATACCTGCAAGGACGATGCGCCAGTTGCTTGCCAGTGTGCTAAAAATTTCTTTTGTTGAAGGATGAGTCTTTTGCGCTTTAAAGTCTTCGGTTTCCTCTAAAGTACGACGGAACAAGAAGATTAACGGAATAATCAAACAACCGATTAAGAACGGAATACGCCAGCCCCATTCACCCACTTGAGCAGTAGTTAAGATGGTGTTGAGCCAGTAGCCAAGTAATGCGGCAAACACAACAGCAACTTGTTGGCTGCCAGACTGCCAGCTTGTGATAAATCCACGATTTTTATCCGTTGCAATCTCTGCGAGATAAATAGAAACACCGCCAGATTCAACACCTGCCGAGAAGCCTTGTAATAGGCGTCCAATGACCACCAAAATCGGCGCAATAATACCTATGGTTTCATAACCTGGTACAAAGGTAATTAAGATGGTTCCGATGGCCATAAGACTTAAAGTATCAATGAGACCTTTGCGTCGACCAACTCTGTCGACATAAGCGCCCAAGAAAATAGCGCCGAGAGGACGCATAAGAAAGCCCGCAGCAAATACGGTAAATGTCATCATTAAAGAGACATATTCATTTTCAGAGTGGAAAAATTTTGCCGCGATATAAGTGGCATAGAAACCAAAAAGAAAAAAGTCGTACTGCTCTAAAAAGTTGCCACTCGTTACATTTAATATTTTTTTAAAAGTAGCCCTACGGTTATTCACGACATCCATTGGAGACCTCCTTGGCCTGACAAAATGGAAACATTCACGATTTTCGAGGCTGGACCTAAATTGATTCAATCAATAAATCTAAAGAGCAAATGGGTTAGAGATGAGATTTAGCGAGGTCCTTTGCAGAAAATGTGATGCCTTGTTTCCAGTTCAAACTACACATCTATATTTGGATAAGCAGAAAACCACTTATCATTCGGACGAAAATGTAATCTCAAAAAGCAGGAGGGAGTGAGAGGGCAAAATTAATTAGGTATTTAATAAAATTAATGACTCTTTATAAAATAATTTCAGAACATGGCCAAATTTGGTTTTGAATCAAATCTTTCACGCAAGCCTTAATGGCTGACTTTGCGGCAAGTGCAGCAGGTGATAATTCTTCTTCGGCAAGGCTTACCAAGTAATTGATTCGTTCAACTTCAGGGTCTACTAACTTGAGTAATTGAAGCTTATGTTTGTACTCTTGCAGACAAGCGCTACCTGGGCGGACGCTGGCAAGGTCGAGGTGAATTAGACTGTCCATGAGTAAGTGTAGGCCATCAATTTCATAGACGACATTAAGCTGACCAATCTTGTGCTCAAGCAACTTTCTTAAGCTATGGCGCTGACGTGGTAGTACTAAAGGAAGGTCTCCAATTTGTTGAGACTGAATCACACCACTTTTGATGCAATCGGCAAGACCATATTCTTCTAGCACTTCTTTGCGTGCCATTAAATACATTTGCTCGCGTACTAAAGGTTGAATCGACCACTGTTTATCAATTTCATTGGTAAAAATAATCGCGATATCGAGCTGACGCGAGTTAATAGACTGAATTAGATTGCCTGATAGGGTTTCCACAATCTCTAAACGAATGTCTGGATAGCGTTCAGACATTAGTTTCATTAAAGGGATGCCAATCAAAGCCGTAATGGTCGGTGGAAAGCCAAGGCTGACATGTCCAGACAGTCGTGCAGAATGAGCAGCATCTACCGCGAAGTTCACTTGACGTAAAATAAGTTGAGAATGTTTTAAAAAGGCGAGACCTGCGGGAGTAGGGGTTACACCAAAGGCATTACGCTGTAATAGGCGAATGCTTAGCTCTTGTTCTAATTTACTAATTTGCTGGCTAATAGCTGAAGCACCTACATCAAGTTTTTGGGCAGCTTTACCAATACTACCTGCTTCAACCACAGTCAAAAAATACTTTATTTGTTTGATTTCCATCTATATATTTCCTATTAATTTTAGTAAGCGTTAAGCTTTCATAAATTTTTTGTATCTTAACAGTTATATATTTGCTTATAAATAACCACTTTTTCCCATCATAATTTTTTTAAATTGGCCAGCTCTAACTACCATGAATTTGAATCTTTATTTAAAACTGTGAAAAAGCAAAAGTGAGGAATAGTCAAAAAATCATTACCTCTTAACTGGAAATTAAAATAAAGCTTATAAATTTATTCAAGAATATTTTTTATTCATTTAAAAAGATAAGTATTTACTGTTAATTAATTGTGGATTTAATTGATAGATCATAATCTTATTTAAATCAAGTTTAATTGCATCATAAAGCCATTTTATAGAATTTTTAACCTATTTAATTTTACTAATGCCCCCTTTAAATTATTGGTATCACAATGGTTTCTTATTCTGTGCTTTAATTTTCTCAAATGTTAAAGGGAGAATAGTAGATGCATGATACAGCACAAGATATATTGGATTTATAAGCTAAAAATAAGAGATGATTAAATAATGATCGCAAATCCTGATGGTTTGGCCCATTTGATCATTCGTGAAGGCGTAATAATTAAGTAAATAGATTTAATTACTGGTTGTCCATATGGGGATAAACCTCACTCTTCTAGCGCTTGGTTATTTCTTTTAGCCGCTTTAATCATCATTTTTATGTGAAAGCGGTATTCATAAACTTTACTGTGCAAACGTGCACCGCAAACAAGTCAAAGATTCAATCATCCATACTCTGATCGCACCAAGAAAAGGGCGATCAGGTTCATGGATAAACATCAAAATATTAATAGATCAAACACGTTATAAGGATGTATTTAACATGAAGAATTTAAAATTACTCACATTGGCATGTGTCAGTGTGACCATGATTGGATGCGGTACAGGCAATGCTTCCAAAGAGGCGGGTCAGCCAAAACGTCCTGAATGTATCGCTCCAGCCAAACCTGGTGGCGGTTTTGATATGACCTGCAAATTGATTCAGGCAGGCTTCAAACAAACACAATTGCTTAGAGATCCGCTACGTGTAACTTATATGCCTGGGGGGGTCGGTGCCGTAGCCTATAACAAGATCGTAAACAGTGATCCTGCAAATAATAATGCCGTAATTGCATTTTCTACTGGTTCATTACTGAATCTGGCCCAAGGAAAATTCGGAAATTTCACTGAAAAAGATGTGAAATGGCTCTCTGGCGTAGCCGTTGATTATGGTCTGGTTTCAGTCCAGAAAGATTCCCCTCTGAAAAATCTTGATGACTTGATGAAAGCACTCCGAGAAAACCCGAAAGCACTTAGCTTTGGTGGTGCCGGAAGTGTGGGTGGGCAAGACTGGATGCAAACAGCAATGTTGGCAAAAAAAGCAGGTATTAGTCCTGGCGATTTAAGATTTGTAGCTCTTGAAGGTGGGGGGGAAGTACTGACTTCTTTATTGGGGCAACATATTCAAGTTGGTGTAGGTAATGTTAGTGAAGTCGGTTCACACCTAGAGTCAGGAGACATTCGGGTTTTAGCAGTTTTTGCAAATAAGCGTTTAGAAGGTAAGTTCTCGCAACTCCCTACCGCAAAAGAGCAAGGTTATGACATAGAGTGGCCAGTCATCCGTGGTTTTTATATGGGACCAAAAGTCAGTGATGCCACCTACGACTGGTGGAAAAATGCTTTCGATAAAATGATGATGGATCAGAAATTTAAAGTCGTACGTGAAAAACAAGATTTACTTCCGTTTCAACTGACAGGCCAAGAACTCTCTGCTTATGTATATAAACAGACAGAGGAAATGCGTCAATTATCGCAAGAATATAAATTATCAAATTAATAAATGGACTGAACTGAGAAGTTATTTTTAGCTCGGTTTTCTGAGGATAAATGATGAAATCTGAACGGATTCTTACCGCCATTATTACGGTTTGCGGGTTATTTTTGTTAATTTATGCGAGCAATTTTGAAGCTCCAATTTCTTATGATCCAGTAGGGCCTAAAGCTTTTCCTATTTTGTTAATGAGTCTTATTACTGCTAGTGCAATCTATCTCACGGTGCGTCCTGCCATTATGTTTGAACCCGTAGAGTTGGGCTGGTCCAAACATTTGCTTGTAAATTTAGCATGGTGTGTGGTGGCTTTAACCCTATATGCATTCGCTTTTGAATGGTTGGGCTTCATTGTTGCCACTTTGTTGATGACCATTGCAGTGGGCAAACTATTCCATGGTAAAACCATCCCTGTTCTGGTTACGGGCTTGCTACTCAGTATGAGTACCTACTATATGTTTGACCGTTTCTTGGATGTGCCATTACCACTTGGCTTTTTTGGTTAAGGATAACCTGATATGGATGTATTAAGTTTTTTAATAACAGGCTTTGAGGTTGCCCTGCAACCGCAGAATCTTTTAATTGCCTGTATTGGTGCCTTTATTGGAACGATTGTTGGTTTATTACCAGGTTTAGGTCCAATTAATGGGGTGGCAATTTTATTGCCCTTTGCTTATGCCTTGGGTTTACCTGTAGATAGTGCCTTGATTTTATTGGCAGCAGTGTATTTAGGCTGTGAATATGGGGGACGTATTTCAGCAATTCTATTAAATGTGCCTGGCGATGCAGGAGCCATTATGACCACCTTGGATGGTTATCCATTGGCCCAGCAAGGGAAGGCAGGAATTGCCCTGTCTTTGTCTTCGGTAAGTTCCTTTATAGGGAGTACTGTGGCTTTTATCGGGATTGTATTATTTGCACCGATATTGGCGAAGTGGGCAATTGCGTTTGGTCCAGCTGAATATTTTGCCCTGATGGTCTTTGCAATTGTCTGTTTAACCGGTTTGGTCAGCACCCAGCCATTTAAAACCTTAATTATGGCACTTATGGGCTTGGCTCTTTCAACTGTAGGTATGGATGCAATTACCGGAGTATATCGCTTTACTTTTAACAGTGTCGGTTTAAGTGATGGTATTGCTTTTACAACTTTAGTCATTGGCTTATTTAGTGTAAGTGAAATTTTATTACTACTTGAACGTACCACAATTGGTAAAGTTGCATTAAAACAAGGTAAACGGACTTTATTTAATTTAAAAGAATTCCTCAGTTCACTGGCAACTATTATTCGTGGTGCACTCATTGGATTCTTCTCAGGAATTTTACCAGGCGCAGGTGCAACAGTCGCAAGTGCGATGGCATATACTACGGAACGCAAGATTGCAAGCGATAGTAGCAAGTTTGGTAAAGGTGACTTACGTGGTCTTGCTGCACCAGAAAGTGCAAATAACGCAGCAGCGTGTGGTTCATTCGTACCCATGTTGACATTAGGTGTGCCAGGCTCGGGGACGACTGCGGTGATGATGGGAGCATTGCTTATGTACAACATCGCACCAGGCCCCCAGTTATTTGCTCAGGAACCTGTACTGGTCTGGTCACTCATCGCATCACTCATGGTGGGAAATATTATTCTCTTGATATTGAACTTACCATTAGTAGGTTTCTTTGCCCGGATGTTAAGTATTCCTAATTATATTTTGATTCCGATTATTGCCAGTGTCAGTTTTGTTGGTGTGTATGCTATCCATAGCAACATCTTTGACTTGCTATTGTGCATGGGTTTGGGTGTGTTCGGATATATTCTCAGAAAATTTGATTTTCCCTTAGCACCACTGATTCTTGGTTTTGTACTTGGCGAATTAATGGAATCGAATCTGCGCCGTGCACTTTCAATTTCTCAAGGAGAACTTGATGTCTTATGGAGCAGTAACATTAGTATAGGACTTTGGATCATGTCAGGATTATTATTGATCTTGCCAATTGTCCGTAAGTATTTGTTTGTCAAAAAGCAACAAGCTTAATAGGACAGCAATAATAGTCAGCATCGGTTGACTATTATTGCTCAGAATTATGGAAAAAATAGGTTCAAATCTCACAGGAATAGCAATTGCTCTGCTCGGAGCTTTAATTGCCAAATATCTGCATATTCCCTTGCCTTGGTTGCTTGGACCTTTATTGACGGCTTTATTGTTCGGTAGTGTTGGTCATCCACTTGCCTGTGATCCCCAGTGGCGACGGATAGGGCAGGTCATTATTGGTATGGCTTTAGGCCTATACTTTTCACCAGCTTTGGTACAGGCAGTGGCAGCATATTGGGGCTTTATCCTCATAGGTTTGGCATGGTCACTTGTGTTGGGTACATTACTGGCTGGATTGCAATATCGAATTAATGCCTTGGATTGGGCAACTGCATGGTTTTCTTCTGCGATTGGTAGCGCTAGTGAAATGGTGAATATTGCAGAACGGTACCAAGCTCAAGTCGATAAAGTCGTTGCTGCCCATAGTTTGAGAATTGTGATTTTGGTTGTGCTGGTGCCAATTTTTATGGAGCTTTATTTTCATGTCGAATGGACTGGTTTAAAGATACCAGTGTCGGATCAATTTAGCTTTTTTCAGGTCATCTTACTGTTTTGTCTGGCCCTGTTTGTTGGTCAGGTTTTTCAATTTTTTAATCTTTTGAATGCTTGGATTTTGGGGCCACTTGCCATTATTGGGGTATTGTCATTTGGTGGAATACTTCAAATGAGATTACCTGAATGGTTTACTGCCTTTGGTCAAGTCTGTATAGGCTGGTCACTAGGTAGCAAATTTCCATTTAGCTTTTTAAAGCAAAATAAAAAGTTTATCGGAATGACACTGATATTTAATTTATTGGCCTTAATGTTATCAATTAGCTTTGCATTATTACTGGTCAATCTAAGTCATACAGAGAAACAAATTCTAACTTTAGGACTTTCACCAGGAGGAATTGCAGAAATGTCGCTCATGGCTAAAGCGCTAGGCCTTGCAGTGCCTGTCGTCGTTTCCTTTCAACTCTCAAGATTAATTTTCGTAATTCTCACGACACGCTTTTTTTATCAATGCAGTCTTTGCCTATTCTTGAAATCTGGAAAATAAAATTTTCTTTATCCAAATTTTTATCAGAGTATCGATTGCGCAATTAAGCTATATGTATATTCCAGATATCGTAAAAGATTAATTAAACCAAGCAGATGATCATCGATCATAAAATTAAATATAAATGTTTTATTGATTATGTATGAATAGATGATTGTCCTGATGATCAGGTCATATTGAATTTAAACTGAAAAAATGAATCATAAAAACATGAATTTTACTCGAGTTTATTTTTTTAAATTAATCTATAGAAATATTATTTAACATCAAATCTAAAAGACAACGTTATCTATAAAGTTGCAAATCATGATTCTGCCTGGTCAGAGCAGGATAGGTTTTTATTTACGCAAAATTTACGAGTTCGGCTTTATTCAATATAGAGAATTTACGCCTTCAATTTCCATACTAAAGCTGATCTATTATTAAATGGCATCTGCTATGTGGGAATTTATCTCTGTATTTGTCCTTTCATTGCTGCTGGCTTATCCGCTCGGGACTTATCTTGCCGATGTGATGCAGGCCAAGCCAATGAAAAGTGATGCGCTGTTTAACTGGATTGAACAGCCGATTTATGCTGTGCTCGGTGTCAAGCGTAACGGCATGAACTGGCAGCAATATCTGGGTGCTTTTGTGCTCAGCAATGCTTTACTGCTAGGAGCTAGTCTCGCCATCTTGATGACTCAAGCATGGTTACCGCTAAATCCGGATCATAGTCCGAATATGAATTGGGATCTGGCTTTACATACCAGCATTTCATTCCTGACCAACACCAACCAGCAACATTATTCAGGGCAGGCGCAACTGTCTTACCTATCGCAAATGACCGTGATTGTGGGATTGCAGTATTTGTCGCCTATTATGGGACTGGCCTTACTGGTCGCCATGTTGAGGGCTTTGTTTCTGCAACCGGGGCTTAAGGACGGAGCAAATAAAAAAGACTGGCAGACGATCAATCTAGGAAATTACTGGATGGATCTCATCCGCCCGTTGTTTCGGTTCTTTATTCCACTCAGCTTGATTTTTTCTTTGTTGCTGACATTTCAGGGCGTTCCAGCAACTTTATCTGCTAGTCCAACCGCACAGGTTTTGGAACAAACGGCAGACGTTAAAACCCAGCATCTTCCACTGGGACCCGTTGCTCCGATGGTGGCAATTAAACAATTAGGCAGCAACGGTGGAGGCTGGTATGGACCGAACAGCAGTGTGCCATTAGAAAATCCAACGCCGTTGTCCAATGTAATCGAGATGATTGCGATTTTACTGATTCCATTGTCCGTGGTGTTCATGCTTGGACGCTTTATCCAGCGTAAGAAATTGATGTGGATGATTTTTGGCAGCATGTTACTGATGTCGCTGGCCTCAACCTTGTTGACGCTGTGGACTGAAAAATCTTCCTTAATTCCAGATACTGCCTTAATGGAAGGCAAGGAAGTCCGTTTCGGGGCCGAAGCATCGGCAGTGTGGGGAAGTTTGACCACGCAAGTGAATAATGGCTCAGTCAATATGATGCATGACTCGGCTTCACCACTGACGGGGCTGGTAGAACTGTGCAATATGCTGATCAATGCCATTTGGGGCGGGATCGGCTGTGGTCTATTACAGTTCTTTATTTATCTGTTCCTTGCAGTATTTATCGCAGGCTTGATGACAGGGCGTACCCCTGAATTATTTGGCCGCAAGATTGAAGTCACTGAAATCAAGCTTTTGGCATTGGTGATTCTATTACAACCTGTGGTGATCCTGGGCTTGACCGCAATCGCGATTGCCTTTCCATCCCTTACAGGGAATTCAAATCCCGCCTTTCATGGTATTAGCCAAGTGTTCTATGAATATGTCTCGGCCTATGCCAATAACGGTTCAGGTTTTGAAGGCTTGGGCGATAACACGCTATGGTGGAATCTGAGTGCCAGTGTGGCGTTATTGGCGGGACGTTATAGCGTACTGATTATACCTGTACTGATAGCAGTCAGTTTGGCAACTAAAGCGCAAGCTACTGAAAGTAAAGGTTCTTTACAGATCGAATCCCCAACCTTCGCTTTAACTTTAATCGGGATTGTACTGATTCTAACCGTATTGCAATTCATGCCCGTGTTGGTGATCGGGCCAATTGCAGATTATTTATCCCTAAAAGTTTAAGCGTGGAGCAAGCACAATGAAACATTCTAATGCGACACAACAGATGGATATTTTGAATAAAGAAATTATTCAACAGACCTTTCATAAGTTGTTGCCACAATATGCTTTTAAAAACCCGGTAATGGCCTGTGTCTGGGTAGGAACAATTCTAACGATTGTTGCGACTTTGCTGGGGCATGCCGGCCTTGGTTTTGGCTTGATCCTCAGTCTGATTTTACTGGTCACGGTGTTATTTGCCAATTATGCAGAAGCGGTTGCAGAAGCCAAAGGGCGTGGACAAGCTGCATCTTTACGGCAGGCGCGTGAAAATTTAACTGCAAATCGTATCCTCGACTTAAATGCGGTACCGAATACGATTTTAGCCAATCTGCTCAAAAAAGATGATCTCGTTATCGTGAAAGCCGGTGAAATTGTTCCTGCGGATGGTGAGATTATTCAGGGTTTTGCCACCATCAATGAATCGGCTGTTACCGGTGAGTCTGCACCGGTATTGCGTGAAGCCCATACCGATCGTTCAGGGGTAATTGGTGGCACCAAGGTTCTGTCCGATGAGATTGTTATTCGTGTCAGCAATGAAGCTGGTCATAGCTTTCTGGATCGTATGATTGCCTTGGTTGAAGGGGCCAATCGCCAGAAAACACCCAATGAGATTGCACTGAGTATCTTGCTCAACATCATGACCATCACCTTTATTGTGGTGGTCATCACCTTACCTTTTATTGGGTCTATGGTCGGGATTAAAATCAGCATGGTATTGCTGATCGCACTACTGGTATGTCTGATTCCAACCACGATTGGGGGCTTATTGCCTGCAATCGGGATTGCAGGAATGAACCGCGCTTTAAAAGCCAATGTCTTGGCCAAGTCAGGGAAAGCCGTTGAAGTTGCGGGTGATATTGATGTGCTGTTGCTGGATAAAACGGGAACGATCACCTATGGAGACCGTCAGGCTACCGCCTTTTATCCATTGGCGAGCGTGACAGCCACCGAGTTGCGTCAAGCAGCTATGCTGACCTCTTTTGCGGATCCTACCCCTGAAGGCAAATCGGTGATCAGTCTAGGGAAAGAACTGGGTGAAAGCATTCAGGAGCCAAAAGATGCAGAATTTATCCAGTTTAGTGCCTCGACACGGTTATCTGGGGTGGACTTGGTCAATGGGCAAAAGATTCGAAAAGGTGCTGTCGACGCCATTCTGAACTTTACCCATCAACAGATCAAAGACAATGTCGAGCTTAAAACCCGGGTTGAACAAGTGGCTTCTAAAGGAGCGACACCGCTTGTGGTGGCTTCAAATCATAGCATTCTGGGCGTGATTGAGCTCTCGGATGTGATTAAATCAGGGATTAAACAACGCTTCGCACTGTTACATGAGATGGGCATCAAAACCATCATGGTGACAGGTGATAATCCGTTGACTGCCGCCGCGATTGCAGCAGAAGCGGGTGTGGATGACTATATTGCAGAGGCCAAACCTGAAGATAAACTGGCATGTATCCGTAAACAACAGGCAGCGGGTAAACTGGTGGCGATGGTGGGTGATGGGACCAATGACGCACCTGCCTTGGCGCAGGCGGATATTGGTCTTGCCATGAACTCGGGCACGCAGGCCGCGAAAGAGGCGGGCAATATGGTGGATCTGGATTCCGATCCGACCAAACTGCTCGATGTGGTGGAAATTGGCAAGCAGCAATTGATTACCCGGGGTGCCTTAACCACCTTTTCTTTGGCCAATGATGTTTCCAAGTACTTTGTGATCTTGCCTGCCTTGTTTGCGGTAGCCATTCCACAACTTGCGGTGCTGAATATTCTGCAACTTGGCAGTCCGAGCAGTGCGGTGATTTCAGCCTTGATTTTTAATGCCTTGATTATTCCGATGTTGATCCCTTTGGCATTAAGAGGGGTACAGTTTAAACCTGCCAGTGCCTTGCAACTGTTGCGCCGTAATATGCTGATTTATGGTGTAGGCGGCGTGATCTTTCCGTTTATTGCAATCAAGTTGATTGACCTTGTTGTGTCATTGTGGATTTAGGAAATGAAAATGAATACATTAGAAAATCTGCCCTTATCAACCGAAGCTCAATCAATGTTACGTCCGGGTATGGGGCTTGTTTTGGTGGGCTTTTTAATAGCTGGACTTTTGTACACTACGGCCAGTGTTTCTATCGCGCAACTGATTTTTCCTACGCAGGCCAATGGTGGTTTGATTGAGTTAAATGGAACAATTGTAGGTTCGCGTTTAGTTGGACAATCTTTTAGCAGTGAACAATATTTTCATGGCCGGGCCAGTGCGGTAAGTTACAATGTCGATGCAATGGCAGGCAGTAATTTGGCAATTTCCAATCCAGAGTTACAAAAACAGATTAGGGAAAGAACCGTGCAATTTGCTCATCGTCATCATATTTCAGAGCAACAGGTGCCAAATGAGATGATCACTGCATCAGGCAGCGGGATTGATCCGGACATTTCACCTGAAAGTGCCTTGTTACAGGTGAAACGCGTAGCAGGGCAACGCCATTTGGCAGAACAACAATTGCGGGATTTGGTGCAACAACAGATTCAGCCGCCCCAGTTCGGTGTCTATGGGCAAGCGCGGGTCAATGTGCTACAGCTCAATCTGGCCTTAGAGCAATTGTCATCTACATCTCGTTGATAGAGTCATATTTATGCAGATTGACCGCAATAACAAAGCAGATGCATGGTTGGCGCATAGTCAACGTGAACAGTCTGGACGTTTGACCATTTTCCTGGGAGCTGCACCAGGTGTAGGCAAAACCTATGCCATGCTGACCCGGGCCCATGAACTGATGCAACAAGGGCAGCAGGTGGTGGTGGGCGTGGTTGAAACCCACGGTCGGTCTGATACCGAGCGCCTGATTCAAGGTCTCAATGTAATTCCAAGAAAGGCGGTAGAATATCAAGGCCGCCGATTGGAAGAGATGGATCTTGACCAGATCCTCAAAATAAAGCCTGAAATCGTGCTGGTGGATGAGCTCGCACATCGCAATGTACCGAACAGCCGGCATGAGTTTCGGTGGCAAGATGTTAATGAACTGTTGGATGCAGGAATTGATGTTTATAGCACTTTAAATATTCAGCATCTGGAAAGCCTGAATGATGTGGTCTACCAGATTACGGGCATTCGGGTGGCTGAGACCGTTCCCGACGCATTATTCAAGCGATTGAAAGACATTCGTCTTGTCGATTTGCCGGTACCGGAGCTATTAGAGCGGATGAACCATGGCAAGATTTATTTAGCGGATGTTGCCCCCCATGCATTACAGGGTTTTTTTAAGCCTGCCCATTTAACCGCTTTACGTGATTTGGCGATTCAGACTGTTGCAGGGCAGGTTGAGATTGATTATCGGGAAAAGTTTGTTGCGCAGGGACAGATCATCCCGATTCAAAATCATGTCATGTTGGCGATTGACGGTTCAGCGTTTTCTGAAGATTTGGTGCGACGCGCGCATCGTATTGCAGAACGACGTAATGCAAGCTTGAGCGTAATCTCGATCCAAAAGAGCCAAAACGCCAATACCCAAGCCTTTGCCGTGACTAAAGCCTTTAATTTAGCCAGAAAACTGGGGGCCGATACCTATTTGCTGTATAGCAATCATATTGCATCGACCATTTTGCAGGCAGCTTATGATTATGGTGCATCCAATATTTTATTGGGGAAAAGTCTAAGCAAGTCGCTCTGGCAACGCCTGTTTTCCGACCATATTGCCGACCAGCTGTTAGAAAAGCAGCATCCTTTTGAGATTACCTTTGTTCAACCGTTAAAAACGCAAAATCATCAGACCAGGTCACAGGACGATCATGTCCACTCATCCTGGTTTGAACAGGGGCTGGCTTTCAATCCGCGCGAGATGATCGAAAGTATTTTGATTGTTTTACTTGGCTTGATTGCGGCAACCGTGAGTGATCATTTTATCGGTTATAGCGAGCTGGCTTTAATCTTTGTGGTCACCGTGCTGATCGTGGCGATGCGCGCCAGAATGTTCATCACCATTCTGAGTGTACTGATTTGCTTCTTGTTATATAACTATTTATTTATCGAACCACGATTTACGCTTCGAATTAGTGCCGAGCGTGGGGTCATGACCATCATTATCTTCATTATTTCAGCCTTGCTGGTTGGGCGTTTAGCCAATCAATTACGTGCGCAGGTGCTGAGTTTACGTGCAGCCAATTCGGTTTCCTTACAAATGCAGGAATTGGAACGGAAACTGTCAAGCTGTGTTGATATTGAGCAAGTGATGAATGTTGCCAAGCAACATTTAGAGAGCTGTTTAAAAGCGACGGTCTGGCTCAGAATCGGAGAGCAGGAATTAGGCGATAGCAGTGTATTAAATGAAAAAGACCAGATTGCAGCAAACTGGACCCAGAAAAATGCCAAAGCCTGTGGACGGTTTACCAATACCTTAACCCAATCGGACTGGTGGTTTAATCCGCTGAATCTGGTCGGCGGTTATGGTGTGATTGCACTGCGGTTTAGTCAAAACACAGACACCATCAGTTTTGAGCAGCAGCGGCTGGCTGAACTGATGATTGATGATATTGCCCAAACCACCTCGCGGGTGCAGTTGTCTTTGCAGTTGGAAAACTCCCGCATTGTCGCCGAAACTGAAAAATTGCGTTCGGCATTATTGTCATCGGTTTCCCATGATTTACGTTCACCTTTGGCAGCGATGATCGGTTCGGCGGATAGCCTGAAATACTATGCCGGGCAGATGTCCGCAGAAGATCGTGAAAGTTTACTGGACACCATTCATGTCGAAGGGGAACGACTGGACCGCTATATTCAGAACCTGCTGGATATGACCCGGCTCGGTCATCAGGGATTAAGCTTGAGTCGTGACTGGATTGCGGTGGAAGAACTGATCGGTTCAGCGACCCAGCGACTGAAACGCTATCAACCTCAGGTCAGTATTGTGGTTCAGATTCCGGAAGACTTGCCGCAACTGTATGTACATCCTGCCTTGATCGAACAGGCGATTTTTAATGTGCTGGAAAATGCAGCCAAGTTTTCACCAGATCATGTGCCAGTGGAAATACGGATTCGGCAGGAGGAAAACGCGCTTCAGATTGATATTATGGATCAAGGGGTAGGCATTCCTGAAGAAGAACGCGAACAAATCTTTGATATGTTCTATACCATGCAACGCGGAGATCGTGGTAAAACAGGAACAGGTTTAGGGCTTGCTATTGTAAAAGCGATTATCGGGGCGCATATGGGCAGTATAGAAGCTTTAGCAGGAGTTCATGCTCAAGGGACTTTAATTAGAATACGCCTACCACTTCATCAGGATTAAAATCATTCTTTATGCCACACACATTCAATCAGCATGCCTCTATTCTCATCATCGATGATGAGCCACAAATTCGAAAATTTCTGGATATTGCCTTACGCGCGCAAGGCTATTCGGTCCATGTCGCTGAGAATGGGGTAAAAGGACTGGAAAGTCTGGCGAGCCGTGGTGCAGATCTGCTGATTCTTGATCTGGGTTTGCCCGATATGGAAGGACAAGAGGTATTGACAGAATTACGGCAATGGTCGGATATTCCTGTGATCGTCTTATCTGCGCGGCCGGATGAAAATCAAAAAATCAGGTTACTGGATGCCGGCGCCAATGATTATGTGACCAAACCTTTTAGTATTCAGGAGCTGTGTGCCCGTATCCGGGTGATGTTCCGCAATAAACCGCAGCACTTAGAACAACATATTGTCTTTAACGATGGCCAGCTTTGGGTCGATGTCGCCGAGCATACGGTGCAATTGGCAGGTCAGGAAATTACCTTGACCAAAAAAGAATTTCAGCTCTTGGCGCTGTTGATTCGTCATCAAGGCAAAATTGTGACGCAAAAACAGATCATGACCGAGTTATGGGGCATTACTCATGAAGAAGACACCCATTATCTGAGGATCTTGGTGAAAAAACTCAGAACAAAAATTGGTGATTCAGCCCTTAGTCCCAAATATATTTATACCATTGCAGGGGTTGGTTTACGTTTTTTGGGCTGATTGAGTTTAACGCATGCTTTAAATGAATTTGACTCTGCTAAATTGACAAGTCTCGAACAAGCGTTAAATTTAAGTCGGTTAATGAAAACCTAGAGTCGTCTGGCTGCAATAATAAATAGATGCTGCTTATTTAAAAATAGGGTAAATAGAATAAAAAATTTACGCAAATTTTACGCCGCCCAGTTTTGAAGATTACTAAAATATCATTTTGAAGATCGTTCCTATAGGTAGGTTAATGGGTTTCTTTAATACGGACAGTCAAAGCAATCATTTCCATAACATGGTTCTAAATCAAAAAAGCGTATTTACAGGTTACAGCACTGAAGTCTTGGTTGAAAAATATTCGTTAAAGCCCGTTGAAATACAAAAAATAATTGTTCAGATTTTAAGAGAAAGAGGCTATAGCTCGATCGAAATACAGCAGATGCTTAAATTACAAAGAGCTTAGCATTGCAGTAGCTCTAGAACAACATCGAGCTCAGTTAAATCACGTAGTGTTAAAAATATTGCCTGCCATAACCTGATATAGAACATTGATTATGCAAAGTACTGTAAAAAAGACAGCATTGCCTGCCACGGCATTAGCTGCATTAGGCGTGGTTTTCGGGGATATTGGGACCAGTCCTTTATATGCCTTAAAAGAATCTTTTCATGCCGCGCATGGACTGGCGATTCAGCCCGGCAATGTCTTGGGGATTCTTTCAATTATCTTCTGGTGCTTGATGCTGATTATCAGCATTAAATATATTGCTATCGTGATGCGTGCCGACAACAATGGCGAGGGTGGCATCATGGCTTTACTGGCCTTGAACCTTCGCAAGGCCAGAATCTCCGATTATAAAAAAATTTATCTGATTGCGATTGGTTTCATCGGCGCCTCTTTATTTTTTGGCGACGGGATTATTACCCCGGCCATCTCCGTACTTTCGGCCGTTGAAGGTTTATCTATTGCCACGAATGTGCTGGATCCTTTTATTGTGCCGATCGCGCTGGTCATCGTGCTGACATTATTTTTAATGCAGAAACAGGGCACCGCTTTTGTGGGTAAATTCTTTGGCCCGATTACACTGCTATGGTTCCTGTCACTGGGTATTCTCGGGATTGTCAGCGTGATACAGACACCTTTGGTGCTTGGGATGATTAGTCCGCATTGGGCCATACAGTTTATCTTTACCCATCCAGTACAGTCATTTTTTATTATGGGCGCCGTAGTCTTAACCGTGACAGGGGGCGAGGCGCTGTATGCAGATATGGGACACTTCGGTGCTCAACCCATCCGATTTGGATGGTTTAGTGTGGTTCTTCCATGTCTGGTTTTAAACTATGCAGGACAAGGCGCCTTGCTGTTGCGTAATCCTGCTGCAATCGAAAATCCTTTTTATCTGTTGGTTCCGGGCTGGGCCTTGTATCCCATGATCATACTCGCCACCATGGCAGCTGTGATTGCGTCGCAGGCGGTTATTTCCGGTGTATTTTCTCTGGCACGTCAGGCAATCCAGTTGGGTTATTTACCTCGGCTAAGTATCAAGCACACTTCTGATCAGGAGGCAGGCCAGATCTATGTGCCTTTTCTGAACTGGTTGCTGCTGGTTGCCATCGTGGTGCTAATTTTGATTTTTAAAACCAGTTCAAATCTGGCTAGCGCCTATGGGCTTGCGGTTACCCTGACCATGCTGTGTGACACCATTTTGGTTGCAGTCTTTATTTACTATGGATGGAAATGGAGCTTACCTAAAGTATTTCTGCTGATCATTCCATTTTTCATTCTTGAATCGGTTCTGGTTGCTGCGGCCTCTTTAAAAATATTCTCAGGTGGTTGGGTACCGTTAGTAATTGGTGCTATCGCAATGATCATTCTCATGACCTGGAAGCGAGGTCGGGAGCTTACTTTTGCCAAGCTTGAGCACGATACCTTATCACTGGAATTATTTGTAAAAAGTATCGGGAATAGCGTCCCTCGTGTACCGGGCGATGCCGTGTTTCTGACCGGAACCCCTAATGTGGTTCCGCATTCAATGCTGCATAATCTAAAACATAATAAAGTTTTGCATGAACGCAACATTCTGGTAACGGTCGTGGTTGAAGATGTACCTTTCGTTGCACAACAGCAACGGATCAGCGTTGAAACTCTGGATGAGCATTTTTATCGCATCAAGATTTTTTATGGTTTTAAAGATGAGCCGGATGTACCACAAGCCTTGATTCAGGCCTATGAGCAATTAGAGTTTGAATATGATGTGATGCAAATCAGCTTCTTTATTTCACGTGACCGTATTGTGCATAGCGTGGGGGAAGGCATGTCACCTTGGCGTGAGCATCTATTTATTTCGATGCAACGTAATACCAGTGCTGTCAGTGACTTTTATCATATTCCAACTAACCGTGTGGTCGAGTTGGGAAGCCAGATTGAAATTTAACGCCAGATGTAAATCATTCGCTTAGCTGCAGCATGCGTGTTGCCGCTGAGTTCTGGTCTAGAGTGGATCAAGCCGTTATTCATCAATCAGGAATATGCCAATGCACGATGAGAAGCTACTTTTTTATCGCGTAAGTTAGCCTTATATTTCAGGGAAATGACATAAATACTGGATGATTTCGCATCCATGCTTTGTGTTTCGTTATTACGCCCTTTTACCTCAATAGTGCTATCCTGTACAGGCGCTTGAGTGACAGATTATACAAAAAAATATTGATAACAAAATCTGGATTGAAAAGTGTACAAAATAATTTTATTTTTTTATTAAAAAGGAGTGGATTATGAAATATTTTTTATTAGTGGTGACTTTGTTGGGCAGCTTGGGACTGACTGCCTGTGCTGTACATACCCGTGAAGGAAGTATTGTGGTGGATCCGGAAGGACGACTCAATGATGGCCGTTATTATGACGGGCATGGCAATGGTCGTTTCTGTCCTCCGGGACAAGCCAAAAAGGGCAACTGTTAATTTATATTATCGGATGAATAAGCTCATCTCATGATGGGCTTGTTTATTTTTAAGCTTGATCTTGATTGGAGCGACTCAGGCATAATCAATTCAGTGACGTAAATTGTCACAAATAGACAGAACCGTATAGACAGAGCAACGCGATACTTTGTAAAATGCACTAAATTTAAGCGTAAGCCTATAACAAGATGTTGAACAATATATTTCAAGCCTTAGACAGCTTAGGTCTTACTGCACAAAAACGTGCCTTACATATTTTATTTTCAAGTCAAGATTTAAATACGCAAGTCTTTTTGCAGCGTATTGATGGGCAGCACCAAATCAATGCCGGGGTTGAAGCTGAACTCATCTGTCTGTCGACCAATGCTGCCATTCCACTCAAACAATTTATTGGCAGTCAGGTTGCCGTTGATCAGGTCACAGATACAGGACAACTATTCCGTACCACCGGCATTATTACTCAAGCATTGCAAGGACAATCGGATGGTAGCCTGACGATCTATAAGCTGACTTTGCAAGATCCGACGGCACTGTGGCATAAACGCCGTAACTCCCGTGTATTCATGAATAAAAGCGTGCGGGACGTTGTCGAACTGGTGTTTAAGGAGTGGCAGCAGAAAAGCCCGCTCTTTGCCGCCAGCCTAACACTAGATTTAAGCGGGCTGAGTCAAGACTACGATATTCGCCCATTTATCATGTCACAGAATGAAAGTGATTATGATTTTCTGACCCGCCTGATGCGTAGCGAAGGGATTAACTGGCTGATTGATGAAGCGCAACTGACAGTACCGAATTCAAATAGCAGCATTCAGCCGCAGCGATTAAGACTGATTGATGACAATGCCCAGTATCAGGCACTGGATCGGCGCAAGGTGCAGTACCATCGTAGCAGTGCAACGGAACAATTCGACTCGATTACCAGTTTTATCGGCAACCGTTCCTTACAACCGACTTCGGTGTATGTAAACCGTTGGCAGCCTGATGCTTTAGATATGGATGAAGGCACCGGTTCGGTCCTTACCACGCAGCAACATTCAGAACAGCATGATGCAACCCGCTTGGCGCTGGAAGATGCATGGCACTTTACGCCTGCATGGATGCAAGACCTGAACAAGGAAGATGGTGCAACACCTTCAGGTAATCAACAGGTTGAACGTTTCAATCAAAATCTCAGTCATTACCATAATGCACAGGCCAAGCAATTTATTGCCCAGTCGACTCTACGTGATGCACAAGTGGGCTACTGGTTTGAGTTGCAGGACCATCCTGAAATTGATCAGCATGATGGGGCAGACAAGGAATTCCTGATTACAGCCAAGCATTTCTATAATCAAAACAACTTGCCTAAAGATCTGCATCAGCAAATTTACCAGCTCTTGGCACAGAGTCAGTGGCAACCTAAACAGTTCAATACAAGCAACACAGAAGAACGCCAAGCCAATCAACTTACCTTACAACGCCGTCAGATCAAGATAGTGCCGGCATACAATCCGCAGCAGCATCGCCCCGAAGCGTATCCGCAACGGGGGAAAGTGGTCGGGCCAAGTGGTGAAGAAATCAATGTCGATGAATGGGGACGCATTAAAGTTCGATTCCTGTTTACCCGTGCAGAGGACCATAGCCATGATGGTGGTGCAGGTGCCAATGACAACGATACCGATTCTGCCTGGATCGATGTACTGACGCCGTGGGCAGGTGACGGTTATGGCGTACGTTTCTTGCCAAGAATTGGTGAGATTGTGGTGATTGATTTCTTTGACGGCAATATTGACCGTCCATATGTGGTGGGGCGAATTCATGAAGCACAACGTAGCCCAGCCAGATTTGACAATGCTGGCAAGCTGCCGGATACCAAAAAACTGGCCGGGATCAAATCCAAAGAAGTCCAAGGCGAAGGTTTTAACCAGTTACGCTTTGATGACACCACGGGCCAGATCAGTGCACAACTACAAAGCAGTCATGCTGCCAGTCAACTGAATCTGGGTAAACTCAGCCATCCCAAAGATAAGGCTGAAAGTGAAGACCGAGGTGAGGGTTTTGAGCTGCGGACCGATCAGTGGGGTGCAGTACGTGCAGGTCAGGGTTTACTGCTGAGTACACAGAAACAGGATCAGGCCCAAGGCGAACATCTCGATGCGCAGCCAGCCAAGCAACAGATCGAAGGCAATCAAAGCAATGCCAAAGCCTTAAGCGAAGTTGCCAAGAACCAGCAAACCGATGAAATTGAATCCTTAGAACAGTTAAAAGACTTTGCTGATCAGATTCAGGACAAGATTGCAAAATTTGAAAAAGCGTTATTGCTGTTAAATTCACCTGCCGGAATTGGCCTCAGCACTAACGAAGATATTCATCTTTCAGCAGATGGGCAAATCAATCAGGTTGCGGGCGATAGCATTAACCTAAGCACACAAAAGAATCTGGTTGCCCATGTTCAGAATAGGATTAGCCTGTTTGCAGCGCAGAATGGCATCAAGCAGGTGGCTGCCAAAGGTAAGTTTGAGGTTCAGGCTCAATCGGATGGCATGAACTTGCTTGCCAAGCAAGGCATTCAGATTATTTCGACCGAAGACCGTATTGAAATTACCAGCCCTAAAGAAATTGTATTTACCGCGCAAGGTTCGCAACTCAAGCTGAATGGTTCAGGGATTTTTCCGACTACAGGTGGTAAGTTTGAGGTGAAGGCGGGGCAGCATTTGTTTATGGGTGGGGCGAAGGTTTCAGTCTCTTTACCAAAATTTAATCCTTATTACTCAGGTTATTATGTGATTAGAGATAAGAAGACACAACAACCATTAGTGAACTACCCTTATGAGTTACAGTTACAAGATGGTCGGAAAGTAATTGGAAAGACGAATAGAGAGGGAGAGACACTTCTTGTAAATACAACCACAGCTCAAGAAGTGAAATTGGTTGAACAGGAGAAAAAGAAAAAAACTGTGCATCAGCTATTTGCAGCTGGCTCAGGCTCGATAAATTTAAACCTTGAATATTTTGATGATGAATAGGTACGAAACATGGGAATGATTACTCGAGTTGAGGTTGATAAAAAGTATCAGGATGTTGACAAGCCAGATTTAGGATATATCTGGGCGAAGTCTAATTTTGTTTTGAAATATATGAAAGGTCCTAATGTTATCGTAGAACCTGGGGAAAAGAAGATTCATAGTTATCAGGCAGCCTTTTATATTTTGGTCAATATTGATGAAAAAATTAATAAATATTTGTGGTACTACAAGCCAGAAGTAACTTTTAGTATGCCATCTGAAGCCGATAAAATAAGAAAGATTCCTGCTGTACCTCATCTCATTTCTAAATATGTAAAACTTGCAGACCGGAATGATGATAACTTTGATTATGGTGATAACCGTCGCCATTCACCCTCATGGCGTTCAAAGCTTGTTACCTCAAATAAGGTAGGGAGTTATCGTCGACGTCCAGATCTAATTATTGTTAAAGATCCTCAACGACGTTGGCCTGGTGCATCCGTTCGTGCTGTGGATAGTATTTATAATACTTCTTATCGGGATAATATTAAAAGACTCGTAGAAATGAAGTTTCCCAAAGATGCATTTCATAGAGGTCAAGAAGAGGACTATCAATATATTGCTGGAATTAATCGTTTTAGTACAGTGTGGATTTCAGAGGATAATGATCCCAATAACCATGAGCACACTTTTGAGTTTTCACCAGATCTTGTTCCAATTTTTGCAACCCAAAGATTACCCGATGCATATAAATTGGAAACATGGGTACACAATAGCTATCGTCCGATTAATCTATTAAGAGAAGAGCAGATCAAGGAAGATCTAACAGGCTATTTTCGCCCAGAAACATTGAAACAGTTACAACAAGATGCCCCGTGGTTATTTAAAACTGGTGAATTTACTGTAGAGAATGGGCAATATTCTTTTGTACCTGAAGATGGCAGTGAAAAGTTAACTTATTCTGAGTCAGATCTTCAACAAGCATGGCAACATATACAACAAGAAGTAGATATTGACGAAGAACAACTTAACGAAAAAACTACGGCTTTATCATCTCCACATTCTCAAGAAGTTATAGAATTACCAACTATTGTGATTGAAGCAAATGCAAGCACGGGTATGTCCACTGGTGAAAAAATTATTCTTGGATTAGAAATTGCTGCGACTGTGGCAATGTTTATTCCGGGTGTGAATATTGGAGCGGGGGCACTAAGAGCTGGATTATTTTTATTCAGGCTAGCAAAAGCGGCTAGGTTCGCACCAAAAGTAGCTCGAGGTTTGCAAAGTATATTTCGTGTTGGAAAACAAGTGGCACCAGCCTTTTAATAATTGAGAACTAGGAAAGATTATGCATTTAGTTGAAAAACAACTTCCTTCTGAGAAAGAGCTTATTCAACAAATAAAAGAAGCTGAACGAGAATTGTTAATGCTAGATAAAAATGATCGAGTTTTAGCTCAATTATCTTTAACTATACAGCTCTATTATTTAAACGGAGGAAATGATGAAGGGAAGCAAAAAGCCCTAAATATCATTGATAAATTCAAGAATACATATCCGCTAAAATCACATTTTCCTTATAACGCTTCTGGTTTTACTGAGCTAACTGAAAAAAGTTATCAATCTGCTTTAAAAAAAGCAAAAAAACCAAATGTAATGGAATGGTATTTATGCTCAGCTGAGTCTAATGAGTTTGCTGCTGAATATGCTTTAGGTATATTCACGGCGAGAGATAATTACGGATTATCTCATTTACAGTTGAACTTTCCTATCTCAATGGTCTATGAGGAGGATGGGCGAAAAGAATTTAATACTTGGATTGAAGAATTGTTAACTCAATTTGAAGTATTTCATGGCTATGCTGGCTTAAGTATTCAGTTACCTTATGATCGTCATCCTTATCAATTTTATGAGTATGGCGTTACTCGACAATATTGGGGAATAACACCTGATGGCGCTAGTTTCCTTAAACGAGATTGGTATGAAGGGATTCGGAGTATTAACTGGTATACCTTTATTGGAAAAAACTTAAAAGATAAATTTATTAATCAACCTTTCTATGAAACTACTTTAATGAATGCTCCTGATCTAGAGCTAACAGAAATAAATAGCTGTATGGTTATTAAAACTGGAGAGTTACCTCGTTTAGGCAATAAAAATAAATCATTGCCATTAAGCTATGTTGTTGTTAATCAATTGTGTAAAGCAGTACGTACAGATATGCCATCGGACGCTATGCATACGGCATATCGTGGACCACGTTATTCGTTGTCACAGGTCTATTATTGGATTCGAAGATGGGATAACGCAAATTTTTCTAAAGGTATTTTTGACTTCGATGGAATCAAAGAAGATTTATTACAGATTTTAGGGGAATATGGCAATGAAGATAGGATTGTTCCTTACAGCGGGGTATGGACTCCGTTTGATTTTGTCGGGATAGAGCAGCATCTAACCCAAGGCCAAGAATTTCCTGAAGAAGCTGAGTATGATTGGGACAATGGAGAGTTAGATAGCAAACCAGCAGTCTGGAAATTAATATCACGAGATGATGGTGGTGTTGTGGTACTACCTAATCCATTTTGATGAGTCGAGAAATAAGAAAAGATAAATGAAAGCCCAGAAGGGCTTTCCTTTATCTATATTGGATAGATGCAAAACTGGAAAGATGTAGAGTAGAAATGAATGATTTTATAATAGATGAGGCATTTGACTACTTCTATAATGATGAAGGGTTTGGCCCTCCTATTGAGTCTACCCCCGTATCTGAAGAAATATTAGCTAAGTTTGAAGAAAAATTACCTAATCAGTTACTTGAATATTGGAAAGCTTTTGGTTTTTCTGGATGGGGTAATGGTTTATTTTGGTTAGTTAATCCTGATGACTATCAAGATGTACTTGATGCTTGGTTAGAACATGTAGAACTGCCTTCTCATGAAGAATACTTTGTGATTGCCCGAACCGCTTTTGGCGATTTAAGTGTGTGGGGAACAATTCATGGTAGATGTTTAACAATTTCTTCAACTACATCGCAGATTTTTCCAAAAATGGAGCCAAGTTCTCAAGAGGACTGGGATAGTTTGATTAGAACATTTATTCTTGTACAAGAAAAAGATAATTTAGATATAAATGATTGGAAGAACAAACCTCTTTTTGATAGAGCCGTCAAAAAGTATGGTGTATTAAAACCGAATGAAATGTTTGGTTTTGAACCCGCTTTGATTCTAGGTGGGGAAGCTAAACTAGAAAATGTACGCAAGCTACCAATTATTTCACATCTACAAATGTTAGCCTCTCTTGATACGCCAAGAATGATGGTAGATATTGGTAAGTTTGTGGACGAGCAAGGTTTAGGAAAAGATGATTAAAGCCCGTACGGGCTTTTTTTATGTCATTTTATATTTTTTAAAAATGATATAGAGCATGATTTTAAAGTTACAGCTGATCCAACTGGAAAAATGTCAATAGACTCAAATATTTTTAAACCAGCTTCCAATACAAAACAAGGTGGGAAAAAACTATGACGCAGATATCATCTGTAACTTTCAACGCAGCATGTGCTATCTCAGATGATATGGTATATGTATCGAGCTTATTGGATAAATTTGATGATAATCAGCAATTTAGTCGATTGTTTATGTACGATTATACTGAAGATAATGGGCAAGAATGGTATTATCATGATGTTAATTTTATTGTAGTGGATGTATGTTTCTATAATGTTGAAAATAATAAAAAGTTAGTTGCATTAAGTGATGAAGGTGAAATTGAGGAGTTTGATGGTGAAAATAGTAAATTTAAACATATAGATGGCGCTGGTTTAAATCAAGAGTGGAGTAACGATCGTGGTTATCTCTCTAAAATAAAATTTCAAAATAGCAAGTTATTTGCTTATGGATATGATGGTCAGGTTTATGTTAATGATTTTAAGTGGTCTGACATCTCAAGTGGTTTAAATATTAATGATAATCAGGCGTTAAATTTTTATTCGCTTGATCGTGAAGATGATATTTCTGTTATTGATATATGTGAGGTGGATAGTAATTATTTCTGTGTAGGTCGTATTGGAGATAATGGGCTAATTGCTAATTATGATAGTAATCAATGGAATATATTGAAAAAAGTTACACCTGCTACACTATATTCAATTCTTTTGAAAAAAGATGGTAAATTAATTGTATGCGGAACATATGGGAATTTAATAGAAATTAATGATAATACTGATTTTGTTCGGAAAACAAACTTAGGTATAAAAGATGATTTCTATTCTTTAACTGAATTTAATGGAGTGGTTTATATCGGTTCAGCATGTGGTCTATATAAATTTCATGAAAATGAAATTACAAAAGTTAATGTTCATGAGGATGTTGATAGTAATCTTGTATTTAAAGTGGATTGTACTGAAAATATTTTATGGATTTTTACGAATAAACTTGTGGGCAGATATGATGGGGTTTCTTGGAAGATTTTTGATCATCCTGATAATAAAGAATACCAGAAAATATCTTTAACTGTCAGTGCTAATGAAAAATGTCCTAAGTCAGGATACTGGTATACGGTTGCGAAACCTAATTCAAGAGATTATTTTAGACAAGGTGATTCTTTTCCTCAGTTAGTCACTGATTGGGGCGAAGTATATTGGCAATTCGATGGTGAGTAATGGTTATATTTACTAGATCAAATATATGAAAAATCCTATTACATTTACTTCAGGATGCGCTATTAGTGCCCATAGTTTCTGTTTATCAGCAAATATTGATGAATTGGATACATGGGATCGCTTTAGTAAAACAATAATTTATAAACATTTAGAACAGCAAAACTGGTCATGTTTGGATTTGGAAGGATGGAAAGTTATTTCAGTTACTTACCAAATTAGAGAGGGTGAGCCTTCCATTATATCGCTTGATCAAGAGGGGGATGTTGGGATATTTCAAAAAAATAATAATGAACATCAAGAAATTAGATATAAATTAGAGGGAAAAATTTATGGGCAATTTAATCATGTCCGTGTAATTAATGGTGATCTTTATGCTTGTGGAGAGGGAAGTCAAGTTTATAAGAATAACCAGAATGAATGGAAATCTATTGGAATGCGATTGGAGGATGACCCTATTGAATTGAAAAATCAAGATTTATCCTTTTTAAAATATGAAAATGACTTAGCTTTTAATAAATGTTTCTATGATATAAATGGATTTAATAACAATGCTTTATATGTATGTGGGTTACAAGAAGAAGATGGATTTGTTGCTTTCTTTAATGGTAATAATTGGATAGAGGTTAATCGAATCACACCATCGGCTTTGTATAGTATTACGTTATGCCCTGATGGGAAGAATGTCTTAATTTCAGGCCAGTATGGTACCCTTTTGAAAGGAAATATAGATGATGGATTTAAAAATTTAAAAAATAGAAGTATAAATTCGACTTTTTATAATGCAGCTTTTTATCAAGAGGCTATATATATAGCTTCAGAACAAGGGTTATACAGATATACGGATTCAGAATATTTCATAGTCCCTGAGCTAAGTGATATACATGGGATTATATCTGTTGAGGAGAAGGATGGAGTTCTTTGGGTACTGAGCTATAAGCACTTGATTCGGTTTGATGGAAATACATGGGATAGAATCAATCATCCAGACAATGATGAAATACAATATAGCCAATTAAAATGTAGAGTTGGAGAAGTTTGCCCTAAATCTGGAGATTGGTGGAGTCCAGCAAATAAGATGGAAAAACGCCATTTTGATAAAGGTGAAACAATGCCTGAAATTCCGAATAACCCTTGGGGTGAAACCATTTGGTATTTAGATATAGAGTTAAATAATTGATTTATTTTATAAAACTATCCTCATTTGGATGGTTTTTTTACTTTTATCGAATGTCATGTTGGAACGTTAAATGTCCGTACAAGTAATATGAGCAGACAATAGATTGGCAAAAGTGGTTAAGTTTAGAAATAAAAGACACAGCTAGGTTTAGAGATAATTTTTTACAAGAAGAAATGTATAAAAGACGGTTTGATGCATTTCTTAATGGGGGCTAGCTGGTATGGATACAGCGGCAGCTCAGGCTCAGGCTAAGGGGATGGGAAAAGATGCTATGGATGTTGAATTAAAGCGTTGTAAATAAGAGGGTATTAAAATGCACCAAGAAGATATTGATTATTTTTATGAAAAGTATGGACAACCTCTAGATAGAGTTGAAGTAACAGAAGAACTTATTAACAAATATAGGGGAAAACTACCTGAGAGTATTTTAGAACAATGGCAATTGTTTGGTTTTTCAGGTTATTTAAATGGATTGTACTGGATTACGAATCCTGATGATTATTCAGAGATTATCTACGACTGGTTGGAAGATACCCCATTAGTCGACGATGATGTTTATTATGTATTGGCACGCTCAGCTTTTGGTGAGTTATTAATTTGGGGTGAAAATAATTTTTATAGATATTATATAAAGCCGATGGAAGGTATTTTGCATGATACTGGGGAAAAAACGGAAACTGCAGAATTCTATGGGGATCTATTTTTTTTCTACTCGGATAAAGACTCATTAGATCATATTGATATAAATGGGAAAAAGTTATTTGATCATGCGGTGAAAAAACTTGGTGTTTTAAAGGCAGATGAAATGTATGCTTTTGAGCCTGCACTTGCTTTAGGTGGTGAAGAGTCGTTAAGCCATTTAGCAAAAGTTAATTTACCAGTCCACATGAAACTATTAAAGCAGGTAACTCCACTAAGAATGAGAAGCTTTGAGGATCTTACAGCGGCTCTATATGGTACATCGTATAATGTGGAAGATTTAACAAGTGGGCAAGATGCCGAGTCACAATATAATCATTCAGTTAAAGCTGGGGAAATTTGTCCGAGAACTGGCTATTGGAAAACACCAGCTCAGCCAAATTCACGACAATACTTCAAACAAAATGAAATTTTTCCAACCCTTACTGAATTAGATTGGGGAGAGGTATATTGGTATTGGGATGGGGAAAATTAATTTAATCATTTGAGAAAACCATCCTCGTTTAGATGGTTTTTTTGTATTTATTAAATGATATGTTGCCGGAGTAAAAGAGTTGCATAACCAAATGAACGATTTAAATATTGATTGGGAACGATGGTTTAATCAACGGATACTAAATTATGGAAAATATAGAGATAATTTTTTACAAGAAGAAATGTATAAAAGACGGTTTGAGGCATTTCTTAATGGGGTCTATTCTGTCACTGACGGCTTTCAAAAATATAAAAAGAATGCTAAATCCAGTAAAATGATGGCTGCTGGACATCAAAGATTAAAAGATCTCTTAAATTTAATGTCATTACAGTACTCTGCTGGTGGGGATATTGCATTTATACAAGAACTTTACCCATATCTTTTAAACTGGACAGAAGAATATGCCGAAATTCACAGTCAATATCATCAAAGCCCAGAGGCAGATGGTCGGTATGTTTGGCATATCAGTTTAGGAACAGAAGACTATTGGTATATTGCTTTACGTCTGATTTGTGTTGGGTTGTTGACTGGCTATGCGGATCAGATGGATCGGATTATGCCCATCATTGACTATGTAGAAGCAACGCCTGAAGGACAGGAAAAAGATGGATTAATTGAACGTTTAGTTGCTCCATTTGTTGCAGATCGTGGAACTCCACCAGATGAAGCAAGACGACATTTACCTTATCGTAAGCTCATTAAAGTGTTTAATGCTTCACCTGAACAGCGACCAGCTTTAATGCTGCAATACTTAGAAGACTGGTATGACGCGAGCCGCCGAGAACCTTACCATGATCAACATCCTCAACCAGATATAAGATCTGGAGTTAGCTATTATGGTTATTGGTCATGGGAAGCAGCAGCGGTAACGTGGTTGCTGGATATAGATGATATGTCATATTGTGAACATCAGTTTTATCCAAAAGATTTAGTTGATTTTGCCCGTACACAGTCAAAAGTAGGTATAGATGATCAACAATTAGAACGTATGAAAGTTAAAGGTGGAGAAGTCTGTATTAAAACCGGTTATTGGCAAACACCAGCTCAACCAGATTCACGACAATATTTTGAGCAGGGGGAGATTCTTCCAACTCTTGCCGAGCTAGATTGGGGAGAGGTGTATTGGTATTGGGATGGTGAAAATTAATTTAATCATTTTAGAAAACCATCTTCATTTAGATGGTTTTTCATTCATATAATGACTGGCTTCAGATTGAGTGAATATTATTATAACTAATCGAGTGGAACTATCTAGGTAAAAGTGCTTAATTTAAGAATCTAAGGCATAGTTTTTAGGAGATAGAGAAGTTGAAAATTATGATCGGCGAATGAAATGGATTAGCAAGGCTAATAAAAAATATCATCGTTTAATGTTACATGAAAAAGACCGAGTTTTTTTAGAAAAAGAGTTAGCAATCATTGCCACTTGGGGTAAGAGTAAAGCTGAATATAAGGTTGGAAGAGATAGTAATGATGGCAAAATATAATCAGTTTATTTTTATCCTCTTTATTGGATTTTTATTAAGTGCATGTGAACCTGGCTCTAAAACTAGAGAGAGTCAATATATGAATAATGAGCAAACTTATACCCTACATTTTGGGGCACACGGTGTACAGGATTTTTCCAGATATACGAATGGAGAGGTTGACCGTCAACCTGCTGGGATAAACTTTATGACCCTGAATTGGAATCCACCAAATTTAGGTAAAGTTAGAGTTGAGCATGGTATCAATAGTTTGGAGCTGGAGAATATATTTTCAGTGATGGGTTCACAGCTTTCAGATAGCCCAGAGGAAGGTATCCAGATCATCGATATTGATGCGGGACTAACCCATGAAGAATTTGTAGCGCCAGAACAGGCTTATGCAGCCTATGTTAGTTTAATGAAAAAAATTAATGAGGCAGGCTGGAAGCAATATTTTTATAGGTCTAGTGTCAGAATTGCGAAGCAAGATAATCTTAAATATATTTTAGACCGAAAAGAAGTGATCGATCCGACATATATTTTAAGTTTTAAGGAGTGGCAGGAAGTATTTAATAAAATACCAACAAAAGTATTCTCATATCAGCTTTATAGCAATGGCATCTTATTAAAATTTAGTATTGATCAAACTGCTATTAATGAGAAAAAACAAGAGCAATATATGTTACGTTATACCATTAAAACTATACGATATATGGAAAGAAATAGTATTAGCAACTCAGATCAAATGACTATAAAAGAATTAGAGCAAGCATTTCAGAAATCTCTTATAGAAGATAAGCAGTTACGAACGAAAGCAGAACAAGAAGCAAGACAAAAGGGATATAAAATAGATGAAAATTATCAAGATCCCGATGTCTGGTCCTTTGTAAAATAATCATTAGGCTTAATTAATCTAGGCATACTAATATATTTTAAGTTTAAAAAAGCCCCATCATATATGGGGCTTTAATTGATTGTACTAATCTATTTTAAATCTACTTTATTGCCGTACCAACTCCACTTGCCCAGTATGCCAACCACCACCTAAAGCCCGAATGAGATCCACACTGGCAATCATCCGACTGCCATGAAGCTGTGCAGCGAGTTGCTCTTGCTGCAAAATGCTCCGATCCGAATCAATCACGTCCAAATAGCTGATCCGACCTTCACGATAACGCAAATGTGAGAGCTGATTGGCATGTCGGGATGCAGCAAGTGCTTGCCCCTGAGCCTGTATTTGCTGATCCAGAATACGCTGATCAGACAAACCATTTTCAACCTCACGGAAAGCATTCAGCACCGTCTGCCGATAATTCGCCACACTTTGTTCATAGCCAGCCCGAGCTTGCGCAACACCTGCCTTACGTTGCCCGCCATCAAATAACGGTAAAGACAAAATTGTGCCCGCGACAGGGCCGAGTAAAAAAGTTCGACTCGACCATTTACCCAAATCGCCTAAACTTGCAGATTCATAACCCAACGCACCAGTGAGATCCAGTTTGGGGAAAAAGGCAGCACGGGCAATACCGATGCGTGCATTATCGGCTGCCATGGCACGTTCGGCGGCAGCGATATCGGGACGACGTTCCAGCAAGCTCGAAGGTAAACCCGCAGGCAGGCGAATCACCGTAGCAGACGAGGGTTGAATCGCTAAGCTAAAATCAGCAGGCGGTTTACCGAGTAATACCGCCAGCGCATGTTCGGTACTGGCTCGATTCCGTGTAATACTGAGTGCAGTGCTTTGGGCGGTTGAGAGTTCCGTTTGTGCACGAGAAACATCCAGATCACTGACCAAGCCATTGTGATAACGTGCTTGAATCAAATTTTGATTCTCGGTCAGTAACTTGATGTTTTGCGTATAGATGGCTTGTTCAGCATCGAATTGGCGAATCAGAAAGTACGCCTGTGCCACATCTGCTTGCAGTGCTAATAGTGCTGAATGATACAAGGCTTCCTGTTGCTGTACATCTGCGGTTGCTGCATTAACACTACTGGCAATCCGTCCAAATAGGTCCAGTTCATAAGAGACATTGGCTTGTGCCCGCCATAAGGTACGTGCAGATGTGGATGCATCCGAATCAAGTCCTAAAGAAGCAGGTGAGGGCTTTTGACGGGTTGGTCCAAAACCTGCGCCGATGCTAGGTAAGCGTTCAGCTTGTGCAGCAGACCTTAAAGCACGTGACGCCTGAATATTGGCTGCTGCTGCCTTTAGATTCTGGTTGCCCGTAATGGCTTGTTGTTGCAGATCATTCAGTTGTGGATCATTAAAAATACGCCACCATTCACCGCGAGACTGCGCATCGGCAGGTTGCGCGATGCTCCAGTTGGGATCATTCAGTCTGGTATCCGCTTCTTTAAATTGCAGCGGAATAATCACCTTGGCTGGCTGATATTCCGGTGCTAATGAGCAGCCTGCAAGCAGCAGGCTTCCCATGAGTGAAGAGAGTATCCAGCGGGGTTTGAATCCTGTCATGTCCTGCTCCTTAGTGATCGTGTGAACTGTGCAGTGGTGCTTCATGCACAGCGGCTGAATGCAGTTTATGTTTGCTGTTCAGGGTACGAATCAATACATAGAAGGCAGGTGTCAGGAACAAACCAAAGAAGGTCACTCCGATCATGCCAAAGAACACCGCAACGCCCATGGCATGACGCATTTCAGCACCGGCACCGGTTGAAGTGACCAGTGGAACCACACCCATAATGAAGGCGATTGAAGTCATCAGGATCGGACGTAAACGTAGTCGGCTGGCTTCAACTGCAGCGTTAAATGCAGTCGCGCCTTGCATTTCCAGTTCTCGGGCAAATTCCACGATCAAGATGGCATTCTTACAGGCCAGCCCGACCAGCACCATCAAGCCGATTTGGGTAAAGATATTGTTATCACCGCCTGTTAGCCAAACCCCTGTTAGTGCTGCCAAGATACCCATCGGGACGATCAGAATCACGGCTAATGGCAAGGTCAGGCTTTCATATTGCGCCGCCAAGACTAAGAACACCAATAACACACTGATCGGGAAGACCCACAATCCGGCATTACCTGCCAAGATCTTTTGATAGGTCAGATCGGTCCATTCAAATTTTACCCCTCGTGGCAAGGTTTCAGCGGCAATGCGCTCAACCGCAGCTTCGGCTTGGCTGGATGAATAACCTGGTGCAGGACCGCCGTTAATATCGGCAGCAGTATAGCCGTTATAGCGCACCACCATTTCCGGGCCATAGGTTTGAGTCACATTGACCAGAGAAGACAGCGGCACCATTTGTCCTGCATTGTTACGGGTTTTAAGCTGTAAAATATCTTCAGGATTGGCACGGAATGGCGCATCGGCTTGAGCACGTACCTGATAGACACGACCAAAGCGGTTAAAGTCATTCACATATTGTGAACCGAGGTAAATCTGCATGGTGTTAAATACATCGGTCACGGCAACGCCTTGTTGCTTGGCTTTGACCCGATCCAGATCGACATTCAGTTGCGGTACATTGATTTGATAACTGGAGAACATTGGCCCCAATTCAGGTGCAGATTGTGCCGCCTTCATAAAGGATTGGGCTGCATTATTTAACTCGGCATAGCCTAAAGCACCGCGATCTTCCAGCTGAAGTTTAAAGCCGCCCATGGTGCCGAGACCCATCACCGGTGGTGGTGGGAATACTGCAATATAAGCATCCTGAATCGAGGCGTATTTCTGATTTAAAGCACCTGCAATGGCATTGGCAGAAAGATCGGCTGCTTTACGTTCCGCAAATGGTTTTAAGGTCACAAACACAATCCCGGCGCTGGAACTGTTGGTAAAACCGTTAATCGATAAGCCAGGGAAAGCCACCGCACTTTCTACGCCAGGTTGTTTCAGCGCAGCATCACTCATTTTACGAATGACATTTTCGGTTCGATCCAGTGAGGCGCCATTGGGTAATTGGGCAAAGCTGATCAGGTATTGCTTATCTTGTGCGGGCACAAAACCGCCCGGAACGATATAAGAAATTCCGATGGTCAGACCAAGTAGTACTGCATAGACACCCATCGCTGAGGCTTTATGGGAAATTACGCGACTGACACCACGGCCATATTGATCAGAGGCACGTGAGAATACGCGATTAAACAGGGCAAAGAAGCGTCCGAAAACACGATTTATTACACGAGTCAGGACGTCTGGTTTTGCATCATGACCTTTCAGCAACATGGCGGCCAACGCAGGAGACAGCGTAAGTGAGTTGAAGGCCGAAATCACGGTGGAGATGGCAATGGTCATGGCGAATTGCTTATAGAATTGCCCTGTTAAACCAGTCATAAAGGCCAGCGGGACGAACACGGCAACCAAGGTCAATGCAATCGCGATAATCGGTCCACTGACTTCACGCATGGCGCGGTAGGTGGCATCCCTTGGACTGAGTCCTGCTTCAATATTCCGCTCGACATTTTCCACCACCACAATGGCATCATCGACCACAATCCCGATGGCGAGCACCATCCCGAACAGGGACAGGGCATTGATGGAATAACCAAAGGCCAGCATTAAGGCGAAGGTCCCAATGATGGAAACAGGCACGGCCAGTAACGGAATAATCGAGGCACGCCATGTTTGCAAGAACAGGATCACCACCACAACTACCAGTGCAATCGCTTCAAGCAGGGTATTAATCACCGCTTTAATACTTGAACGCACGAATTGGGTTGGGTCGTAAACGATATCGTATTTAATTGAGGTTGGAAAATCTTTGGACAGTTCCGCCATGGTGCTACGCACTTGATCCGAGACCTGTAAGGCATTGGCACCTGGAGCTTGGAAAATCGGAATTGCCACGGCCTGTTTATTGTCCAGTAATGAACGTAAACCATATTGTGAAGCGGCCAGTTCAACACGTGCGACATCACCGAGTCGAGTCACTGCACCATCTGCAGCTGTTTTTAAAATAATATCGGCAAATTCCTGTTCGGTACTTAAACGACCTTGCGCATTCACCGAGAGTTGTAAAGGAGAATTATTGGGCGCTGCACCAATGGTTCCTGCGGCAACCTGAATATTCTGCTCACGAATCGCATTCACAATTTCAGTCGCAGTGAGATTGCGTTGCGCCACCTTTTGTGGGTCTAACCACACGCGCATGGCGTAATCGCCTGAACCAAACAGACTCACTTCACCCACACCTTGTAGGCGTGCTAAACGGTCTTTGACATTGAGTACGGCATAGTTACGCAAGTAGGTCATGTCATAGCGATTATCCGGTGAGGTCAGATGTACCACCATCGTCAAGGTCGGTGAACTTTTTAGCGTGGTCACACCGAGACGTTGTACATCTTCTGGCAAGCGTGGCAAAGCTTGAGACACCCGATTCTGCACCAGTTGTTGTGCCTTATCTGGGTCAATCCCGAGCTTGAAATTGACGGTAAGGGTCAGGTTACCATCGCTGTTGGCCTGAGACTGCATATACAGCATGTTCTCTACGCCGTTGATGGATTCCTCCAAAGGAGAAGCAACCGTTTCAGCAATCACTTTAGGGTTGGCACCTGGATATTGAGCACGCACCACCACAGAGGGTGGCACCACTTCTGGATATTCAGAAATGGGCAGTTGGAAAAGGGAGAGTAAGCCCGCCAGTAGAATCAGGACGGACAGAACCCCGGCAAAGATCGGGCGATCAATAAAAAACTTGGAAATATTCATGAGGATTAACCTTTTGCCGAAATTGGGGTTTTTTCTGAAGGCTGAGGTTGTTGTGCTGTGTTATCGGCAATGATTTGAGGATTCGGCATAGCAATGAGGTGAGGTTTGACAGGATCACCCGGACGGATGCGTTGTAAACCATTTACGACAATGCGATCACCCACTTGCAGACCGCTATTGATGATTTGTAGGCCATCTTGTTGCGCGCCGAGTTTTACTTCACGGTACGCAGTTTGGTTTTTCGCATCGACCACCATCACAAAACGTTTGTCCTGATCGACACCAATCGCAGTCGGGCTAATCAGAATCGCTGCACGAGGTTGTCCTCCACCCAGACGAATGCGGGCATACAGTCCGGGAAGCATCACGCCTTTGGGATTATCGAAAGTGGCACGAACCCGAATGGTGCCTGAGGTGGTATTTAAATTATTGTCGATCGAACTGATATAACCTTCACGGCTAAAACCAGATTCATTGGCAAGACCAAGATAAACAGGGACTTGGCCTGAATTGCGTTGATTGCTGATGTATTTTAAATAAGTCTGTTCATCGACATCGAAAGATGCATACAGACGTGATACTGAAACCAAGCTGGTGAGCACCTGTGCGCCATTACCTGCGGAAACCACGTTACCCACCGTGACTTCGGCACGGGAAATACGCCCACTGACAGGGGCAGTAATACGGGTATATTCCAGATTCAAACGGGCGGTTTCTACTGCAGCTTTAGCTGCCTGTAAATTGGCATTGGCTGAGCGGGCTTCATTTTGCGCTTGATCAAGTTCTTGATGGGCAATCGCATTACTTTGGATTAAACGCTGGTTGCGGCCTAAGTTCGCTGAAGAATAAGTCACTTGCGCTTCAGCAGAAGCCAGTTGTGCTTTGGCGCGATTCAGTTCTGCTTCAAAAGGGCGAGGATCAATAGTAAACAGCAGGTCGCCTTTATTTACTAAACTGCCATCTTTAAAATTCACGGCAATCAGTTTACCTGAGACTTGGGGACGGACATCGACTTGATCGATGGCTTCGAGACGTCCGGAATATTCTTGCCAGTCGGTAATGGTCTGACTGACGACATGGGCCACATCAACGGTTGCTGCAGGTGGCGCGCTTGCTGTTGAATTCGCTTTGGCATCTGCATTTTCTTGGAAGAGAATAAAACTGCCACCTGTTGCAAAAACGGCAATAATGACAGCAGACAGCGTCAGCTGTTTGCGGGAAAGTGACATGGGATGCTCCTGGTTATTTGAATCCCTGTTTTCAGACTTTTTGTTGTGGTCTGTATGGGAGAAACAGGTTTATGGAATGGAAGGAGCATAAAAGTTTGTCAATTACGAATAAATATACTAAATTTGATAACACTATTCGTATTTTTATAACAATTGATGCATAAAATCCAAAAAATGCATCAATGGGAGTGGCCCATGGATCTATTTCATGCAATGAAAGTCTTTAATAAAGTGGTTGAAACCAACAGCTTTAGTCTGGCTGCGGATAGTCTGGGGCTGCCACGTGCATCGGTGACCACCACGATTCAGGCTTTAGAAAAACATTTACAGGTTCGCCTGCTGAATCGAACCACGCGTAAACTAAGCTTAACTCCTGATGGTGCAGTGTATTATGACCGCAGCTTGAGAATTTTGGCGGACGTGGAAGATATTGAAGCATCTTTCCATGATGAGGAACGAGGACCGCGAGGACGATTACGGATTGATGTGCCTGTCTCGATTGGTCGTTTGATTCTGATTCCAAGGTTGAGAGATTTTCATCAACGTTATCCCGATATTGATCTGGTCATTGGAATGAATGATCGTCCTGTGGATTTGGTGGGTGAGGCGGTAGATTGTGCAATTCGGGTAGGAGAATTACAGGATTCCAGTCTCATTGCGCGCCGTATTGGTACGTTTCAGTGTGCAACAGCGGCATCAGCATGCTATTTAGAAAAATATGGTGAACCGAAAACACTTGAGGATTTGCAAAAGAATCATCAAGCCATTCATTTCTTTTCCAGTCGTACAGGGCGTAATTTTGACTGGGATTTTGTGGTCGATGACCTGATTCAAAGTGTCAGTGTTAATGGGCAGGTGTCTGTCAATGATGGTGATGCCTATATCGATTTGGCGCTGCAAGGCTTTGGCCTGATTCAAGGTCCACGTTATATGCTGACCAATCACTTTGAAGCAGGGACTTTAAAAGAAGTATTACCTCAATGGACACCTGCACCGATGCCGATTTCGGTGGTGTATTTGCAAAGTCGACATTTATCGCATAAGGTTCGGGTTTTTGTTGACTGGGTGGCGGAGCTGTTTGCAGGATGTCCATTGCTTGGGGGTAGTGCGTTGCCGTTGGATCAAAAATGTGAATTTGCCTGTGACCAAAAAACCAATCATGAATATACGATTCGTACTTTGGTTGAACAGCATAATATTGCTGAAGCAAGGGCATTAAAGACTTGATTTTTAAATCATCTATGCGATGACGAACGTTAATACACCGCCACATAAGCGGTTATTCATTTTCTAAATCATCTGTGCGATGAGGAACAGAGACCATAAAAGGATAGGTCCTAACTTAACTTTCTAAATCATCTACACGATGACGAACCCCTCTAAGGTGATAGGTACTGTGATGTTAATTTTCTAAATCATCTACGCGATGAGCAACAGGCAGCTAAGATTTCATACGCCGTGTATGAATTTCTAAATCATCTACGCGATGACGAACCAATTTAATGTTGTGTGTGATTTGTATGGAATTTTCTAAATCATCTACACGATGAGCAACGGCTAACGTCCTGGGCGTACTCCCTACAGGTGTTTCTAAATCATCTACGCGATGAGCAACGTTACGCGCCTTTTCGATTTCCCGTTCGGCTGTTTCTAAATCATCTACGCGATGACGAACAAACACCAGGTGTTTTAATACCGTTTGGAATTTTTCTAAATCATCTACACGATGACGAACGTCATACACACTTTAGGTTCATCAACACGAGACTTCTAAATCATCTACACGATGACGAACATTATACCGAGTGATAAGGCTAAACACTGGAACTTCTAAATCATCTACACGATGACGAACATTTTTATAAAAATATCTAAAAACAGCATTAGCTTCTAAATCATCTACACGATGACGAACGTCCATGACCGGCTGAGCAACATTTTTAAGTACTTCCAAATCATCTACACGATGACGAACGAATTAAGGGGGTTCTATGACTTATGCAGTTTCTTCTAAATCATCTACACGATGACGAACTTTTCTGCTGCAAATGATGTCTACATGTGGATCTTCTAAATCATCTACACGATGACGAACTCCCTTACCAACGTATGGTTTCAACTTCGAAACTTCTAAATCATCTACACGATGACGAACGGTTAAAGTCAATTTCTACGAGCTTGACAAACGTTTCTAAATCATCTACACGATGACGAACAAACCTTACAAGCCATGCCCGTATAGTGTGTATTTCTAAATCATCTACACGATGACGAACGAGATGAGCTTCCATAAGTGCGTATTTCATCTTTTCTAAATCATCTACACGATGACGAACTTAGAAAGCGTGGACTCCCACGAAGTCCAAATTTTCTAAATCATCTACACGATGACGAACAATAAAGAAAATATATAAATTTAAAGCATATTCTTCTAAATCATCTACACGATGACGAACAAATGCATCCCAAAAGGTGACTGGATCTTTGACTTCTAAATCATCTACACGATGACGAACTAAATAAAAGCAGTTTGTGCATTCATCTGGAACTTCTAAATCATCTACACGATGACGAACGAAGAAATCGCAGCTGGGCACAGAATTGAGCACTTCTAAATCATCTACACGATGACGAACCTATTCGGACCATGGTCTGAGCCAACGACTGTCTTCTAAATCATCTACACGATGACGAACGTTTACCGATTTCTTTTAATAAAATGACAATACTTCTAAATCATCTACACGATGACGAACATTACCCGGCAATTGAACATTACTAATCTAGATTTCTAAATCATCTACACGATGACGAACTGGTGGATCAGAAAGATCTGGCCATGCTGATATTTCTAAATCATCTACACGATGACGAACCAAATTTGAAGATGCAAACATAAATAAGTATTTTTCTAAATCATCTATGCGATGAGCAACACCAAACGGTAAAGGTCGCACTTTATGTATCGTTTCTAAATCATCTATGCGATGAGCAACGTCAATGCTTCGCTAATCAACATTAAAGAAAATTTCTAAATCATCTATGCGATGAGCAACTTTTTATTTGATTCGCCCACAGCTTCACTGGTTTTCTAAATCATCTATGCGATGAGCAACCTTTTATTTAAATCAAAGGAGAACAACAAGATTTTCTAAATCATCTATGCGATGAGCAACAGCCACCATTCATGCAGTTGTTAGGGTCTTGTTTTCTAAATCATCTATGCGATGAGCAACGATAACAATCTTGCTGAACGCATGAGTAAGTGTTTCTAAATCATCTATGCGATGAGCAACTTGCGGGGTGAATCGTCTTGATCTTGCCCATACTTTCTAAATCATCTATGCGATGAGCAACTGTGACGAGGAATTAGCCAAGAACTGTCTTCATTTCTAAATCATCTATGCGATGAGCAACCTTATTACGTTATTAAACAAGGTACCAGTTCATTTCTAAATCATCTATGCGATGAGCAACAATAGTATCTCGACTGAAACGATTCAGTTATTTTTCTAAATCATCTATGCGATGAGCAACAACGTGAAGCTAAGGGAATATCCATGCAAAGATTTCTAAATCATCTATGCGATGAGCAACATACACCGCCTTGTGATTTTAAAGATCCGTATTTTCTAAATCATCTATGCGATGAGCAACTAGAGTTAAGTTAATACAAAACTCTTAAAATCAATTATATAAGTTTTTAATGAGTGAAAATACTTCGTTATGAGGTATAAGTCTTAATTATATGATTTTATTTGATTTTACTACATATGTCAGTAATGAAGCTAAACATGTAATCCAAAATATCTTGATCTTGACAGGTTTCAATAAGTTGCATCCGGAATTCTTTTTGATTTAATCCTTTTGCGGCACATGTAAAAGCGATTGGCATCACAAAAGCATCTTTACCAGATCGGCGAGGTCAAAGACTAGACCTCCACGACGTGTTTTACCATGCAGAATAGGGAGGGCAAAGCTAATTCCCATGCCATTTAAAGCCACTGCTGCATAGCCATAGGCAATATAGTTTCCATGATCGAGATAACTGTTGGCGATATCAACAATAGTATCGTGAGAGTTTTTTCCTTCATCACGCGTAAACTCAAGGCCAAAACCTTTAGCAAGTTGTTTATATAACGCTTTGGCCCAACGTCCTTCGGCAGCAAGTAATTCCTGTTGATTTTCGGAACGATCAATATCTTGTTTAAATGTGTTTAAAGCGTTCTCATCAATATAAATACCAGATTGAATCAAATCAAAATTCTTTTTCCAAGCCTGTGATACGAGGGCAATACGTTCGAGTAATAATATTTTTGCCATGAGTAAGCGTGCATCATCTTCTAGCCATGCTTTCATCCAAATTTGCATATATTCAGTGGGACGATATTCACTTTGAGGCGCTAAAAATGTTAAGTCTAATGATGAAAATAAAGGGGAACCGCCAGAACCGCAAAACCCAACCATGACATTAGATTCTGCTAAACGTCTGGCAGCCGCATCTGTTAATGAACTGCCTTTGCCAAGGAGTAAAAAGGCGGTGTTTTTCTCGGGAATATTATAAAAATATTCCACAGGTTGTGAGTTCTCCGTCAAGTAAACAATTCGATCATCTTTTAAAACGACACGAACTCTTTCGAGATAAAATACACAGGCACGCTTTGAAAGCATAAGTGGGCGGCTGCGTTCTTGACGGAGTTGACTCATATTATATTTCCTTAAAAGACGGGAAGAGCAAAGGGACTTTCCTTACGGGCAAGGCCATAACTGTCTGGTAAGCCGTATCCCGCATTTTCGCTGTCCTGCACATCAATAATCACTGTAAAACCATGACCTGTACTGCTGACCACCTGAAAGAAGGGCATTCCTTTCGCAGTTTTTAAGCGTCTATCTCTTAAAGGTTCATTTTGATGAGAAAGCTTTGTGCGTTCAGCTTTCCGAGTTGGAATACGAAACTTTCGATAACTTTTCCAACCAGAAATTTTGGCAGCAGGAACAGCAATTGCGGAACCTAAAACGGTATAGTCGCGAATTTTCCAGTGTCCTTTAATTGCCTCGATTAACCCATCTAACTCCTCCTGTTTTTCTGCAAAAATTCGCAAAATATCAAAGTTAGGTTTAGCTGAACGACCATGTTTTTTTTCAAACTGTTCCTGCTTCGCTTTCAATTTATCGGATATCTCCAACGCAAGCGCGTAATGCGCAGGTAGTTTTCGAAATGCACCATGAATCACGGTGTAAATTTGATTACGAATATGGCCCAGTTTTAAATCCGTATCATCTGATGACTCAAGAACACGGATATCCAGATAATAATTGGCATCCATGATTATTCACCCTCAGAGTACACGCCACCACGAATTAAACATGCAATCAGGAACATACCTTTTTCGCTGTTTGGGTCAAGCTCATCAATTTCTTTTAAAATATCGAATGCAGAAACTTTATCTTTACCCACACGATAGAAAATCTGACCTTCTAGGTTTGCACCGTTAGGCTCTACTGCAATTGGCTTTTCATCGTTTTCTTTAAACTGTGGATACCAGGTATCAATTGTTCTTAGCGCATTTCCGATTTTTTGGTCCCGTAATGCAGCTTGACCAAGATATTGGTTGTCATTGGCTTTGTGGTCTGGTCTTTTCGGTGTTAATTGATATAGAGATCGAGAGAAACCTTTTGGTTTATCTTCTAAGTAATTTTGAGATGGGAAAACTTCTACACCACCCATTCCAAAGTCAACAATCGCTTCGATATGCAAGGCAGCACTTGTTGATTCACCTGTAATTCCTTTTAACAAAATATCTGCTAGTTTTTGTTCTTGTTCAGACGGTTGATCAAAACTCTTGAGGTTGTAGGAAAGGGCATCAAAACTCAATGTTTCAGGGTGGTCCTGAGCAGTCACTTGAATGGTAATGCTTTCAGCGACAATACGATTACGCCATAACCAACGGCCATTCACGATATTACGTACATAACGACGTACAACTTCTTTTAGTCCATCGCTTTCTTTGGCGCGATTTACAAAATTTAAGAAAGCTTGGCGGAAATTATATTCTTCGCTTTTGTCAGCACCCGCTTTAGAAGCACTTGCAAACAGCACATAGCTTAAATCAATAAAACGGAAGTCCCATTTCACCAAAAGTTTGGCTTTAGGTTGTAATTTTGCAGATTCAGTCAACTGAATATTGGTGACTTCACGAGCAAGTGAATTACCTGTTGCTGCACCTTTTTCTTTATTCCCTGCGACATTTTGAGTCCCTCGAATACCGTGATACATCACGTGTAAAGGCTCTTGTTTGCCATCTTCAAATAAGTTAAAAAATGCGCCATCACTGACCACTGTACCGCGTTGTAAAGAAAGGCTACCCGGTAATTTCTTAAAAATTGTCATGTGAAAAATTCCTTATGTTCAAAAATAATTTATGCATTAACGCAATTTTGTTTTAAAAGAAAAATGTCGTCTTGCGGCCAGTGGTAGGCCCACAATAGTTTTTGCAAGTTATGCCAAGTGTCATCCTCAGCCTCAGTATTTTTCCTTAGAATCTCGCCTAAAGAAAAATACTGAACAATGCCTGTAAGTGGTTCTGCATAGGCATGTGCTGTCGTTTCCTGATCTTGTGCTTGGCGAATACCAGCTCGTTGGTCTGTAAGTGGCTCAAGCAGGGCGTACCCTAAATTAGTTGCCGATATCCAACTTAAATTTGGGTCATTAAAGAAAGCTCTAAGCGCATCTGCTTTTAATGCCAGGAGTTGGGTAAAGGCCTGAACTCGATTAATTTGTTTACGTTGCTGATACTCAACAAGCAAATCTTGTCGATCTAAAATGGCAAATCCAGTTTTGATTTTCTTTAGGGCTGCTTCTAATTCATTTTCAGCATGGGTGCTAATGTCTAAAAACTCGATAATTTGTCCGCCAGCAAAACGGCTACGTTTAAGTATGTTTGTTAGTTTTTCTGGACTAATCCGAGAGCTACTAAATTTAATCACAAGGCTAAACTCTAAATGACAAGATGCAGTTGGTTGTAAAGACAACGCATATTTATTTTTAGAAGAATAGTCCTTTTTACCGATAAACACGGCACCACGACGTTGAGCAGGCGTAAAGCGGCCATAGGCTTGCCCGCCTAAACGCTGTTGGTCATGATGAATATAAATAATACCTTGTTCTTGAGTGCCTAATTGTCTTGCCAAATGATGTGCAAACATATTGGCTGCAAATAAAGGTACACCGCCTAATAACAGGCCATTACTTTGCATATTTGCATTTTGTACTCGCATACGAGGAATAACGACATAACGACTCATCGAATAATCTCCCGTAAACGACGGGCGATATAACCTTCAGCATTGCTATCTAGGCTAATCGTTATAGTTTCATTATTGATTTCGATATCAAAGGTTTCATTGGTAATTTTTCTAGCAAGATAATCAGAGAACTTAATTCTCCATTGGTCATCTCTCAGCTTTGGATCAATTAAACCTTGTAAAACAAATGAAAGACTCGGATGAACCCAGAATGAAGGGCGTTCAATTTCTTCCATGCTTGGTAAAATTGATTCAGCCTCTTCTAAAATATTTTTTTGAAAAGTCGCCTGTCTTAATACATCTTTAGCAAGGATATTCAGGAAAATAACTTCCTGATCTCGTACATCTCGATTGGTCGAAGGAGCGAAAATCTCGAGGTCATGCCAATTTTGAATGGTATTGGTCGCGGTGATAATAAGCTGGCGATTTAAAATTTCTGACCACTCTTTAATCGCTTCTTTTGCCCGTTTAGTTCCATGAAGCAGTTTTATCTTGCGGGATAGCCTTATGGTGAATCCGTTATAGAAAATTGCTAATGCTTGACGTACTTTTTCACTTGCTTGAGGAGCATCAACTGTAATAGGGCGTTGCATTGAACGCACTAGGCTTCCGACATTTTGTGGATTAGCTCCACCTATACCAAAAACAGCCGTTTGAATACGGTTAAACTCGCTGTCTTTTTCTTTGCGTAATTCATTTACAGTATCAACTTCCTGGTTCACCAGATAATTTACACCAGCAGCAGTAAGTGGACTCACTGAAACATATTCACCATTTTTTGGAATTAAAAGCTGGCGCATACGTATATCAATGTTTTCTGTACCGGCTTGATACGGCTCATTAAAAAAAGATGAAATGGATGGCTTGAGCTGTTCTACCTGATGTTGAAACTCAGCTTCTTCTGAACTGATATCATCATTAATCATGGCAGCTTTAACGACTTTAAAGATAGAAGCCGTTTTGCCTGCATTTGCCTGATAGTCCGTGGGAATCAGGAAGTCTTCATTTAATAAAGTTCGTGCACTGAGATAGGGTAAATCAAGTGCTTGTTGTTTACTTAAACGAATCCCACCTTTCTCAATATTGGAGTTAATCGTTTTTAAACTAAAGTGCACTGATTCTTCTAAGGCATTTATAAAAATATCTGTTTGTGGTTCAGGCATTGTCTTCCCCCGTTTTTGTTATCTAGCCAATTTTTAACAGATTATTTAAAAAATGAAAGTGTTGAAGAAACAATTAGCGTCATAAATTGTCGCCAAGTGTTTTGCACATTAAAGTGACTGGTAATTAATTTAAGTAAAGCCGACATTATTCATAAATATCGGCTTTAAATAGAGTTCTAGCTGGTATGACATGCATTACAGCAGTAATAACATCCGTTGATTCGAGCATTAGGCCATCTTCGTTTTGCTGTTAAAACAGCGCTAAAGCAATTCAAATGTTCACCTAAATCTACTCTATTTCGAGGGTAGGGCATAAAAGAGCAACCTGTTGTCAGGTTGTGAACTTCATAATTGCCATTTGCTTGAACATTTTGATTGATAATGTATTTAGACATAGCTCTTACTCCCCACAAATCATAATGATTGAAAGTAGATCTATGCTTTGCTGAGCAGCAACAGGGCGTGACAAAATTTTGAAATGTTGTGCTATCATTTGGATAGTCCTCCGTAGTAATTGAACACTGTGGAAATGGACAGGGCAGATATGAAGTTTCCTAGGCTGAATATCTGCTTTTTTTATGACCATTTACATTGTGAGTATTGTTGAATAGTTTTAAAATGTCAATTTTTATTTTTAAAAATTAAAGTATTAAACGGGCTCTAAGTATTAAGGGATTAATTTTGGTATAAGCAAGAAATGACACCTAAGTATTAAGGTTCTTTTTTAAAGTTGATAATCCATCTAAACGATGGCAAATAATCATTCTAAGAATTGGACTCTAAGAATTAATTTCTCAACTACTTATACAGTAGCAGACAAAAAAGATTATACAGAAATAGCGGTAACTGCTTGCAACTATTTGTTAAGTACAGATAAGCTAAAATATATTTTTAAAACGACATAAGATGTCGCTCTAGCACAATATCCTTTCATTAAAACTTTCTCTTTTTAAAACAAAAGATTATATTTTTATGATATTTAAACTTTAACAATAAACTATGCACGTTATTCTCATATCAGCTTGTGAAAAAAGAGCGTTAAAGAAAACTCGAGCGATCTTGGATAGCTATGCGATTCGTACAGGACATTCGTCTTGGCAAGCACCCATGACCATGGACGGCCTAAAAGAAATTCGTAGCGCACTCAAAAAAGTAGCCACCCGACAAACTGCAGTAGCTGCCTACATTAATTTTGGTGTGCGAAGAATGAGGCTGGCATGGGTGGTAGGCGCAAAACATAAATTTGCCCATGACGGTACATATCCAGTTGCATCGACCAAAAAACAGCAAAAGTTATTGATGCTAGATGTATGGGTCAAAGCAAGTAGCTTGCTGGCAGGTGCAGCAGGGGATATGCATGATATTGGTAAGGCTTCACAACATTTTCAGAACAAATTAAGTCCAGAAATGGCAGGACAAAAAATTAGAGATGACATTCGACATGAATGGCTGTCTCTAAAATTATTGCAACAACTCAGAAAAAATGGATGGGACTGGCAACTTGCCTGGAAGAATTTAGGTAAAGGTTTAGATAAATTTACTTTAGGTGATCGGCAGGAAATTGAACAGGGAATCCAAAATGAATTAGAAGCAGTCGATTATTTGATTGTGACACATCATGGCTTATTAGGCGTGGAAGAAGCTTTAAAAAATGATCCACTCGCATTACCTCACTATGAAAATCATGTCCGTACATTAGTTCCAAGTCGTGAGCAAATGAGCTGTGCCGGTGAGTTACCAGACTCTATTTTTAAAAGCCATCAAAAACGTATGCAGCGTTTAACTGCATTAATACCAAAACAAAAAACAGACCAGCTTTTGTATTGGAAAGCCTTAGCACTACATTCACGAGCAGCGCTGATTCATGCCGATCATATTGTCTCGGCCCAGCAATATTCTTTGCAAAAGCCTGAAAATATATTGTTATTTGCCAATACCAAGCTTAAAACTATAGATCAAGACAAGAAAGCCAAATTACCAGATCAACCACTAGAATGGCATTTACACCAAGTCGGAGACCGGGCTTCACGCATCGCCGTTCAAATGATGACTGATTTGAGTTTATCTGGTCTATCTGAACAAACAGTTGAGTACATTTGCCAGCCAACAAGTCACCCGCGGTTCCAATGGCAAAATATCGCAGCAAATGCCTTGCAAAAAAATATACAGAAACATCCTGAAACACCGGCACTGGTATTTAATATTGCAGGGACGGGAAGCGGTAAAACCCGTATGAATTTGCGCGCCGCCTGTACTTTACGACCAGATGATCCAAGACTGGCGATTGCGCTTAATTTGCGTTCTCTAACTTTGCAGACTGGGCATGCACTTAAAACCTCAATGAATTTATCTGAAGATGAAATCGCCGTGATTATTGGTGATACTGTTACTCAGAATTTATTCGATCAAAGTAAAGAGAAAATTGAATTCGTTGATGAAGATGAAAATCATCCTGAGCCTATGTTTGATGCTTGGGGCGAGGACTGTGAATTACCTGAATGGTTGCATTCATTATTTACGGTTGAAAAAAATGGACGTAAAGCTTTAGGTCAAAAGGAAACAACCATTCTTGCTTCACCATTACTGGTGTCAACCATTGATTATCTGATTGCAGCGGGTGAACCACATCGACAAGGACATCACGTTAAAGCATTACTCAGAATAATGAGTAGTGACCTGATTTTAGATGAAGTGGATGGCTATGAACCTAAGGCATTGATTGCCGTGTTGCGTTTAGTTCAGCTCGCTGCTTTGTATGGGCGGAACGTGATTTGTTCGTCGGCAACCTTATCACTGACCGTTGCCAAAACAATTCATCGGGCTTTTGAATCGGGTATGCAGATGCGGGCGGCTCTGTATGGAAATGAGAAAAAATCAATCATTGCGATTATTGATAATGAACTTAAACCACAAATCTGGTTAGAACGATCAAATCAAAAATCTGAATTTAATACAAACTACCAGAAGCATTTAGATGATTTACAAGTTCACTTGCTCTCTAAGCCTACTCATCGACTGGCTCAGTTGCTTTCATTACCTGAAACGACAGTTTTATCGTGGAAACAGTCAGTATTAGAAGCAGTAAAGCAACTTCATCAAGCGCATGCATGGCGTTTTAAAAAGACCGAAAAGAAAATTTCTTTGGGACTTATACGGGTTGCCAATATTAAACATGCGATTCGACTTGCCCAATTTTTATCAGATCATTTACCTGAGGCAAATGTCGCTTGTTATCATGCGAATGATTGGCTTATTTCAAGATTTTATAAAGAGCAACGTTTAGATCAGCTTTTAACACGTCATAAAGATAATAAAAAAAGAAAAACGGGTAATGAGCAGATTGAGCAAGATAATGAAATGATTGATCTCATTCAAAAATCTAATTCTCTAAATAATCCATTTATTGTGATTGCAACACCAGTGGAAGAAGTCGGGCGAGATCATGATTTTGATTGGGCGATTATTGATGCATCAAGTGTGCAATCCATTGTACAAACAGCAGGTCGTGTTAATCGTCATCGATTAGAAAAAATACAGCAACCTAATGTTATGATTCCGCAGTGGAATTATCGTTATTGTGAACAACGTGATATTGAAAGACTTAAGCAACACAGTAAACAGCGTAAACCAGTATTTGTATATCCTGGTTATGAAGGGTATGGTTCATCAGATATATCAACATATTCACCTCAAGATTTAAGTGAACTTTTACCGTGGGATCATCAATCTCAATTAGTCATTAATGCTCGACTACGTTTTGATCAAGTAAACTGTTTGTTTGCAAAATATGATGACCAACAAATAGGAAGTTTTTGTCAGAATTATTTTAATGATCAAGGAGAGCAATTATTTTCTCGGTCGGATGTAGATGCAAGCATCATGACAGAGAATATTTATAATTTAACGCCTTTACGTGAACGTAATTATCAAGAAACCTATAGGTTTGAGTGGACTGATAGCTTAGTTGTTAAAAAGCAAGTTTATGGTTTAGATGAGAAGGCGACGAAAACTTTAAAATATCCAAAATATGGTTTGGTATGGGATCAAGTCGAATTCGAAGAAATTCCTGCTAAACCACAAGCATGGTTAGCTCTCGATCCACAATACATGCAAGATTATTGTGAAGAGTACCATATTGCCATTGAGCAAGGCTGCCGTATATCTTTGACCCCTTATAGTAGAGATGAAGTGCCGACTTGGTCTTATGATTATGGCTTTGGGGTGATGCAAAAAAGTTAAATATAAAATTTTCATCTAGGCATAAGGAGAAATTTGTTAAATATCACATGGTTTTATCTTAACAAATCAACAGCAACCGATATTCGCCTTCTTTTTCAATTGGCGCGCGATGAACACAAGGCAAGACCTGTTGGGTTGGGTGATCTACGGCCAAGCGCCAAAGATGTCCGATCCCTAAATTGACAGGTTGAGCATCAGGTTGGGCTTGATAATGCAAATCAAAAAAGTATTCTTGCAAGAAGTGTTCAAATTCAGTTTCTGGTCCATCATGTAATTTTCTGAGCTGTTCTCTGATTTCTGGAATTAAAACCTTTTGTTGTGCCTGATCATTGGGCAGGATTTCGCTAGCAGCACCATGATAGGTACATAAAAATGTATCCGTTGCGATGGGCGACCGATCGACATGATAGGAATAGACATCTGTTGAAATGAAATCCAGTTCGTCATCGCGTTGGTAACTTTGAATTAAATTAAGAGTAGGTAAGGCGCCAAGATCAGTCAATAACTGTATATCTTGCAAGATCACTGCTCTAGCTAGGTTTCCTTGTTCCGAAAGGTGTAGTACCAAAAGGTCTTCTGCCGAAATTTCGGTAACATTTTCTTTTAACTGAAGCTGAGTCACGATTTCTTTAAAATCTCCAACCGGATTTCTATGCCAGCAAAGCGCATTCATTTCTCCTTGAAAATGAGTGTTAATCAGTTCAGAGAAAGTAGACACCACACCGACTTGCTTGTGATCAGAAAATATATTGTTCATATCAGCAGTAAAAAGAAACCATTCGCAGTAATATACACTGAGTTTTTGAAAATTTTTAATTTAGCTCTTTCACAGCGAGTTAATCTTTGTTCATGGACATAATTCTTGGAAAATAAAAAAAGAGCTTAAATAAGCTCTCTTCTTGATTTTATAGAATGCTATTTACAGCTAAAGTTTTCAGATTTTTCAGGATTATCTTGGTCATTGTAATGGGCAATGAGTGGGTAAGGGCAAAGTGCAAGGTTAATCCGTTTGTGGACCTGAGCCAATGTACCCGTCTCTTTAAGAAGTAGCTGAGCTAACCTAAATTTTCTTCCAAAAATGGTCTCCTTATATTTCAGAATGGGATGTCTGAAATAAGGTCCTTATACTTCCAAACTCTGTTACGGTAAAAGCGGGCAACCTCTATGGTTTCTTTGCCTTCATCACCAGTTGGCTGATTATCACTCCCATAAATGATAAGCCGAGCCACAAGTTGACTATAAAGTTGAACTTATGTGGTTCTCCATCTGCTCCAGCTGGGGTTAGGAAGATATGACCCCTAAATAGAATTACGCCACCCCAATACACTACCGCGATGCATACAATCACCAGTAGGATGGTTGAGAACTTTTTCTGCTTGGACATTTTTGTATTTCTAGCCTGAGACTGTAATGACTTACTTTGGCAGTGATTCCGCACTGGACGTGTATCAAGTTACTTTGCTATCTCGTTGGCTCTGATGGCATTAGGCTTTCCGTGCAATAAAATATGGTATAGCTCTAACTTTACCAACCGTTTACTTTCTTGGGATTGAGTGGCATTCATTTGCATTGCTTTCATTCTATAGAAAGCGCATCACTGCGCTTTTTTTATCATGCAATTTTTATTGAATATATTGGTATTCGCATTCGTCCGACTAAATCGGGTAATGACGTGATTGGGTTTGAATGGTAATCCAGCGTAAATCGGTGAACTCGACAATAGAAGCTTTACTACCAAACCGTCCATAACCGCTTGATTTGGTTCCACCAAATGGCATTTGAGCTTCATCATGTACGGTTGCACCGTTAATATGACAAATACCCGAATCAATCTGTTGAGCGACTTCTAATGCCTGCGAAATATTTTGGCTAAACACTGCCGAAGAAAGGCCGAACTCGCTGTCATTTGCCAATGCTACACCTTCTTCAATGCTTGAAAAACGCTGAACTGTGCATACAGGTCCAAATGATTCTTCACGGTAAAGCAGCATGTCAGGTTTAATATTGAGTACCAGCGTCGGTTGCATGGTGGTGTCTTCAATATGAATGCCTAAAGGTAAGTCAGCACCTTTGTTTTGTGCATCTTCCAGCAAATGCTGAATACGGTTTGCAGCACGGCGACTTTCTAAAACACCGAGTACATTGTCTTTTAAAGTTGGATTACCTGCCTGAATCGAGCGGGTTTTTTCAATTAGTTTTTCAATAAATTGGTCAGCAATATTGTCTTGAACCAAAACACGTTCGGTCGACATACAAATTTGTCCCTGATTGAAAAATGCCCCGAAAGCCACAGCATTTACGGCTTCATTAATATCTGCATCATTTAAAACCACAACTGGTGCTTTACCACCCAATTCAAGTAAAACAGGTTTTAAATATTTGGCAGCAGTCTCGGCAATAATTTTTCCGACTTTGGTTGAACCAGTAAAATTAATCCGTTTTACAGCCGGATGCGACACTAAACGCTCCACGATTTGTGGTGCATCTTCAGCGGCATGCGTAATTACATTCACCACACCTTCACCAAGACCTGCTTCATGTAACACTTCACCAATCAGACGATGCGTTGCTGGACAGGCTTCCGATGCTTTTAATACCACCGTATTTCCACACGCCAAAGGCATGGCAAGCGCACGGGTGGCCAAGATGACAGGGGCGTTCCAAGGTGCAATCCCTACAATCACACCACAAGGAACTCGCACACCCATGGCAAGATTGCCCGGCACATCTGATGGAATCAGGCTTCCATCTATTTGTGTGGTCATGGCTGCAGCTTCACGTAACATGTTGGCAGCAAGGCGAACGTTAAACCCATACCATGTCGCAGTTGAACCGGTTTCTTGCATTGCTGTTTCAATGAATTGCTCGGTTTTCTGGTCCATTAAATCGGCAGCGTTTAATAAACGTAAACGGCGTTCGGTTGGTGAGAGCTTCGACCAAACTTTAAACGCTTGCTGTGCCGAATCAATGGCACGATCAACATCGTCCAGTGTCGCAGCAGCAGCTTTGGTTGCCACTGATCCATCAATAGGACTAATACGCTCAAAAGTTGCCTGACTTGATGCATCCACAGATTGACCGTGAATAAGTAACTGTACATTTTGCATGGGTTGTGTCCTTACATTGCCATTAAAGAATCAAAAGTTAACCAGTACGTTTATAGCTCTGTAAACTCGTTTTAATTGATTTTTCGTCTAAAAATTGTTTTTAAATCTTCTTGGTGGCAGCTAATTTTTGTATCACGATGGATGCATTGGTCGAGCTTGGCCTATAACCGCCATATTAGTGGCTTATTTGGTTTGAACTATCAAAACCATACAGTTTCTTTGGGCTATATGCAGTCATTTGGCTCGACTGGTCTGCCATTTTTGTCGGGAACTGAAAGTCCCGTGGTGCTTGATTTTATGAGCTCTGACTATTCAAATAAAGACGAAAAAGTCTATTCAGTTCGTTATGAATATGACTTTAAAAATGCGCGACTAGGCGATGTTTCCTTAAATGGGCTACGTTTTATGACCCGATATGCGAAAGGGGAAGACATTGATCTGTTGCAATATGGCGACCAGCGTTTTAAAGAAGAGTCGATGGAATTTGATTTGGGCTATAAAATTCAAGAAGGCAAGTTAAAAGGCTTAGGTATGCGGGCTCGGTTTTCTCACTATCGCAACGATATGCCAACCAATATGACTTTCCATGCTGCCAATGAAACACGCTTGAATATTGACTATAGCTTTAAGTTTTAAACAGTAAATACTATCAACCGGTTTTTTAAACTAAAAAAGCTGGTTGATAGCAGATTAAAATGAAAAAGTGAACACAGTTCTATATTTTCAATACTTTATGTTTTTTAAGCTGGATTATACATTTGCTCTAGAGCAATGCTTTTCCTTCATCCACCCCAATAAAAATTTCACATTGTGGCGCTACAACCGCTATGATTTCTAATAAATGAAAATCTCATAATAACAAGTTCCGTAAGAGCAGTTAAAAATGAAAAAAATTGCAGTGGTTTTGGTCTGTTTAGCTTCATCATCAACTTATAGTCTAGCCAATGATTCTACGGGCTATGTTGGAACAGGCGGCATTCAGTATCTTAAAAACGCGCAGATAGCGATGCAAAGTGAAGACTTATTTATTAGCAAAAAGCTGATCAAGGTTGATTATGTTTATAAAAATTTAAGTAAGCACGATATTACTGAAACCGTGTTATTTCCCTTACCGCGCATTGATAATTTCTTTGAAGCGGATTTTGCCCATACCGAAGCATTGTTAAAAAGTTTTAAGGTTATTGTCGATGGTCAACATATAAAACCTGAAAGGCATGTACGTACCTTTATTCAAAGGGATGATAAGTCGCCGCTGATAGATGCCACCGAGGTATTTCAACAATGTGGCTTTAGTCAGGCAGATATGCTCAATCCTTGGGCTAGAAATAACGATGATGATGAATATTATCAAGATAAATTGAGACAATGTAAGCAGCCACAGATACAGAAAATTCTGGCGGGCTTCAATAAAGATGATGTGATCCCGTGGTCATCTCAAGTGATCTATAGCTGGAAGCAGACCTTTAAAGCCGATAGTGTGACTAAAATCTATCATGCATATAAACCTTTGGTCGGTGGTTCTGTCGCGCTCTATCCAGATGAATATAACCAGCAATTTTGTATGGATAAATCATTTAAACAGGGCTTGAAAAAAGCCAGTGCAGAACATTCACCGTTTAGTGCCTTGAGCTATATCCTGACTACAGGTGCAAACTGGGCTAAACCGATAGAAAAATTTAAATTGACAATTGAGCGTGATCATAACGAGCTGGTGTCTTTCTGTTGGAATGGCAAAGTTGAAAAGATCAGCCCAACCCAGTTCCAGATGGTCAAGCATAACTTTATTCCAGCACAGGACCTGGATATCATTTTTGTGAGCGTGAAATAGGTTTTTAGTGGATAAAATACCGGGTGAAGTAGGGGAAGGTTATTGTATAAGGATAATTTTCTTCATTAATCAAACAATTGGATGAAATAAAATTGGGATATATACCTTTGCTATTTTGTAATTGTGATGTTTATCACATATTTTTTCGATTGCATAAAGTTTTAATTTATTATTTTTATTTTATAACCTTTTGTTTTTTAATATTTTAAAAGATATCTACATTTTTCGTTACAACCCTTTTATCGACAAACTTTATATTTATTTGCGATATTCGCTTGCAAACTTAGCAAAGGAATTTGCTTATGGCGTCATTTTATTTATGGAGTTGAGTGCAAGGATTGTGTTTACAGCTAGTCCAACAAATAGATAAAGTATTATTTACTATTATTGGGATTGGTCTTTTTACGTATAGTAACGTTGATCCTGAATCATTATTTTAATTACAGAGGAATATTTTTGATAGGGATTACTGCAATGCCTTTTTATGGATTGCTTTTGAAGCTATATTGATTTCTAATAAAATCGTTTGGTTAAATCAATAAAAATTGCAACGAATAGCTGCTTTTATTTTAACCTTTTTTGCAATGCCTTTAGCTTATTTGGCAATGATATTTTCTAATTTATTTAGCTGTTTTTCCAATTTTAAAATGGAGTTATTTGATGAACAATATAAAAATCAAAGTAAAGGATCAGTTTGAGGCTGAAAATATAGCCCTTGCCTTAATTCGGAAGGCAAATGAGCAGGAAATTCCGTTATTCAAAAGAATAGAGCATATTGAAATTGAAGGCGAGATCCTGCTGCCTAATATGGAACTTCTATATGAGAATCCCAAAGATGGTCGTATCTATCGATTTATAGAGGAACTTTAAGCCTTATTCAAGGGTTTATCTGTTCGACGGTATAAAAGTCCCATGATCATAAGATGATGGGATTTTTTCTGTCAAAATTAATTTTTTTAAAAGTGTTTTGAAGCTGAAATTTAAATAATAAAATATTGATTGCTGATATTTTTAATAAGTATAGATGTTGAAATCATTATTTTTGAATAAATACATTAACTGTTAAATTAAAGTGGTTTAGGTGTTATCTTTTTAATATATATATTTATATAATAATAATTCTTAATTTGTGGAGCTTTTTAATGATTACATAGATTTGTAAAGCTTGCGGGAAGTATAAAAGGTTTTATCCCGACACCCTGAGGTCAGGACAAATTGTGTACTTCTGCCAGTATGATATACAGGCGGGAAATATTAGAAAAATATTTAGAAAAGGAGTGATATTAAAAATTAGAAAAATATTCTGACCATTCTAGATCAGAGTATTATATTTTATTACAAAAGCACGCAAGTTTATCCGGCAGATGCACCTGCAAAATTTGTTTATAAAATTTTTGGTGAATGTCGCTGTGGTAAAAATTGATGTTTCAATATTATATAAATTAAACCGTTAAAGAGCTTATATTGGAAAGGTAAATGAAATTCTTGTTGTATTAAAAGAATATTAAATAACAAGGATTTAATGTGTACGCTAAGATGAATAAAATCTTTTAGCTAGAGGCAATGCTTAGATAAGGACAAAAAAGTAGAAAGTTTAAGTTTTTCAGTCAGCTGAATAATCGTTTTAGAATTATGCTGAGCCAGATCAAATTAAAAAGCAGATAAAAGACAAATAACCAGAATGTAAACAATGATGTCTATGTTGCACAAAAATTACACTAGTTACATGTAAATTATCAATCCTTACAAAGTAAAAATGGTTCTTATTTCAAAATAAGAATAGTAGGTTGCATCTTAAAGGAAATAGAAATGCCTCAATATTTACGAATATCTGAAAATATATATAGGAAATTTAAGGAAAATGATCGGTTTACGGATAATAAACAAGATTGTTTGAACCTGATTATCAAGCAAATCCGTAAGGAACTTGTCGATACAGATCTTAAGTTAATCTATAACTATATTGATTTTGTTGAAGGATTTGAAGAACCTGTAAAAGATAGACGCATGAGTTTGGACATTAGTTTGATCCCGAGCTATAAGCATAAGGACGAATTTGTGTTATGGCTGGCGGGATTTATCGAAAGAATTACTGAAGGCGGGGTGAAACGCTTAGCGCCATTGCATACCGATATCCCGCCTGAATTTACCTTTCAAAGTGATCCAAATGTGGTGCTAGATATACGTAACCAGCATAGCGGTGAAAGAATCATTTCATATTTTAGAAGTGATGATTTTGCAGACGAAATCAAGAATATTTGATTTTATTGGATAAAGTGTAGCTCTGTTTAAGTAGAGTGCTCCACCTATCGGGTTTCCTAGAAAATCCTATACAAATAATAGGCTTAAGTAAAAATCTAAAATAACAAAAACGAGTTGGAAAATTTTTGGATTGTTCTTGGTCATCATTCAGCTAAAGTATGGCTTTGCTAATGAGGGGTAAAAGGCAACACCAGAGTGTGAAAAGCACAATGTGCAGGCTTTCGGTGGCGTAAAATATTCGGCTAAATTTTATGCCATTCAATGCAACATAACATGATAATATTCATCACTAAAATTAAAAATCGATGGGGCTTGAGAATGAAAAAGACGCTATGTTTGGGGATTGTTTTTATGGCATCAACTTTGACGTGTGCTGCTGATGCGCAATTACCGAGTTCAGAACCTGTTGCGATTGCTACAGCATCGAGTGATAAAGGCAAAGAATCGCTGATTAAGCAATCGGTAAAAAAAGCTGACATCAACGAGGAAGTAGGCACCCAAGCTTTAAAGCTAGGTGGAATTCATCGCAGAGAGGATGCACGAGAGTATCTTGAGTTAAAAAAAGATGCACAACAAAGTCAGCAACAATTACCGGTAGAAAAAGCCAAAGTTAAAAATGTAGCCGAAATTGTGGCAAGTAAATAGTTGTTTGCTATTCCGTGAAGGGGAGTCTACATTGTCTGTGTGTCACAGTGAGGGGAAGCAGGCTATTCAAGTCAATCTTTACCCATTAAATGCCCGACATGCGTGGAATTATTTTGAAACGTTTATGCTGTGCATTGTAACTCGACAGTTAACTCAAGATTAACGGAAAAGCTGATTTTGGTGTTAATTTCAATAAGTTAGCAGTTTAAAAAATAAAACTATAATACTTATAACTCTTGTTACAACCATTTGATCGACAATTTATAGAAAATTTCCCATAGTCCTATGAACAAGATTATTGGGAGAACTGTTATGGATAAGATTGATAAAATTACAGTCATTGTAAAAGATCAAGAAGAAAATGAGTCTATTGTCGTGGCCCAGTTAAATGATCTCGAAGATCAGGATATACCGTTTTTTAAGCGGGTAGAACATATTGAGGTTGAGGGACATATTATTCATCCGAATATTGATTGGCTGTTTGAAAATGAAGCAGATGGAAAAATTTATAAACTGGTTGCACCCGTGGATGATCAACGATTTGTTTAAATAACGTCCGTATCATCTCATCTAAAAAACCCACTTATCATCTTGAAATAAGTGGGTTGTGTTGTTGCTCATCATGAAGATTTATCGTTTTTCATGGCTATTTTTATCGTATCAATATTTGCTGCTAGGGTTGGGAGGTAATTTAAATAGCCGACTAACTAGGATGAGAAGTCTAGGCCTTGTCTAACATAAACATTATCTTCTGGTGTGGATTGGTCAGGTAATTGGATTAAGACCTTTTACGATATCGTTAAATTCTGAGCCATTTAACCAGAAGGATTTCTTCAGGAAAAGTGTGGTCATAATATGCTCTGCATTTTCACTGTCAGGACTTTCACAAAACAGTCCATAGCTATTGCCAAGCACGGTATTGTTCTCAATTAGACGAATAAAGTAAGCATGTTGTTCGTCTGCATAACCTAAAATAGCATCACGTTGATTGTTCATTTTTCATGTCTCCACATCAAAAATACTTGAATAAAACCTAACTGCCGGGTAATCAGATATATTCATGAAGCAGATCAATAACTTAATTTCTTAAAAAGAATTTTAAAAGATTTAAATCATTGATTTAAAATATGAATTTGGTTTGTTTTACATCCTTGTCTTAGTTAAACAAGCCAAAATCTGATCTATACGATTTATTGTTATGCAAAATTAATGAGGCGTCAACTTGAATTTGTAACTTTTTCAAGTTAAATTATTTGAACGCATTTTAGAGTTGGCTAAGGGGGAGATATGTCCAAAAAAACGGAATTTGAGCATGGTGGGGCTAGAATCAATGCTGGGCGTAAGTCACAGTTCAGTGAGCCGACCAAGGTGATCCGTGTACCGGAGTCTCAGGTTGATTTCATCAAAAACTGGTTACTGAATAATGTCAAAACCGGAACACGCTCTGATTTGACGCCCTCGCTGAAAATACAAAATGTACAGGCCAATAATGATCGAATTTACCATATTCCACTTGCCACGGAACGTGTTGCCGCCGGATTTCCATCGCCTGCCCAAGACCATATTGAACAAGCACTCGATTTAAATCAGTTTTTAATTCGTAATGAAAATTCTACCTTTATCGTTAAGGCAAACTCTCTGTCAATGCTGGATGCAGGCATTGATATTGATGATCCGCTGGTGGTCGATCGTAGTTTGTCTGCCAAATCGGGTGATATTGTGATTGCCTTGATCGACAATGATTTTACCGTGAAGCGTTTAATGGTTGACCATCACTTTAGCCCGCCAAAAGTCTGGCTAAAGGCCGAGAATCCTGATTATCAGGATATTTATATTACAGAAGGGCAAGAGCTGCTGATCTGGGGTGTAGTGACTTATAACCTGAAACCGATGAGATAAGCGGATGAGTCCTCCACAACGTATTTTTGCCTTGATTGATGTGAATAACTGTTATGTCAGTTGTGAGCGGGTATTCAATCCAAAACTGGAAAATCGTCCTGTTGTGGTGCTGTCCAATAACGATGGTTGTGTGGTTTCGCGTTCTTATGAGGCCAAAAAACTCGGGATCAAGATGGCTGCGCCAGTGTTTCAGATTGAGGAGATTATTCGCCGACATCAGGTTGAAGTCTTTTCAAGTAATTATGCCTTGTATGCGGAAATGTCGCGCCGTTTTATGAATATATTGGGTAACTTTGTAGATCCATGCGAGCAGGAAATTTATTCGATTGATGAGTGCTTTCTAGAATTGACAGCTTATCAGCACAGCTATGATTTAAATGAATATGCTCAACAGATTCTACGGACCGTAAAACAATGGTTGGGAATGCCGTGTTGTATTGGGATTGGTTATTCCAAAACGCAGGCCAAGCTTGCCAATAATCTGGCCAAAACCTATGCCTGTTTTAATAGTGTCTGTAATATCGTTGCAGAAGACCCATGTGTGATTGAAGACCTGCTGCAACACATGCCGGTAGGAGAAGTGTGGGGTGTCGGACGAAAGATCCGGCAACGTCTGGAAAAAATGGGAGTCTACTCGGTGCTGGACTTGCTACAGGCTGACCCAAAGATGATGGGAAAATATTTTTCTGTACTGATGGAAAATACCGTAAAGGAGTTGCAGGGTCTGGCCTGCCTGCAGATTGAAGACGTGATAGCCGACCGTCAGCAAGTATTGAGTAGCCGTTCTTTTGGGCAGCCGATTGAAGATAAAAATAGCCTAAGCGGAGCATTAACTGAATTTACCTTGCGGGCGGTGGAGCGTTTACGTCAACAAAACTTACTCTGTAAAGCGGTCGGGGTCGGGATTCGTACCAATCGTTTTAATCAAGAAACTTATTACCGTCCTTTTACCGTGGTATATCTGGCGGATTATAGTGATGACCGTCTGGAGATTATGAAAGCAGTCCAGCAAGGTCTGGATCGGATTTATCAGGCAGGACATCGCTATAAAAAAGCCGAAGTCATCTTGCTGGATATTATTCCGCAACATAGTCATGCCGTCGATTTATTCCATGACACAGATGAACTGGTTGCCCGTCGTCATCTCTCACAGGCCTTTGATGAAATCAATCAGAAATTTGGTCGGGACGCCATGACTTTAGGACGTTTGATTACGCCGCATGGACGGACATGGCGTATGACTCAGAACCATAAATCTCCGAGTTATTTAACCCGCTGGGATGAGCTTCTGAAAGTCATGTGAATCGACCTTGCGATATCGATCACCTTCATTAGCCAGCTGCATTGGTAAAACGCTTTTGAATGGCCATAGGTTTTAAGCTTTCAGTTGTTGAGGCAAAGCCGCCACCACATGATCAATCGCCAAACGCGTCTTAAGCGGCATATAGGCTAAAGCAGGCCAGACCACGTGAATCGGAAAATGGACACTGGTAAATTCTGCCAATATCTGAACTAAACAACCCTCTTGCAGTTCTTTATGGATGAGCCAGTCCGGTAACCATGCGATACCATAATGCGATAACACCGTATCCTTGATTGCTTGCATGTCATTCAGCATAAATTTAGCTTTCGGTTTGACCGTATATTGCTGTCGCTGTTCATCCTGTAATTGCCATTTTTGCAGATGTCCTGAGGAGGCGTAGGCAATAGTTGTGTGGAGCTGTAAATCTTCCAGAGCCTTGACAGGCCCTGATCGTTGAAGATATTCAGGTGTGCTGCACAGTAACATCCGATGCATGCCTAGTTTTCTGGCCACCAGTTGATGACTGTCAGGCAGATTTCCAATACGGATGGCCAGATCAAAACCCTCTTCAACTAGGTCAACTGTCCGGTCATTAGCCGACAGTTCAATCTGTAAATCGGCATGCTGTTGTGCAAAACCTGCCATGAGTGGGGCAACATAAAGCTGTCCAAACAGCACTGGAGCTGAGATTCTTAACAGGCCCGTTGCCGTGATTTTACCTTGATCTAACAAGCTTTCAGCACTGTTTATCTCGGCAAGCGCACGCTGACCATGTTCATAAAATAATGTGCCTTCCGCTGTTAAGCTCAGGGTGCGGGTAGTGCGTTTAAATAAATTGACACCTAAACGTTGTTCTAGACGGGCAATACTTTTACTTATTGCGGAGCGGGTGAGATGCAGTTGTTCGGCGGCCTTGCTAAAGCTGCCTGCTTCGACTACTGCCACAAAGATCGCAATGGAATTTAGTTCAGTCTGCATTATTGTAGAATTTTTGGAATCAATTGACTGAAATAGTATCACGACTGGCGAGTAAAATTAAGAGTAAGATAGCTTCATCAAGATATGGAGAACAAACATGGCAAAAGTGTTAGTGTTGAAGTCAAGTATTATGGGCGATCATTCACAAACCAGCCATTTGATCGATGCATTTTTGAAACAGCGTATAGAAAATGGTGTACAGGATGAAGTCATCATCCGTGATCTGACCACACTGAACTTACCTGTACTGGATGCTGAGATTTTCCATGCTCTGCGTGGTGCCGAAAATGTCAGTGCCACGATTCAGCAGATCGTGCAACTATCAGATGAGCTGATAGCAGAGCTTAAAGCGGCAGACTTATTGTTGATTGGTGCGCCAATGTACAACCTGAATGTACCAACCCAATTAAAAAACTGGTTTGATCTGGTAGCGCGTGCCCGTCATACCTTCCGTTATACCGAAACCTATCCACAAGGCTTGGTAGAAGGCGTAAAAGCGATTGTCATGAGTAGCCGTGGCGGTATTCACGTGGGACAGCCAACCGATGCGGTGACACCTTACCTACGTTCAGTCTTGGGCCTAATGGGCATTCATGAGGTTGATTTTGTCTATGCGGAAGGACTGGATATTTCGGCATTAAAGACTGATGCCTTGAAAAATGCACGTCTGAAAGCACAACAGATGGCTGTTTAAAAGCTTTATACCCCTTGCTGCCCTATTGGCAGAATCGGACAATGTTCCAACTATTGTCCGATTTTTTTTATCTAAAAAAATCCACAAATGGCTAAAACAGGCTTTAACTTTTAGAGGTGAATCAAAATACCGTATTGAAATAGAGCATGATGACTTGATGAAATTAACGGATATTTTTCCACCAGTCTTGAAAGACTTGCTGTTGGTTATCAAGTTCAACCAGTTCACCAATCATTGGCGTGGCAAGGCGATAATTGCGAGTTCTTGAATATTCGGAAATACGGATAATCGGTTCATTCCATGCATGTTTGGCTAAGCTAAATTTGGAATGATGTACTGGAAGCATATTGCGTGCATTCAGCTCTTCAGTTGCTTGAGCGACTTCATCCGGATGACAATGTACAGAACGCCAGGCTGCATCATATTGTCCATTTTCCATCAAGGCCCAATCAAAGGGACCATATTTTTTGCCGATCGCTGTAAAATGCTGACCATAACCGCCATCTCCGGTATAGAAAATCTTGTTATTCGGTGACTGGATTATAAATGATACCCATAGATTTTTACCGCCCTCAAAGGCCCGCCTTGAGTCGTGATGCGTAGTTTCAGTGATAATACAAATACCCTCATCAAATTCGATCCGGTCACCCCAATCTCTCTCGATCAGCTTTTCTTTGGGATAGCCCCAATACTCAAAATGTTCTCCAACCCCTAAACCGGTAATCACGTATTTGACCTTATCTTTGAGTTTGATAATGGTATCGTAGTCCAGATGATCATAGTGATCATGTGAGATCAGTAAATAATCAATATCGGGTAAATCTTCAACCTGATAAATATCGGTTCCTTTATAGGCACGTGTGCCCCATGGAAAAGGCGAGGCTTTGCCGCTCATGACCGGATCAATCAGGAGTTTTTTACCCTGCAGCTGCATAAATACCGAGGAATGTCCAAACCAGACCATGACATCATGTTGGGGATTCAGTGTTTTTAGATTGGTCTTAATCGAAGGAATCGGATCAATTGGATTGCGATGGGGAATGGTCTGAATAAACGTTTTGTAGAGTTCTACAACCATGCTGCAACCTTCACTCATACCTGACTTTTCAATCAGATTGCGGAATTGTCCTTGCCGATAGTTGGGAGAGTTTTTGATTAATTGTAAACGTTCGCCAGTGGGACTTTTACCAAATAAGGGGTGTTGCGTATAAATAAAACTGCTCACAATAAGCAGCATCACAGCAATGGCAAAAACAATAAGCATAAATGCAGTCAACCATTTCATTTGAGCATTCGATACGACAGTAATAAAAAGTCAAAGCGACAAAATGATGAAATAGACTTGAAAACCGATGAATGAACGATGGCCTATTCTGATTGAAGCCTTGCTTCAAGGCATCAAACCGGTTCTTTTTATCTGGCGGTCTATGGCATGAGAAGAAATGTGATTGAGCAAAAGGAAGCCATTTAGACAGGGTAGGTTTGTGTTAGACTAGCGCACATTACAGGATCGAAAATGACTGTAAGTAGAGACGACGAGTAGGTAGCATGATCGGGCAGCAGAGAAACATATTGGCAAGTTTAGGAATAGATGTCTGGATTCCTAGGGAAGTCGTATGTCAAAAAAATACTGCGTCCAGCCTGTGGCGGGACCAGGTGCTTGAAGAGCTTCAACAAGTCCCTGCACCGGTATTTGAGCCTGCGCCAGTGGTTCAAGATGTTGAGGTCAAAGCTGTCCAGACAGCGCTGGTTACTGAAATTGAACGTCCTCAACAGGCAGAAGTCGTTGCAGAACCTGTGGTTAAAGAAGCGGTCGTTGAAAAAGAACAGATCGTTGTTAGCACCCAGATCCAGGCATTTGAATTGCAAATGTATGTTCTGGAAAACTGCGCCATTTTATTGGAAAGCAGTCAGCTTAACGATGCACAGCGCCAGTTATGGCAAAATATTCAAAAGGCCAGACTGGGACAATATGCCGAGCTGAAATGGCCATTTCCTCTGGCGGCTTTTCAGGAAAGTCGAGGACTGTCTTCATATATTCAAGGCTTTCTGGATGCAACCGCCACTGGTAAAAAAATATTATGCTTAGGTCAACTGGACTTTATCCAGCATTCTAATATATTACATTTAGCGAGTTTGGAAGAAATGCTGGCTCAACCTTTACTGAAAAGACGGTTGTGGCAGCTCATGCAATAAAGAGCGGAATTTAATAATGAAGAAAGTCGTTGTATTTAGCCAGATCGATCAGGATGTTATCGCACAGTTACAGCAAGATTATCAGGTAGTGGTACTGAATCCCAAGCTTGGTGATATTAATGAACAAATCCGAACAGAAGTGGCTGATGCCGAGGCCATGATTGGCGCAGGGCGCTTACTCAATGAAAGTAATCTGGCACCCGCACAAAAACTCAAAGTGATTTCTACCGTTTCGGTAGGCTACGACAACTATGATGTCGATTATCTGAATCAGAAAAAAATCTGGCTGGCGAATACACCGCATGTATTGACTGAAACCACGGCAGACCTTGCTTTTACTTTATTGCTCAGTGCGGCACGTCAAATTCCGTATCTGGATGCATGGACCAAACAGGGCCAATGGAAAAGGACCGTATCGACTGAACAGTTTGGTGTCGATGTTTTTGGTAAAACCCTCGGTATTATTGGTTTGGGAAATATTGGGGCTGCCATTGCCCGTCGCGGCTTTTATGGTTTCAATATGAATATCCTTTACCATAATCGCCGTGAAAAAATTGAAGTTGCACAAGCTTTCAATGCGCAATATCGCGAGCTCGATCAACTGTTACAACAGTCGGATTTTATTGTGGTTGCGGTTGATTTAAATACCGAATCTAAAGCCCTGATAGGTGCGGAACAGTTCGATTTAATGCAGAAACATGCAGTATTCGTCAATATTGCCCGTGGTTCAGTGGTCGATGAAAATGCATTGATCGAGGCCTTGCAGCAAAACAAAATCTTTGCAGCGGGTCTGGATGTTTATACCAAAGAACCTTTGCAAACTTCTCCTTTATTCGACTTACCTAATGCCGTGACTGTCCCGCATCTGGGTTCGGCAACCGCAGAGACACGCAAGAAGATGGTGAATCTTGCTTATCAAAACCTGATTGAGGCTTTAGAAGGCCGTACGCCACGTTATCTGGTCAATCCGAAATTCGAATAATTGCTTACAATGCTGAGCATTTGATCGCTGGATTATTGTACTGGACGATCTTTCTAAATTGATGGATATTGCTACACTTGCGCCCTTTGTGACTTCGTCTTGGGGTGTCTGGTGTTTGAGAAATTAGCTGAACAAAGTTTAGGATTAATGGGCTGGGAAATTGACAATCATTGGGATCTGAATATTGATCAATGTGTCATGATTGCAGCTCCGCACACCAGCAACTGGGATGCGCTTTATGCACGTCTGGCCCTAAAAGCCTTAGGGGTTAATGTACGTATCACCATTAAAGACAGTTATATGAAATTACCCTTTGGTCCTTTTGTACGTGCGATGGGTGGAATCGGGATTGACCGTCGTGTTAAGCAGCAAGGTCAGGAGCGTCCAAGTATGGTTCAGCTCATGAGTAATCTGTTTAAGACACATCCTAAATTGGTGATGCTGGTGACCCCTGAAGGAACACGAGCAAAACAGGAACAATGGAAAACCGGTTTCTATCATGTAGCGACGACTGCAGGCGTGCCGATTGCTTTGGCTTATATGGACTATGCCAAGAAAAAGACCGGGGTAGGAAAAATTGTTTATCCAACAGGGGATTATGAAAAAGACATGGCGGAAATCATGGCTTTTTATGCTGGAATTCAAGGTAAATTTCCGGAAAAATTCAGTGTAGACCAGCGTTATATGACAGCGGAATAAATAAGTTGCTTGCAAAAATCATAAAATAAGGCAGGATTTTTCTGCCTTTTATAACACATTGTTGCAAATTTCTCCTTTTTTCAGTGCTATATTAAATTTCTTTATTAAAATCATAGAGAAACCCCTTGAGATCGTTGCTGCTTGCATGTGGCTTACTGGCCACAACTCAATTGAGTCATACAGAGGTGTTTTTGCCGACAGTGACGGCTGGGCAAACGGAAGTACCTGAAATTGGCAGCGGTATCGGTTTACTCGACCAGCAAAAAGAAAAATTTATTGGCGAAAAGGTGTATCGTGAAGTCCATCGTCAAATGCCAACCGTGCAGGATGCATGGCTGGAAGATCAGTTTTTACAAGTTTTCTCAGGTATTTTAAGCCAGACTCAACTGGGCCAGCCGATTGGACTGGTGATTGTAAAAGATCCTCAGATTAACGCTTTTGCAGTACCGGGTGGCTTATTTGCCTTAAACACCGGTCTGATTACCTCAGCAAAAAATCTGGATGAAATTGCGGGCGTTATGGCGCATGAGATCGCGCATGTGGCACAACGACACTACAGCCGTTCACAAGAAGCATTTAAAGGGCAGGGCTTACTGGCATTGGCGGGGATTCTTGTCGGTGCCGCCATTGCCTCTCAGGCAGATAGCAATGCGGGTTCGGCGGTCATGCTGGGAACTCAAGCTGCATTGATGGACAAGCAGTTGAGTTATAGTCGTAATCAGGAACGTGAAGCAGATCGTATCGGTATGCAGTTTATGTATGCTGCTGGCTATAATCCGCAAAGTATGGCGGACTATTTTGAAACCATGCATCGTGCGACCAGTCGGGTTAGCTTTTTACCAGACTTTTGGTTTACCCATCCTTTAACCACTGAGCGTATGAGCGAAGCACGATTGCGGGCGAATCAACTGCCGAAAGTTAAATCAAAGATTTACGATCTCGATTTTGAAATTCTAAAACTCTATACCTTGGTTGTGTCTAATCAGGCGACAGAAATCCAGTTACAGGCACTGGCCAACCAGAACAATACTGCAGCACAACTTGCACTCAGCAAATTCTATTTAGAGCGCGGTGATTATACGCAGGCTCAGGAAAATCTGGATCTGGTTAAAACAAGATTAAAAAATCATGTGCTGATTCCCTTGATCCAGACGGATATTTATCTGGGGCAAAATAAAATAGAGCAGGCCAGTAATAGTATCGTTTCAGTACAAAGAACCATGCCTGAAAACCGGGCATTGTCTTATAAACTGGCAGAGGTGTTGATTCGTCAAGGACAGGTCGCGCAGGCACAAGCTTTGGTACAACGCTTTATTCATAAGAACCAAAGAGATATTGAAGGCTGGCAATTATTGCAGCGTGCTACTAATCTGGATAAGAGTTCTTCGCTGCAGGCAATTAATGTGCTGTGCTATCGTGCAGAAGCCGAGTATTGGTCGGGATATGAGGAAAATGCGATTAAATCGATGCTGCATGCCCAGCGCTTGGCAAAAGGAAATCTGGCTATGTCAGCCAAAATTGACTCGCGCCTAAAACAGATGCAAGATGAACGGCGTATGAAAATCTAAAACCAGCTAAGACCCCAAGGAAAATAAAATGATCAAAGGGCAATGTTTGTGTGGTGCGGTGCGGTATCAATATCATGGGGAAATTGAACACAGCATCTTATGTTATTGCATGCATTGCCAGCAGGCTCAAGGTGCTATTGCAGGCTGGAACAGCCCACTTGAGCAAAGTAAATTTGAGCTAATTTGCGGACGTGAGCAACTGAAAGAATATTTTCATACACCTAACAAGGCACGCGTGTTTTGCCAAAACTGTGCCAGTCCGCTTTATTCTTATCATATTGATTTGCCGAATGTCATCCGTTTACGTCTGGGTACAGTGACGGAAGGTGATATCCCTGCACCGAAAGAAGAATTTTTTCTTGAGCATAAACCAAATTTTATTGAATTAAGATAAGATGGCCTGCGTAAGCAATGGCTGAGCATTTAGAACATTTATGAAAAAGATTTTAGTTTTAATTTGTGCATTAAGTGCAGTGGGGATGAGTTCAGCAGCTTCTGTTGAGCAATATGTAAATGCAGTCGATAAAATTCGTAGTAGCTATGCACAGGACATCCGGAGTTTTTTACGCAGCTTGAATCCCCAAACCTCACAATTTACGCCTGAGCAGCAGGCCAAATATTGCCAGATAAATCAGCGTTATATTCAGGATATGTCGGATGCGATCGAACAAAATCGCTCATCATTACCGGCACAATATGCCAGTATGACCAGACAGGATCTCATCAAGCAGGTTGCAGAATCGAAAGAGATGCAAATGCTCGCAAAATATCATGTTCAGTGTGATTTTAAATAAAACAGCGGCTTTGGGTTCATTGTGGAAATGAATCCAATTTTTGAATTGAATAAATTATATAAAGGGGGGAATTAAGCAGATTAGCTTAATTTTGCTTTAATTTTAGCAGATACTTGTGCAGGATCGGCACGCCCGGCTATGATCGGACGTAGAGAATTCATCACCTTACCCATATCTTTCATGCTAGTAGCTTCTTGAGCAGCAATCGTTTGCTCAATGATAGAATCAAGCTCTTCCTCAGTCATAGCTTCTGGTAGAAATTGAGAAATAACCTCAACTTCGGCTTGTTCTTTACTAGCTAAATCATCACGACCAGCGCCTTGAAAGGCTTTGATCGATTCTTTACGTTGTTTAATTTGCTTTTCAATGACCGCAAGAACCTGAGCATCGTCAAGCTCTATGCGCTCATCGACTTCGATTTGCTTAATTGCTGCCTGTACACCACGAATCACCGTTACTGTTGCCATATCTTTGGCACGCATTGAGTTTTTTAACACGTCAGTAATCTGGTTTTTTAAAGTATTCATAGTCTTCAGCAGTCAATCACAAATTAATTAGTAAAGGCGAGTAGTACGTACAGATTCGCGAGTCAATTTCTTTTGATAACGCTTAACTGCAGCAGCTTTTTTACGCTTACGTTCTTGAGTTGGTTTCTCATAGAATTCGCGCTTACGAACGTCAGCTAAAACACCCGCTTTTTCGCATGAACGTTTGAAACGACGGATAGCTACGTCTACTGGTTCGCCTTCTTTCAACTTAACTTGTGGCATGTAAAATCCTCTAAGATAATGGATAAGATCTAACGCACTATGCACTAGATCGCAAGTGAAGGTCAGTATTTTACTCATTTACAACTCAGATCACAAGTCTATAATAGCTCGGATATTATTTTTGATCGTTGTAAAGGCAGTTTAATGATTGTTTTGGGCTTGGAAACTTCGTGTGATGAAACTGGGTTAGCACTCTATGATAGCGAGCTCGGCTTACGTGGACAGGTTCTCTATAGCCAGATCAAACTGCATGCTGAATATGGCGGTGTGGTGCCTGAACTGGCTTCACGTGATCATGTTCGTAAAATGATTCCCTTGATGAATCAACTGCTTGAGCAAAGTGGTGTCACCAAGCAAGAGATTGACGCAGTGGCTTATACCCGTGGCCCAGGTCTCATGGGCGCGCTTATGACGGGTGCGTTATTTGGTCGTACCTTAGCCTTTGCGCTGAATAAGCCTGCGATTGGTGTACACCATATGGAAGGTCATATGCTGGCACCATTACTTTCGGAAACTCCACCGGAATTTCCGTTTGTGGCTTTACTGGTTTCTGGCGGGCATACCCAATTAATGGCGGCTTATGGTATTGGTCAATATGAATTACTTGGTGAATCAATTGACGATGCTGCGGGTGAGGCCTTTGATAAAGTCGCGAAAATGATGAAGCTACCTTATCCGGGTGGACCGAATATTGCGAAGCTGGCGTTACAGGGCGATGCACAAGCTTTTGAATTCCCGCGCCCAATTTTGCATCAAGGTCTGGACTTTTCTTTTAGCGGTCTGAAAACAGCAGTTTCAGTACAATTGAAAAAGCTGGGTGAAGAAAATCGGGATGCGGATGTGGCGGCATCTTTTCAAGAAGCGGTGGTCGATACACTGGTTAAAAAATCTGTGAAAGCTTTAAAGCAAACGGGTTTAAAGCGTTTGGTGATTGCCGGTGGTGTTAGTGCCAATATCCGTTTGCGTGAGCAATTAGAGACGTCACTGAAAAAGATCAAAGCGCAGGTGTATTATGCCGAGCCTGCGTTGTGTACCGATAACGGCGCCATGATTGCCTTTGCCGGATACCAGCGATTAAAGGCAGGACAGCAGGATGGTTTGGCGGTAACCACCACACCGCGCTGGCCAATGACCGAGTTAAAACCGACCTAAAATGGAACTTATCATTTTTGTGGGTGGGCAAGCTTCAGGTAAATCAACATTCTTTAAGCAATATTTCTCTGACACGCATATTCGTCTCAATCTTGATATGTTGAAAACTAGACATCGTGAGAAAATATTGTTTCAGGCCTGTTTGGACGCAAAACAGAAGGTTGTTGTTGATAATACCAATCCGAGTAAATTAGATCGAAAAATATATGTTCATGATGCAAAAAATGCTCACTTTAAAGTGATTGCTTACTATTTTGATAGTGGTCTGGATGATGCTCTTTTACGAAATGAACAACGTCAAGGTAAGGCGAAAATTCCTAGAGTTGGTGTGATTTCTACGTTTAAAAAGTTAGAAGTCCCTGAGCTTAATGAAGGTTTTGATGAAATTTACAGCGTTTCAATTGATCAAGAAAATGATTTTAATGTGAGCTTGCTGTATCAAAGAGAACAATAATGAGATTTGAAGATTTAGATACCAGACTAAGAAAATATGAGACGGCTTACGATTTTTGTATTCCGCCCGAAAATTATATTGTCGTAAGGTTGGATGGTCGTGGGTTTACACGGTTAACTAAAGAGATCTGGCAATTTGAAGCGCCATTTGATGTACATTTTAGAGATTTAATGGTAGAAACCACAACCCATTTATTACAATGTGGTTTTAATATCGTTTATGGTTATACCCAGAGCGATGAAATTTCTCTTTTATTCCATTACCGTGATGAAAGTTTTAATCGTAAGGAACGCAAAATTCTTTCTATTTTAGCAGGGGAAGCCAGTGCAAAGTTCTCTGTTATGCATGGTCAAATGGCTACTTTTGATGCTCGAGTTTGTGTTTTACCCAATTCGCAATTAGTCGATGACTACTTCCGTTGGAGACAAGAGGATGCTCATCGAAATGCATTAAATGCACATTGTTATTGGATGTTAAGAAAATCAGGCCATGCAGTCGGTGCGGCAACGGAACAAGTTAAGGGATTAAATCGTCAAGAAAAGCATGATTTACTCTTTTCACAGCAGATTAATTTTAATGAACTCCCTGCATGGCAAAAACGTGGTACAGGTGTTTATTGGAAAGATGTTGAAAAAACGGGTCTGAATCCGAAAACTGGTGAAACTACACAAACGACAAGAAGGCAGTTAGTTGCTGATTTTGATTTGCCTTTAAATGAATTCTATAGTGAATTTATACGTCAAAATTTTTTTTGAAAATATTTTTATGAACAAATCGTTCATAATGGAGTTGTAAGTTGAAAATTTCTTATATTTTTACATGTGGCCGATTAGAATCTTTATTTAAAATTCTATGCCTCACTCAAAAAGGTGAGGACAAGGTTGCATCAAAAGAAAAAATCGTTGAACAATATCGGAAAGACATCGCTTTAGGTCGACCATTTGAAGAAACTGAACTTTATCAATTAATTGAACAAAGTGAAGAAAAAATTATCATTAATCGCTTAAGTAATATTCTGCGCGAGAAACCGACTCAGCAGAAGAGCAACTTTGATGCGGATGAATATAAGACAGGTGCATGGTCTGAGTTTAATGATTATAAGCTGGCAGTTCGTTTTTCTAATGCGAAAACTGAGTTAAGTGAAAAGCACTTTGCGAAAACTGGTGAATACATGACCAGTCGTGGTATCGCAAAATTGACGGGTTTTAATCCAAGTAACATTAAGAATATGTTGCACCATAAAAGAAGTGTGGTCAGAAAAATGCTAACCACTTTAGAAAAGTTAGCAAGAGAGTATTAATCTTTCAGTTGGATGGTCGATGCAGAAATTTTTTTGCATCGATATTGCTCAATATTTTTAATGATCAAATAATTTCAGTATTTTTTAATAATATATAAATAAAAAGGAATCGATCATGTGGGTGATTAAAGCAGCCAATGGCTGTGCATGGTTAAGTATAATTATAGTTGTCGCAGCAGCAATTTTTTCAATTTATGTTCTCAGTATTCCATGTACAACTGATCGAATCTGTGAAATGCCACCCATTCATTTATTCTTTTTGCTGGCATGGATTATTTCAATTATCTGTAATTTTATTGGCATCATTTTTTCGATCATTGGATTGAAAAAAGATGAACCCATTAAAAAACTAGCCAAAGTAGCATTGTTCTTTAATGGGAAAATCATTGCTTTGAGCTTTGTGTGTGCTTTATTACTATTTATTGATTTTAATGGCTTAGCAATTTTTCTAAGTGATTAACTGTAAACGATCAGCTTTAGACAACACTGCCAGACACACAAAAATCAACACCATACCCAGCCAGCCAATAGGTGCCAGTTGTTCGCCAACCAGCAAGACGGCAAATAGTGCTGCAACCAGTGGTTCAAATAAGGTCAATGTGGTGGCGGTACTGGCTGAAATAGTTTTTAGCGCATAACCAAATAATAGGTAGCCGAGAAACATCGGGATCAGCATCATATAACCCACCACATAAAGATTTACCGGTTCATCAAACAGGTTGGTGCCGGTAAAAAATAGGGTCGGTAATAGAATTAAGGCCCCAAAACCGAAAATCAGGCCCATAGAGGCTTTGGAGTCGACGCCGCGATCAATCATCTTTTTTGCAGCCCAGGAATATAGAGAATAGGTCAGGGCAGCGATCAGTCCGAGAATAATTCCAATGCTTTTCTGATCTGTCTCAATGGTATGTATTGATCCTTGAGAATGAGATTCGCCAATGGATAATAGTAAAACGCCGGCGACACCAAAAACGAAACTGATAAACCATTTACCAGAAAGTGCTTTTTTATCAAAAAACTTTTCCAGTAATGCGGTAAATAAAGGGGCTGAACCGATTGAAACCACGGTGCCAATGGTAATCCCCGCCATACGCATCGATGAATAGAACGCTAATGGATAAATCGCGACTGAGACCATACCGATCAATAATAATGGATAGTAAGCGCGAATATGGGGTAAGTGGTTGCGAATATCTTTATGGGCGAGTAAGGCTTGTAACAACCCACCACCACCCATGGCAATTGCGCCGATGGCCAAAGGGCTTAAATTCGGTGCATAGGACGCAGCCGTCCCTGTGGTTCCCCATAAAATAGAAGCCACTAACACCGCAATAAAGCCGTAATGAGCTTTTATATTGATTGAGCTATTCAATTTGTAATCTCTTGTTCTAATAAGCGCTGAGCCATGTGTTTGGCTGCAAAAACCTTGTCGCTGGAACTTTCCAAACCTGCGCGGGCAATCGATCCTTCAAGAAGAAAAGAAAGTAGTAATGCCAGTTCTTTGACTCGCTCAGCATCGTGAATTAATTGATTTAAATGGCCGGCTAAAATTGCTTCAATTTCGTCTTTATGGTTTTTGACAGCTAATCGCTCAGGGCTATAAGCAGGAAATTCTGCTGCCGCATTCAATAAGCCACAGCCACGAAAACCGTTTTCATAGGCAAATTCGGCATGATCCTGATAGGCATCAAAAACCGCCAGAATTCCATCTAGAGGGGTTTTAATCTGGACTTTTCGTTTTTCATATAAGTCGAGCCATTCCTGATGACGTGCTTCGATATAGCAGGTGATCAGATCTGACTTGGTAGCAAAGTTATTATACAAAGACATTTTCGCTACGTTGGCTTTCTCTGTAATGCTATTGATGCCTGTATTACTGATGCCATCGTTATAGAACAGGGTAGATGCTGCATCCAGAATTTTTTGTTTTGCTGATTTCGAACTCATTGTAAAATTACTTATGTATACCGATCTACCTAATATTAGGTAAAAATTCTTTTATTCGCAAGTATGAATCCTTAAACAGACAGTAATTTTTTTAGCGATGAAGCGGCGAAAGAAATGAGAGAGTAGATAAGCCTTTTATTATTTTCAAAGGCTTATCGCTATATTCACTGCTAAATAGAAGGTTTATTGAAATGCTTTCTGGTCTTCGACATCCACATATTCAATATAACCACGGCCCTGAACTGGCTGACCTAGATATTCACCTGTATAAGTGTAGGCGCTGGCATAACCCACACCGTGTCCATAACGGAACGGACTGTCAATTTCAGCAATGATCTCAAGTACCTTTTGACCGGCATTATCTTTAACAGACCAGCTAAATTGTTGTGGCAGACGCATGTTCTTGCCGCTTGGCGAAACATGACGATCAGATTGATAACGGGTGACCTTGAACTCAACATCGGTATAGACTTCAGCCGGCTTGTCGGTATGGCGAACATGCAATGTATAGGCTGCGGGCTGCCCAAGAATATCGGCTTTGGTCAGCAGTAATTGCGTGGTCTCGGTTAAGTTAATAATCTGATAGGTAAAGAAATCAAGCGGTAATTTATAGGGTTCAGGCAGGAGTTTTTTCACCATGCCATGTGCACCTGTTGCGCGGGCATATTCATAAGTACATAAGCCCTCAGCAGGTGTTTTTTTGCCCTTATACTCAAGTTGGCCTTTGAAGCTGGCTAATAGACTGAAATGATCGTAAATCGGGGTTTTGATAAACCATGAAATTTGTTCGCTGACATCCAGCTCGAATTCAAAGCTGAGGCCATGATAAGCCCCTTTGAGCTGAATATTCGGTAATGTGCCTTGAATTGAAACCTCTTCGCCCAATTCAATCAAGGTCCCATCTTCCTGAATATTCGCATTTTCAGGCATGATATAGGCTTTTAACAGATGTTCATCTACAGCAGCCGTGCTTGAAAAGAAGGTTGCGCTTTCTCGTGGATCACCCACTGTAATATCGTCATGGTCAAAGGCCAATGCACCAGGCGTACCCAATAAAATCATGATATTTAAATAACGGTGCGGTTCAGGTAAGAGCGGAAAGAAAATTCCATAATGCGTCCACGTGTAAAATTTTTCGTCTATGCGTGGTCGAATAATTTCAGGGGTGGAAAAAGGGATTGTTGAATACTTGACTGATTTATCTAATGTGTTCTGAGCCAGTAATAAGCTTTTGCCCAAAATTTTGCTGGTCAGGGAAGTTGGTGGCAATTGTTTTTTCATCTCATTTTCCTAAACTCTATTTACGCAGGGAAGTAGGTTAGGGAAAACAATTGCCATTGCTAAGCGGAAATGAGGACAAAACCAAAGCTTTAGAGGACAACTCACTATTTAACTTTTTAGGTAATTTTTTCTAAATTTTGTGAACCAATCCAATGTTTTGAGAACTGATAGGCGGCACGTCCGGAACGTTGTCCACGGGCCTGACACCATTTTAGGCTTTCACCACGTACCAGCTCGTTATATTCCAGATTCGCTTTCACGATATAGTGTTCAACGATTTCTAAATAAAGCTGCTGATCCATAGGATAGAAGGATAGCCATAAGCCAAACCGATCCGAAAGTGAAATTTTTTCTTCAATGGCTTCCTGTGGATGCAGTTCCGTATATTGCGGCACATCGACTTTGCGTACCGGAGTATTCTCGTGCATAAATTCAGGCAATAAATGACGGCGGTTACTGGTGGCGTAAATAATAAAATTGCTTGAACCCGATTGCAGGGAACCATCCAGAACGCTTTTTAGACTGCGATAGTTTTCATCTTCGGCATTAAAAGCCAGATCATCACAATAGACAATAAATTTCTCAGGACGCCCTTCAATTAGCTTTTGAATTTTAGGCAAGTCTGACAGATCATCACGTTCAATTTCAATTAAACGTAAACCTTGCGCTGCATATTCGGTAAGCAGGGCACGTACAATCGAAGATTTCCCCGTGCCTCGAGAGCCAGTGAGCAATACATCATTGGCAGGCAAGCCATTCAGGAATTGTAAGGTATTCTGGATAATCTTCTCTTTCTGGCGTTCAATCCCTTTTAAATCTTCCAGATACATCTGCTTGGGCTGCTGTATGGCGACCAGTTGTTGATTTTCCCATCGAAACGCGATCGCAGAGAAATCAGTCGGCTGTCTTGGTGCAGGAAGAACTTGCTGCAGTTGTGTTAGGACATTCGATAAAGACTGGAGAATAGATTCGGGTAAATCAAGGATCGCCATAAATACAAACCAAACTTAATAATGAATAGTGATACTAACATTGCTATTTCTGAAAGAAAGAAGATCTCATCAGAAATATCGAAATAAATCGATTTTACCCTTGATTGTTACAGCAGCTTTTTGCATTGTATAGGTGCAAGAATTCAAAAAATATGCTGAAAAACAGGATCGCGAATGTTCAATAGAGTTCAGGAAAAAAAGAATACATATCAGTCGTATAGGGTTGATATGTTGCAAGAACACTTACGGCACGCAAACTCTTATGATGAATGGAAGGAAATTGCACTAAAACTGGACGAAGAATCGGGTCATGAAGTATGGAAATATGACAATGAGTCGCCTTATTTTGATGCCGAAATTTTATCCAAGCGTTATAACCTATTAAAAAAGTATCGCACTCAGCATCGGACACTTGATCTGATTTATGTATTAAGAGAAGGCTTGTCTTATGACTTTGCCAATATTGGTCATCCAATGTTATTTGCGCAAACCTATATCGGAACAAAAAAGATTATTGAAAATTATGTCGAGGAAATGAGTGACTGTTTTCGTTATCTTGCCTCTAGTGAATGTATTACCTTTCAGTTAAAGGAAAAAATCCAGTTTTTTGAAGAATGCCAGAAAGCCTATGGACAGCCAGCCCTGATGTTTTCTGGTGGCGCTACCTTGGGACTGTTTCATACCGGCGTATGTAAGGCCTTGCTCGAGCAGGATTTAATGCCACGGGTATTGTCCGGTTCCAGTGCGGGGGCCATCATGACTGGCATGTTAGGCGTCTCCACCTCGGATCAGGTGCCCGACTTGCTCAAAGGAGAGCATTTTTTTAGTGATGCATTCAAGTTCAGGAAAATAAGTGAACTGGTCAAGGGGCGTGGCGGTCTTGCCGATGTCATGTATTTAAAACAGTTCCTGATGCAAAACCTGGGCGACGTCACCTTTGCTGAAGCTTATCAGCAGTCCAACCGTCATATTAATATTGTGATTGCTCCCTATAACACGGCGCAAAGTCCGCGGATCATGAATGCATTAACTGCGCCGAATGTGTTGGTATGGAGTGCAGTACTGGCTTCTTGTGCTGTCCCGGTGCTATTTCCACCTGTGCATTTGACCAGTAAACGTTATGACGGACAGCATACTCCATATCTGGCCAACACCAAATGGGTGGATGGCAGTATGCGTAGCGATTTCCCGCAGGAAAAAATGGCACGGCTGTATAATATTAATTACACCATCGCCAGTCAGGTCAATCCGCACATTGTGCCGTTTATGCAAAGTGATTCTGAACGGTTCCGTAGAGATGTCTTGAGCTGGCCTGAACGGATTGTGCGCCGTCAAGGCAAAGCAATTGCACTGGAAGTGATGGATCTGACACGTAATTATGTGGGAAGTTTTTTCCCGATCCGCCGTGCGCTGGATCATGGCTACGGTATCCTGGGACAACGTTATTATGGTGATGTGAATATCATTGCCAAATACGGTTTACGGCACTATTGCTATATGCTGAAAAATCCACGACCAAAACTGTTCAAAATCTTGCAGCGAGAAGGTGAGCGGGCAACCTGGCCCAAAGTTTCTGCCATTGAAACCCATGCGCGGATTGGTAAAACCATTGAGCATTGTTTAACATCATTGCGAAAGCAGGAAGAAAAGCAGCAGAATGAGTTTTACTACGTGGATCTATGATCCCAAGATTCAACTTAAAAACTTAACTTTAATGACCAAAGCCCAAAGCTATGCCTTTGGGCGACGTTTATATACTTTTGAAATTAACCAGCAGCAATATTGGCTGAAATTCCACCGTTCAAATACCCATACCGGTTTAAAACAGGCTTTATTAGACGAGCTGGAGTTTTACCAGCAGCATGCCGGGCAACACTTTTTGTTAACGCATCAGATCGTTCAGCTTAACCCGTTCACATCCCTATTGGATTGCGATGGTGATGAAATAGGCTTGATCACGCTTGCTGCACAAGATTTTTTTACACCTATGCAGGATTTGAGCAATATTGAAGAGCTACGGCAAAAGCTGCTGAAGGCCTTAGATGCATTAAATGAGTTGCATCAATCGGGCTGGATTCATGGTGATTTAAAGGCAGAACATTTTCGCTTATATGATAACAGTTGCAGGCTGATCGACTTTGAACAGACCGTTAGGATAGGGCAGTCCATCACGACGCTAGATGCAACACCGCATTATATGGCCCCAGAACTGTTTCAGGGCGCAGGCAAGAGCGTGCAAAGCGATTTATATGCCTTCGGTATTATTGTTTATGAATGGTTGACACAAAGCAGATTACACGCCAAAAGCTATCATGATTGGGCGATATTGCATTGTCAGCAACTCCAGAGCCAGCTTCCTGAACAATTACAGTGTTTTTCCCCCGTGTTAAAAGGGTTGCTGGAGAAACATGTTCAACATCGATTTGATTCTGTTGATGCGATAAAAACTCGCCTCAATACGCTAAATTTGCTTTAAAAGTAAACATAACACCTTGATTTGAATATTATATGTTCATTTGAGTGGTTTTTTTAAAAGAAAGACTTGTCATGAACAACGTTTCTCTCTAATATGCATACCCATCGGGGGCGTGGCGAAATTGGTAGACGCACTGGATTTAGGTTCCAGCGCCGCAAGGTGTAAGAGTTCGAGTCTCTTCGCCCCCACCAAATTTAAAAAGCAAGGTTACCTTGCTTTTTTTATGGTTAAGTCTTTTAGGCTTTAATCATACGGTTATAGAGGATTGGTGTAATGGTAGCATGACGGTCTCCAAAACCGTTCGTCAAGGTTCGAGTCCTTGATCCTCTGCCAAATCTGAAAAGGACTTTTTATAAAGTCCTTTTTTTATGTCTGTTATTTTCTCAGTTGTATATTAAAAAAGCATTAGGTTTCATAGACATGTTTTTTTTATAAAAAAGGCTTGTCATGAGCAAAGTTTCTCTCTAATATACACACCCATCGGGGGCGTGGCGAAATTGGTAGACGCACTGGATTTAGGTTCCAGCGCCGCAAGGTGTAAGAGTTCGAGTCTCTT